>DPYP01000197.1:0-23708 GCA_003545375.1 Lentisphaeria bacterium
AGCGGCGCCGACAGGTTGGTGCGTTCGAGCGCATTGGCAACCCGCGATGCGCCCATGGCTGCTTGTGGAAAGGCGAAACGGTCGAGCTTGGCGGCGATCCTGAGCAGACGCGCCTTGTGCGGGCCCGGTTGGCGGTTGCCATAGCGGTTCGCCTCCCAGAAGAGGGCGAACTGGTAGTGCAGCTCGATCAGCAGCCCGGTGTAAGTCACAAGCGTCAGATCTTCATCGAGATTCGCCTTTGCTGCCGCCGGCAGATTTCGTTGTTTGCGGAGTCCGCGGAAGCCGGCCGAGATATCCTCGAACGCCTTGACGATATCGTCCAGATTGTTGAGGCCGTTGCCGATCCTGCCATCGGAATCGTCGGGGCGATGCAGCCTGAGATGGTCGAAATCGAACAGCTCGAGCATTGGCAAACCGCCCGCATTGTCCCACTCGACGGCGGCATAGTCGCCGTAGTTTCGCCGCAGGTTCCAGTTCAGATTGCCGGCAACGACACTCTTGATCATCATGATGTTGCTGGTCGCCAGATCCAGCTTGCGGTAGAGCCTCTCCGCCTGCCGCGCGACCGGTCCGAAACGCAGGCGAAAGAACTGACGCAGCATCGAATCGTAATCGTGCCCGGGGTCCCACAGCAGCCTGCCGAGTTGCCAGTTCGTGAGTGACCGCGGCCCCCAGTGTCCCGGCGACACGTGCATATACTGCATGCCGCTGACTCCGTTCGCCGCATAGGTCGGCACGTCGGCTGCCATGGTTTTGGAGAATACCGTTGCCATGTCGGCCAGAGCACTGACGTTGTAGAATTCGCCCTGAATAATGGGGCCTTTGAATTTGCGGTGCCAACCCTGGATGGCACGCCAGTGAAGCAGGTTCAGTTCGCGGCATTCGGGATCGTCCATGGGATGGGCCTGGCAGCGCCGAATCGGCCAGATCTCCAACTGGGTCGTTTCCATATCGAAGCCCTTCGGGAACGGACGTGACGGCGGCTGCAGACTGTCGTTACAGTCATAAGCCTCGAAGCGGAGAATGATCCTGTGGTCGATGTTCCCTTTCTCGTACTCGGCGTCGAGGCGCCGCCGCATCTCATGCACGAGCCGCAGATAACGGTCGGCTGCGTTCCCCATCTTTTTGCACGACCGGCATTCACACCATGTCTTGCCGGTATCCGACCCGCCGAACGCATAGATATCGAGCCAGGCCGCATGCTGCATCACGAAAGCCATGATCTGCTCGAACAGGTAGTTGACGGCCGCCCGATTCGACACACAAATAACCCCCGGCCATTGGTCGCGCTTGCCATTGCGCAGCGCGAACCACTCCGGATGGGCTTCGTAAAGGGTCTTGCCTTTCTTGAAAATGTGGTCCGGATCGAACTTGAGATGCATCTCGTCGCCGCCGGCCATGATGCCGATGCCAAGCTTCTTGGCCAGCGCCGGATGGGTGCTGGGCCAGGCGCAATAGTTCATTCTGTTTCTCGCCATCCAAACGAGAAGATCCTCGGTTACCGGATGGCGGGCGCTGCCGATGTAGAAACCTCTGGATTCAAATCGCGGGGCTTCCGTCAGGTGCAGGGCTTCCTTCCAGAACACGACACGCTTTGGCCAGGCCGCCTGGATGCAGCCCGGGCTGGTCCAGCCCAGGCCCAGTTCCTCGAGGTAGCGGTAGACGCCATTGAGCACGCCGTTGCGGGTCAGTGCGGCAATGTACAGAATGCGGGTACGGGCCTCCCGGCGCGCCAGAATGAGGTATCCCTCGGAATGGCTCACCCCTCTCATCCCGCCCGCATCTTGCAGCGCCGCGACACGCGGATTCGACGATGGCGTGCCGAGCACAATCTGCAGGGTAGCCGATCTGAGTTTTCCGCCAGGCACCACAAAGCTGACAGCGGCGTCTGTACGATCCGCATTCCTGCACAGCGTCCGGATGCCGTTTCCGAGCTCGACCGCAGCGTAACATTCCGTCACCGCGTCGGCATCGGTATCGGGAACGAACCACTTGACTTTCTTCTCCGACCGGGCGGCAGCCGCGACCGTCTTGAAGCTGCCGCGCGAAACGTCGATTCGTATTTTGCAGTCTTTCATGTTGCTTATCATAACGCGTCTTTGATCATTGGACATACGACACGTAGTGTATCATATCTCGTATTCCGCATCCCTCCCGCATCACGAATCCTGCATCCCGTATCGCGACCAATGAGATATCAAACACCGCGCTCACTCTCAGCGTTTTGCCGGAACGTGCTGCCCGTACTTCAGAAAGCGGTGAACGGACGGCGCGTCCTCGACGATGTGGCTGCAATTGTCGCGACGGATCGCTGGAACTCGTTCGACCGCTTTCATCAAACGACAGAGACGCTGGTCGATCGTTACGAGCGCGCCGGTGCCACAGTGGAGGTTCAATCGATTCAGACCGGCGGCAGAATCGGCTCCGGCCGGTGGATCATTCAGGAAGCGCAGGATATCCGTTCCGCCACCGTCGACGTGATCCACCCGATTCGCTGCCGCGTGCTCGACTACCACGAGAACCCCTGGCACGTCGTTCAATGGACGACCGGTACGCCGGAGAACGGGCTTGTCACTGAACTGGTCATCATCGATACCCTGGACGAGCTCGGCAGCATTGTGCCCGGCGCACTCGCGGGCAAAATGATCCTGACGCAGCTGGATCCGCGGCCGGCATTGAAGCAGCTGTCCGCCACGGGAGCGGTCGGGGTCATCTCCGACAAACCGATAACAGGCCACCCGGATGCGACCGCCTGGATCAAGTTCGGCTGGGGCGGCATCCCGATCGAGAACGCGGCCGTGCGTCTGGTGGGGCTGGTGCTTTCTGAGAACGGCGGCAGGAAACTCCGCGCGATGATGCGGACACATGGCAGCCTGAGCCTGCTGACCAAGGTCGATACCCGCCGCTACGTCGGCACACACGATGTGGTTAGCGGCATCGTGCGCGGCCGCGACGATTCGGCAGAAGAGGTTTGGGCACTGGCGCACAGCGCCGAGCCCGGCGCCATCGACAATGCATCCGGGGTGGCCGTCTGCCTGGAGATTGCCCGCGTCATTGAAAAGCTGATCGCCGCCGGGCGGCTGCCCCGGCCACGGCGGACGATTCGACTGCTCCATGCCTATGAAAGCTACGGTTTTTTTCATTACCTGGAAAATGTGCCGCGCTTGCAAACACCCTTGGCCGGTGTCTGCATTGATTCCGTGGGATCCCGGTCCGACCTGTGCAACGGGCGCCTGTCCTGGCGATCAACCATTCCGATGTCCGCCGGCTTTGTGGATCGAATCGGTGCGGTTGTCATCCGTGCAGCGCTGCGTCTGGGGAAACCCGGCTACCGGCTGGCCCCCGGTCCTTTTGTCTCGACGGTGGACACTCTGATGGGAGATCCACGGTACGGGTTCCCGTGCCCCTGGATCAACACCTGCTATTGCTCCACATCCGATCAGCTGTGGAACGGCTATCACAGTTCGAAGGATACCCCTGATTTCCTGAGCCGGAGCGGGCTATCCTCCTGCACCGCCGCCATGGCCGGCTACCTCTATTATCTGGCGGACGCGGGCAGCCGGGAGGTGATGGAACTGGCGAAGTCGGAAACTGATCGAATCATTCAACAGCTCGCAGACACAAAGAAAAGTTGTTCGCCGGCAGAAATGCGTTACTTGCAGGACTCACACCGGGAGGGCATGGACCGGCTGAAACGCTGGATTTCCGATGACGAGGCTATCGGCATTCTGAATGATAATGAACGCCGGGTGCTTGAGGCCGCCGCGGCAATACCGAAAAAGGGGCGCGCCCGCAAGCGCCTGCCACGAGGCGCCGGGCGAGTACCACGACGGCTCGCACCCTTGGCGCCGACACTTGAAAACACACCGCCGCTTATCGCCGCGCAAATACACGATAGCGGACTTCCCGCCTGGGCCCTGTTCTGGGCTGACGGCAACCGGACGCTTGCCGAGATTGCCGATGCCGTTGGTTGCGAAACCGCCAACGCAGTAAGCTATGAACAAGTTGCAGCGTTTTTCGAGGCGCACGCCGCCCTTTCTTATGTCGAGTTGAATTGATTGCCGGGAAGTAAAAGCTCCATGAAGTGCGTATCCGGCTACGCCGGGAATTGATCACCGTTCATTGTGGTCTGTCCTGTGACAAAACAGAGATGACAGTTTGGACTATTCAGCCATCAGAGGGTTCAACTATCAACCCAGCTACGGGCGCACCGGATTCGAAATCTGGCAGCTGTTCGACGCCGCTGTCGTCGACGAGGAACTCGGCCGCGGCAAGACGTATTTCCCGCAGATCAATGCCGTTCGGTTATGGCTCTCATGGGAATCGTTTACGCGCGGCCCGGAGCGGTTCCTGGACAACTTCGAGGCGGCGCTGGCAATCGCGGCCAGGCATGATCTGCTGGTCATGCCCGTCCTCTTCAATCGCTGGCACAGTATGCTCGCCGACTATGGCGGCATATACATCGATCACTTTATGCCGGGCATCAGCTCGGTGCCGCCGGACCGTCGATTCGGGCCGTATCTGGAGGATGTCGTCGGCAGGCATGCCGCAGACACGCGAATTTTTGCGTGGGACCTTTGCAACGAGCCGTTTTCATATGCCTGCGCCCCCGGCGCGATACCCGAGATCGTTGCAGCCGAGTATGGCTGGCTCGCGGACAGTTACGATACCTGCAAACGGCTCGGTGCGACCGCGCCGATCACGGTCGGCATCCACGCCAACCACGGCGTCGACGGAATCCGGCAGGTCGAGCCGATCAGTGACGTGCTCAGTATTCATCCCTATTGGCCCGACAAACCGCCTAACAGAATTCCCGACAAATCGATATTCGAGCAGCAGCTCGATGACTATGCCGCGTTTGCCGCTGACACCGACAAGCCGCTGTTGGCGACCGAGACCTGCTGGGGCGCGGTCGATGATCTGGAGCATGTGGACATCATCCGCTACACGCTCGGCCAGTTGAAACAGCGCGGCATCGGTTGGCTTGCGTACGTGCTGCACCACAGCCTGACGGCATACGCGTACGCCCCGGAATTCGGGCCGATGAGCGGATCGGGGGACATGTCGTTCATCGGTGCCGACGGCGCCCCGCGGCAAGGGCACGAAGTGTTCAATGAATTCTGAATTAAGGTTTCAGGTGCCAGGTTTCAGGTGCCAGAAACCGCAAACCCCAAACTCTGTCACATTATGAGAAGAATCACTATCGGTCTGATCGGCGCCGGCAGGATCGGAAAACTGCACGCGGAACACCTGGCCTGGCGAATTCCCGATGCCGAGCTCGTCGCGGTTGCCGATTCCCGGCTGGAGGCTGCCAAGGAAGTTGCCGCAGCTTGCGGGGTGGACGTTGCAGTCGAGGACTATCGCGTGATCATGGAGAATCCGGCGATCGAAGCAGTCGTCATCTGTGCCAGCACCAACATGCACGCACAGATGATCGAAGAGGCGGCGATTGCCGGCAAGCATATCTTCTGCGAAAAACCGATCGATCATGACCTGGCAAAGATCGACAAGGCGCTCGCAGTTGTGGACAGCACCGGGGTCAAGTTGCAGGTTGGATTCATGCGCCGCTTCGACACAAATTTCCGGCGCGTCCGGGACATGGTCGCTTCCGGCAAAATAGGCACGCCGCACATGCTGCGCATCATCAGCTGCGATCCCGAGCCGCCGCCGATTGAATACATCAAAGTCTCCGGAGGCATCTTCCTGGATATGGTCATCCACGACTTTGACATGGCCAGGTTTCTGATCGGCAGCGAAGTGCGCGAGATCTATGCGACCGGAGCTGCACTGGTTGACCCGGCGATCGGCAAGGCCGGCGATATCGACACCGCGGCGACCGTGCTGTGTTTTGAAAATGGCGTCGTCGGGACGATCAACAACAGCCGCAAGGCTGTCTATGGTCACGACCAGCGCGTCGAAGTGCTTGGCTCAGGGGGTATGGCCGCAACGTCAAACAACATATCGGACGGAACGATTTACAGCGATGCCGACAGCGTGCATACCGCGCCGCCGCTGTGGTTCTTCACCGAGCGTTACACCGACGCCTATATTGCCGAGATGATCGAGTTCATCGAATGCGTTCGCGAGGGGAAAACACCATCCGTAACCGGCGCCGACGGCCGTGTTCCGGTGGTCATGGCACACGCCGCGAAAAAGTCATTCGAAGAAAATCGGCCGGTCCGGTTGAGTGAGATCGACGCGGGATAGTGCCTGAACGGTCTCCGCCGGTATAATGACGACCGCACCAGGCAAGCTGAAAACGACGCCGGGACAGGCAGGAATGCCTGTCCTACGCATCCGCTTCATGAGGGCGGGAGCGGTTACGAATGTCTGCTTCGTCCCGGCGGAGAAAGTCGTCGCTCAAGGGCACGATCTTCATCTTCGGCCCGCGCTCCCAGTAACGCCTGAGCTCCTGGTCCTGCCAGTCGGCGTCGAGATTGTCCCATGAGAATTTCTTCGGATAGGCCCAGTTCCGATGTGGCTTCATGGGAACATCGGTGACCGTGTGGCTGATCCCGGCGTAGCGAAAATCCATCGACAGACGGATACGGTCAGGGCTGTGATTCCCGCGCGCCCCGTGGACCACCAGACCATGAAACGCCAGGAGGTCACCAGCCCGGTAATCCGACGCAACCCATGGCAGATCAGGGTCGACATCGACGGTTTGCCCGCCCGGTCCGGGCGCCGGATGCGGGATGAGAAAGCCTGCCTTGTGACTACCGGCCAGGATCTTCAGCCCACCGACAGTTGCCGGAATGTCGCCGAGCGGCGCCCAACAGGAGACGTTGAAGGTCGACCCTTGATTGTAGAGCCAGTCCTGGTGCGGATGCGTGGCGTGCGCATTGTCGTTGGGGAACGCCATACGAGCAATGGTCATCGGATAACAGAAGACGGGCTCGTCGAACAGAGCTTCCATCAGGCGCTGCACGTTGGCGTGCAGTTTCAACCGGTGAAAGGCCTCCAGCTTTTGAACCTGTTCGTACACCAGCGCCCACGCCGGATCGCCTTCCCGCACCGGCTCGTGGTCGGTTATGCCGTCCATCACGTCGCTGCCGTCGCAAAGCCAGCCGCCCTCACGGCAGTGTTCGAAGATCTGGCGCCGGAGGTTCAGAACCTCGTCGCGCGGCAGCAGATCCCGGACGAACAGGTATCCATCCCTGAGAAATCGCCGCAGTAGTGCGTCCGGATTGTCGAGGATGTCGTTGGACTCGACAAACGGCGCAGAAATGTCTGATGTCGTCATCGGTATTCCTCCTTCGTGATCTCCACCTTCTTATCAGCCAGCTTTTCGAGGTTCGCCCGGTCCAGTTCTACACCCAGCCCCGGGATGTCCGGTATGATCGCCTCGCCGGCGTCGACCGGATAGAGCGCCTTCGCCAGCGCCATTTCAAAGCCGTGATCAACATCCCCGCACAGCTCACCGCACGGAAAAGAGAGTCCGATGACCGATGCCAGGCTCTGGTGCGCCGCCGTGCCGATACCCAGATACCCGGTACCGCCCACCGCTGACGGTATACCGAATGACTCGCAAATACCGCTCATCTTAAGAAAAATGTCGAGGCCGCCGGCGTTGTCCGGATGGTGATTGACGAAATCGGCAGCATCGCTTTTAACCACTTCGACCAGGCCCGCTATCGTTCTGGCCTTCTCGTCCACCATTATTTTCACGGCCGTTTTCCCGACCAGGTCGGCGTAGTCCCGGCAGGTGCCGTTGATCGGGTCCTCTATGACATTGAGCGCACACTTGTCAAACGCATCGAGGGTATGCAGAAAACTGTCCGAGGGCGCATAGCCGTTATTCGCATCGGCCTGCAGGTATATGTCATCACCCACTGTGTCCCGAATCGCCTTCAGAGCCGACAAATCTTCTTCCTGATCGCCCATTAACTTCACTTTTAAGTGGTTATAGCCCTGTTCGACAAATTTCGCTGCCTTTTCACCCGCATCCCCATGGCTGCCCGGAAATATACACGGCATCAATGGGACCCGGTCTCGCTTTTTTCCGCCCAATAGGGTATGAAACGGCACATCGAGGAACTTTCCCGCCAGGTCGTACAGCCCGATCGAGAACGCTTCGCGCTCAACAAAAGGCCGGGGCTCATTGAGCAACGCCATCTCCAGAACAGTATTCGGAGCGAGCGCATCCATTCCGATCATGGCTTTCGCGGCGGCAACGAACGTGTCAGGATTCCCGCCCATAGCTTCGCCCACGCCAATGAGCTCACCACTGATGATTTCCACAATGGTGAACGGGAAAAAATCGACCGTCCCATACGAAAAGCGCAGGTTGGTCCGGATCCGTCCCTGGTGAATGACGATTTTCTCAATTGGCAGCAGCATCGTCCTCTCGCCGATACAATTCGGGTCGCCGGTGTTTGTTCAGTATCCATTTCATGTCGCAGATGCCGGGCTCACCGTGCCCATGCACGAGCCACTTTCTGTCGATATCGATCTTCGCCGTCAGCAACCCTTCTTCCCAGCCACTGCAGGCGATGAACCTGCCGTCCGGACCGATCACACAGCTGGGATAATAGCCGACGAAAAAACCGACGGTCGGGTCGGGCGCCATCCACGCCTGATCCTTCGGAATGCCAAAGGTCGAGCTGACCAGGTAGACGCAATTGTCCATCGCCCGGGCCTGCATGTGGAGCCGGTGGGTCTCGATCTCCGGCGAGTCCTGGAAGTGCGGGTAGAAAATGATCCGCGCGCCTTTCCGGCTCATGATCGCGGCGAGCTCCGGGAAGTAACCGTCGAAGCAGATCATGATGCCGATGGTGCCGAAGTCGGTTTCGAACACCGGTATGTCGTTGCCTGGCGAAATACCCCAGTCATCCATTTCCATCGGCGTCGGATGCGTCTTGAAGTACCTGCCGACAATCTCGCCGCGGCGATCGATCAAAATGGCGCTCATGTATTTCCCGTCGTCGACGGCCTCGACAATCGGCAGGATGACGTACATGCTGTGCTTCTTCGCAGCCGCCATGACGCAACCGGCCACCGCCCCGTCGATGGATTCTGCCTGCGCCGCAAGGCCCGGAAAATCCTCCGGCAGACAGGCGATGTCGGCGCCGGCCGCCCCGGCCTCGTCGAGATAGCCTTCAACGTAGGTCAGGTAGTCGGCCAGCGGCATTTCTCCACGATACAGGGGCCTGACGCTCGCCACGATTATTTCCTTACCCATCGAACCCTCCGATTGAACATCCGCATCAGTGACAGTGCGTTGCGTCGGTTCACGACAGCGAATATAGCAGCCAACCAGCCATCCTGAAATATTGAACCAGGAAATCGAACCTCAAACTCAGAATGTCGAACGGGGGACGAATCGGATGCCACCATGACACCATGGCCTGCACGGCAGATCTCCCCATTGTATACGTAAACGATGAAAGTCAGGGGGGTCATTCGACCTCTAACGGCAATTCTGCTCCGCGCCATCGCCGCAGGTCAGCGCAGCGTTTTTTCATGGCCGTCTGAGTTTGCCGTCAACGAGGACGGCGTGACCGGACAAACCCTACAACTGCTTCTGGAGCGAAAGCTGGGTGCTCAATTCCCGATTGCAAGAGTTGCTCCCGCCATCCTCAAACCTGGTCCGTTTTCAGAGAGAAGTGTATCTCCTGCCGTATGAGACAGACGACATGCAGCTGGTCAATGTGATCCTGGGCGGCGTACCCGAAGATCCCGAAAAAGCGCCACGTGACACAGCCTTGCAGCGTGCTCTGCTCGACGAGTTCATCGCCGGGCAGCACGACGACGCGAGAGCAGGGGCCTGCTTTCTTCTGCCGGAGGATTTCAATTGGGGCCGCCAGGTCTATCTGAGACAGGCGTTGCCCTGGGACGATGGTGCGGTCGATTGAGCGACCACGTCTCAGATCGTGGGCCACTTCTCCTTGTCCAGCCTGTACCTGATCTGGTAGAGATCTCTGTCGCGTATTTCCTTCGCGTTTCCGGCGACCACCTCGAAATCGCTCGCCACGCCGAACACGCACCCGCTGATCTGCGGACACGCGACACGAATTAGCTCGACGGAAGCCCTGGCGCAATCCTCGGGCGGCCTGTACAGCTTCTCATCGACAAATTTCTGAAGTCCCCCGATCCATTTCCGGCCGCCGGGTGTGGTGAGCTGCGGCTCCCATATTTCCGTGTACACCGAGCCGGGCGCCATGCCCAGGACGCAGATGTCATAGCCATCGTGCTCCAGCTCCCGGGCCAGCGTGTCCGTGAACCGCATCAGCGCTGCCTTGGAGCAGCCATATCCCGTTGCGCCTGGAAAGGGTGACGAGGAACCTCCGCCGTTCATGTTGATGATAATCCCGGCGTTGCGCTCCATCATGTCCGGCAGGACCGCCCTGCAGCAAAGCATCGGGCCAAGGACATTATTGGTCATGTCTTCCCACCAATTATCCTCGTCCACCTCCCATACCGCGCCAATCGCCTTGAACGTGGCCGCGTTGTTGTACAGCACGTCGATCCGACCGAACTGATCCAACGCCGACCTCGCAACGTTCTCGACGTCGTCTTTCTTCGTGATGTCTGCCCGGACCGCCAGCGCCTGCCCGCCTTCCTGTTCGATCAGATCCACGGTCTCGCGAAGCCGTTCCTCACGGCGTGCGCAGCAGACCACCTTCGCTCCCTGCCTGGCGAACTCGATCGCGATCGCACGCCCGACCCCGCAACTCGAGCCGGTAATGACCGCTGTCTTTCCCTGCAATTCCATGCCCATATCACACCCCGGTTAAACATCATCAGTGCGTCGGTGCACCGGCCGTGAATATAACAGCCGATCCACGGGTCCGCCATCCTGAAACATGGGGGTGTCGAGATCATTGACGCCCACTGAACCGTGCCGTTCAACCGGCACCGCCAGGCGATGCCTGGAGAGCCGGCGAGCCGGCGCCGTGAGAACGAACCTTTCAGTACCGATCAGATTCCTTTACCAACGTGCAACACCTGTGAATGGGTGAAAATCGAATTATCTTCACACAGCCACAAGAGATGGCCGATCCCGGAGCACTCCCTTGTCGACCTGTCCGCAAAGGACAAAGAACAAGAACGAAAGGAAGCCGGCGGCGGCGCACAGTACGGCACCTGACCAATCCACTGAATGACCATGACCACACGGGATGCTCCAATCCCTGCCCCGGCAGAGCCCCAACGGCATTGCCTGCTCGGAGGCGGACACCTTCGCCTGCGTGGAAACTGTCACTGCCACTCGACCTATTCCGACGGCGCCCATCCACCCGAGCAAACCGTGGCCCGCTACCGTGACGCCAAGTACGACTTTCTCTACCTCACCGAGCACTGTGACAAGCTCACTTATGGGAGGTTCCCGGATTTCCAGGCCCTTGATTCTGCTGACTTTCGTGTGCTGCCCGGTGTCGAGTACCGTGCGGAAACCGTGCGTTACGGCCGGCCGGCCGAGGCAATGATCCTGGGATTGAATACGTTGACGTCATCACAATGGAAACCCGGGATCGGCCAGCAGGAGATGATCGAGGCCATCAATGCGGACGGTGGTATCGCGATCCTGAGTTGCACATATTGGGATGGACGCAGCATCAGCGACATGGTTAATCTTCAAGGCGTTACCGGCATCGAGATATACAACGCCACTTGTGAAGGTGTGGCCTGCAAAGGGTACGCCGTGACGCACTGGGACGAGTTGCTGGAATCGGGGATGCGGCTGTACGGCCTGGCGGTTGACGATTGTCACTTCAACAGTTGGCCGGACTTCGCGCTCGGCTGGATCGTCGTGTGCGTGGACGACCGGACCCCGACGGCCATCACAGAGGCAATCCGGACAGGAAAGTTCTATTCATCTTGCGGTCCGGCGATTGAGGAGTGGTCACTTTCCGGGAACAAGATCACCTTTCGCTGCTCGGAGGTGAAAACCATAGCATGCAACGGTCTCACCTTTTCCGGGCGGGTGGTTCGAGCCCCCCCCGGCGAGACGCTGACAGGATGTACGTTCGACCTGTCCGAAAGGTGGGCATCCAATCTCCCCTGGCTGCGCTTTTCGTGCTGCGACCCGGACGGACGCTGGGCATGGACAAACGCGTTCTGGCTGAGCGACCTGAATCAATGATCAATCAAACACGATTGCATACCGTGCCCTTGCCGCTTGACACCTGTTGAACAAGAACAAGGGAAGCGAACAACTGAGGATTATACATGCCCACCGAAAATGACCCAATAGTCTGCCCGCTGCAGGAAACCGGTCCCGACAATCTGCGCAACAGCGAAGGCGCTGTGATCGAGCTGCGTGACGGCCGTTTGCTGCTGGCGTACACCCATTTCTATGCGGACGCCGATGACTTCGGCGCCGGCGACATTCGTGGCAAGACGTCGGCGGACGGTGGCAAAACCTGGTCGGCACCGTTCATAGTGCAGCCCAACACCGGGAACTACAACACCGGCAGGCTGGCGTTGATTCGGTTGCCGGCGACCTCGGACGGCTATAGAACACGCCCGGATATTCTGGGCCTGGTCTACGTCGACCTCGGCGATTTCTATCACAACCGGATGTATCTGAAAACGTCGGTCGACGAGGGTCAGAATTGGTCGACCCCGATTCCGATCAATGAGACCGGCATGCTCGGGCATGTCTGCCAGCGCGGCGATACCGCAGTAGTCCTGAGGTCGGGACGGATCCTCGTGCCGGCATATGCGATGTTCGGCGGGCTCTGCGCCAGTTTCATGTTCTACAGCGACAACCGTGGGCAATCGTGGCAACGCAGTCTTGGGGAAATATCCATCAGGCTGACCGCCGACGGCCACCCGTTCGGTTTCACTGACTTCGAGGAACCTGCGGTGGTGCAGTTACGCAATGGGCGCCTGATGTGTTTCGGCCGCACCCATCTCGGCCAATTATACAAAAGCTACTCAGTCGACGACGGCCTGCGCTGGTCAACACCGGAACCGACCGGGCTGGCGTCGAGCTACTCGCCGGCGGCGCTCAAGACCATTCCGGAAAGCGGCGACATCGTCTGCGTCTGGAACCAGGTGTCCGGGCAGGAAATTGCCGACGGCCTCGGCCGTATGCGGATGTCATGTGCGGTGAGCCGCGACGACGGCGAGACCTGGGCACATTTCCAGAATCTCGAATCCCTCGACGACACGACACGGATCGAACCGGACGGCGGCTTCGACACAGTCAGCGAGGTGCATGCGATCCAGCGGCGGCAGGCATTGAAAGCGGCCGACACCCGCACCCATTATCCGGAGTCGGTCACCTGCCGTTATCCCCGCTGGCCGGGCAACATCCACAACGACTATCCGTCGATCACTTTCACCAGCACCGACAACGCAGTGATCATCTACGGCGCCAGCGATTACGAAACGGCTGGCCTGGAGGCCGGCCTGAAGGTCGTCGTGCGGCCGATCAGCTGGTTGTACGAACCAGCGTGAACGCTTACCGACTCACCGACGGGTCCGTGGACTGATCACAGGGCAAATAACCAGCACCAACGTTGTAACCGCGAACTACTATTCGACTGTCGCAATAGTACTGTTGCAAACTGTGCAGGGAGCCAAACTACCTGAATGAAACGAATCCACCCGCTTTTCAAACATGCCCCGCTCCTGGCCCTGACCGGCTGCCTGGTCGCGGCAACGCCACAAGTGATGGCTTGGGGCTCTCCCCACGAGTCGATCACGCGCGCCGCCCTGGCGGTGCAGCCGGAAGCGCTGCAGGCGCTCTGGTCCCAGCCGTACCGGCATCCGTTGGATAATGTGGAGCGCCCGATCAGTGAGTACCTCTGCTCGTACTGGTGGTGGTGCGGAAATCCAGATCACGTCGAAGGACCCACGGCCTCGGCGGCGCACAAGAATCATGCCAAGCAATTCATGTACGGTGAGCAGGACAGCAGGTTCGCGGTGCCGACGCCCCATGGGCTGCCGATGCCGGAGACCGGGTCGGTCTGGGGCTACCACTACTTCAGTTTTTCGCCCACAGCCAACAGGGGGCGGTATATACGGGGGGCGCAATGGTACTTCGAGCATATGATCGAAGCCTTTCGTGACCATCGGCCGGCAGACGCGGCGCAGTACGCCGGCACGTTCGCCCACGCCGTCGAGGATCGATCGTCCACAGTCCACGCCTGGGACGGCTACGGCGACGAGCGTCATGCCATCGAGAAGAAACATGGCCTGACCACGGCAATGAAGCACGGTATGTCGGTCTTCTGGTTCATCGACGACAACGCGGTGGACGCAGCGATTCCCGGTTACACACCACAACTGCTGGGGCCTTCCGTCGAGGCCGCGGCAGCGGCGGTGGGCCTGCGCCTGGAGGCAATCACCGACGAGGCCCGGGCGCTGCTCGCCGACTCCGACAACGGCTACCTGGCAACGCACCGCGAGGACGACTGGCAAAACGCCGGCACCAGCGATGCCACCGATGCCACGATGGCAGCGATGGCCCGCACCAGCTCCCGCCTGACCGCCGACATTTTCTACACCGCCTGGTATCTCGCTTACCTGCCGCCGCCGCTGGCAGCCGACGCCGCAAGCGCAACTGTCGACGCGCCGCTGGCAGCCGATACCTGGGTGCGCCGCAGCGAACCCGATACGGTACAGGACCACACGATGAATCTGAGCTGCGGCTACCAGGATTACACCTTTCTCAAGTTCGACCTGAGCGGCATCGATGCCGGTGCGTACATTCGCCGGGCGACGTTGACGATCCGCATCCGCAACGACTTCAAGGCGGACGAAGTCGTCAACCTCCATGCCGTCCCCGACTCCGGCTGGGACGAAGAGACCATGACCGCCAGCTCAGCGCCAGCGGCCGGCGAATTGTTGGCCAAGTTCACGGCCGAAGCATCGGAACCGGGGATTTCGCAGCTGGACGAGATCGACGTCACCGCCTATGTCAAAAAAGCACACGCCGCGGCTCAGGAACTGGCAGCGATGCAAATGACGATGGCCAACAGGGGGCCGGGCGTTTTCATCCGAGCCCGCGAGCACCGGGACCAGTCGGAACAGCCGTGGGCCCGGCTCAGCCTGCAGCTCGAACACCCGGGCGAATCCGTGCTCACACTGGCTGACAACGGCAAGACAGAGTACCGCATCATTGTCGATGACAACGCCGATGTCAGTACGCACGCCGTGGCGAACGACCTGGCAGCGCTGCTCACTGAAATCACCGGTGCCACCTTCCCCGTGGCAACCGACAATACCGCACCGTCGTCGCACGAGATTGTGCTGGGACACGGCAATCGTCGACTCGAGTCACTGCAGTTGACCAAGCTTACCGGGGATTTTGCTGAGGACGAATACGAGATCCGCACAGTCGGGACAACGCTGGTCATTGCCGGTGCGCCGCCCCGCGGCACGATCAACGGAATCTACGGATTTCTACAGGATCACCTTGGCTGCCGGTGGTTCACCGCCGGCGTCAGCAGCATTCCAAAAGCTGCCGCCCTATCGGTAAAAATCGCCGACCGGCAGCGGCCGGCGTTCGGACAGCGCTCGGTGCTGGCTCCGTCACACTGGGACGCAGCGTGGACCGCCCGCAACCGCCTGAATGTGTGCAAGACCTATGGCGGCGCGCAGTCCCGCGCCCATCTCATGAACGACAAACGGGTGCAGACGATCTGGGACTACTATGAATCCCACGGCCTGGCCAACATACCGGAGTCGCTGTTCAGGGAGCACCCGGAGTTCTACGCGGAAATCGGCGGCGAGCGTACCATGCATGAGGAAGGGAATCGGCGCGCCTATTGCATCACCAATCCAGGATTCGTAACCTACGTCGCCGAGCGGCTCGGACGCCGGGTACGCAACGTCAAGGGCCCCATCGTTGTCGGGCTTGGCCACACGGACAGCGCCAATCGCTGCCTGTGCGACGTGTGCAAGGCCAGTTACGATCACATCGGCCTGGCCGGCACCTACATGACGTTCGACAACGCTGTGGCGAAACAGCTGGCCGCAGTGAATCCCGATGCCATCGTCGACACGCTCTCCTACGGCATGACCTTCGCGCCGACCCCGGTGAAGATGGCGCCGAACGTGCGCGTCACCTGGTGCCCGATCTCCGGCTGCTACGCCCATGCATTCGGCCAATGTGCAGTCAACCGCGACCGCGGTCATCTCGAGAAGCTGACCCGGTGGCAGGCGAACACGGATCAGCTGCAAATCTGGTATTACCATTATCAATCCGACAACCTCATGCCGCACCTGCGTCTCAACGCCACGCGGCAGAATTTTCAGGAATTCCACCGGCGCGGCATCCAGGCGCTCTTTGTCGAATCCTATGGCGGCACGGCCTGCCTACGCACCCATCCGGTGCCAGACGGCGACAAACTGATCCCGGCCTTCGGTGCCGCCGATGGCGGCGAATACTTCACCGTGCCAATGGAGCTCGATCATCTGCGCTCGTACATTCTCTGCCGCCTGCTGTGGAATCCGGATTACGACATCGAAACCGGCATCCGCGAATTCTGCCACGGCTACTACGGCGCGGCCGGGCCAGACATGGTCGAGTACGTGCTGGCGGTCGAGTCGCTCGATTCGTACGCCCGTACGACGGGCTCCTACGAACAGTACGACGGTGTGCATCAGGGTTGCGGCACTGCACCTGAGTTGAAGTGGGATGTAACCGGGCGGCTCAATGCACTATTCGACCGTGCCGAAGCCCGCGTCGCCACGAACCCGGTGCCGCTTCGTCGCATACAGATGGCACGGCTGCCGCTGCAACTGTCGATTCTCTGTTATGCCGCGCCTGACGATCCGCTGCGCCAACCTGCCTTCGACGGGTTCTTCCGGCTCACCGAGGAACTCGGGCTGAAAGTAATCAATCGCTCCGGCATCAGTTACGAGCGCATGTCGTTGGCTGACTTCAAGAAGCTGGTGAGCGACCCCACGAAAATCGTCCGGCGCGGCCGGGAACCGCTCGGCGCCAACCTGCTGCGCAACTCGGATTTCGAGCTCGACCAGGATGCGGACGGCATCCCCGACGGCTGGGCCGCCACCGGCAAGTACAATCCCGAGGGCTACGACCTCGACCCGGCCGGCGTCAGCCTCGATGCCGGGCGGGTCTACAGCGGCAAGCACAGCGTCAAGCTGGTCAAGCAGCCGGCGACCAGGCAAATCGTGGCCCTGCGCCAGCGGTTCAAGGCTACGCCCGGCACCTCGTACCGCATGTCGATCCGCTACCAGGCCGACGTCAGCAATGGCTCAGTCGTCATCATCTTCACGCAGTTCGATGCCGACGGCACCGAGCTGGGGCACAACGGCAGCGCCGGCGGCGTCAAGTCAACGGGCGAGCGGTGGACCGAGATGCACGCCGACACGACAGCGGATAAAAACACCGCCGAGCTGATGGTCGAGTTTCTGTTCTACGACGACCAGGCCGAGGGCGTCGCCTGGATCGATGACTTTTCCTGTGCACCGATCAAGTAGCCGGGTGGATCACCGGCACTGCCGCACTAATCGACGACGTCGAACATGCCGTAACCGCCGGAAATTCCCGCTGTGTGGACTTCACCGGGTGACACGAACCTGGCGGAGCCGTCCACGAAAAGAAAGTTGGAGCCGGTGCCGTGACGGTCCTGCGCCATGCCGGAGAAATACGTTCCGAATACATTGTGGGAGTCAAAGTACCCGTCGGCGTTGCGGTCCTCATTCAACGGGTAATACGACGGGCTGATCAGGTAATCGCTGATACCGTCGCCAATCACGAACGTCCGGCTCGGAATATTGCCCAGTTTCTGGTGCGGCGAGGTGTTGGATTGTGCATGCCGATATGGTGCCGCCGTCGTGTCGCCCTGGGCGCCATGCGACACGTATGTGTTGCCGCCGCTGTCGCCGTCGCCATTGGGTGGATGCCAAATGTCGGGGTACTTGTCGCCTTTCGGGTGCACCGGACAGATGAGTGCATAAGGGCTGTCAAAGCGATTGTCGACAAAGTTCCGCTCGGCAATCCAATTCGTATCGTTTTCATCGCCGCCCAAATAGATCGCATACGACGGCTGCCAGGCGTAGTGCTGCTCGGCGGCGTTCTCGATCTTGCCGGACGGCATGAAGTCGGCATTGTCGTCCGCATAAAATTGTACCGCCAGTCCGATCTGCTTGAGATTGTTCAGACACACGACACGCTGAGCCGTGGCCTTGGCGTTTTGCAAAGCCGGCAACAGCATGCTGGCAAGGATCGCGATGATAGCGATCACGACCAGGAGTTCGATAAGCGTGAAATACCTTGACGCTGCCCGGAAATTGCCGGGGGCGCGCTCGATCAAGGCAAAGACTCGTGAGGATTGATTCGGTTGCAGCACCACAGGATTCCGGTTGTGATCAGTAATACGTATCGCCAACGTAAAATGGCATTGCGTTGTCGTAATAATAGGTCTCCAGTGGCGCTTGAAGAATACCGCTTGCCGGCGCCGCCCCGCCTCCGCTGCCGGCATAATAATCGAGGCCGTTGTAGACGAAATCAGGTGCCCGATACCATCTTGCCGAGCCGTCGAAATAAAGCGTGTTGAAGCCGTCCTCGTGAGAATTTTCAAAATCATTCCGATATACGTCGGCAACGGCTGCCGCCGAAGAATTGCGAGCAATATTGGCCGCCGGGTTGTCCGGGTGGGAATTCGTCGCCCGCAGCGCTGTCGACCGGTAGTTGTAGCTCGACAGGGCAGCCCCGGAAACAGTCAGGGAGACGTCCTGCAGCCGGTCGACACAGGCGGATTTCAGGTAAGTCGAGCCATATTGATCCTCCGACTGCGCCGGGCAGAAATAGACCTCGGCAGACTTCAGATGCCCTTCATCGTAAAGGATGCCCAAACCGCCGTAGAACGCCCCGGACTGTCCCCACAAGTTGGAGAACCAAAAATTGTAATCGGTCGGCGGCCCGTCCCATCGCAAGTTCGGCGGGCAGAAATCACGGTTGTCACCGGCGTACATCGTCAGGGCGATTCCCATTTGTTTTTGATTGCTGAGGCAGGCACCCTGCTTGGCCCTGCTCTTCGCATTGGACAATGCCGGCAGCAGCATGCTCGCCAGAATCGCAATGATGGCAATGACAACGAGGAGTTCGATGAGGGTGAAGCGATACAGGTTTCGATCAGGCAATTTCGGCACTGGATTGTCGATGAAAAAAAGTGCTATAGTAGCCGTACTCTATAACGACGACGGATATTCTGCAATCGAACGGACGCCCGCCCAACCGCCATGACACGACTGTATTTCGCCCTCCTCATCGGCGCTTTGACTTCCATGCCCGCCCAGGCACAGCCCGCGGTCGCGGCAGTCAGCTTTCGCGCCACCTTCGACGCCACGCTCGATGCCGAGCTCGCCGCCGGCCGCTCCACGCCGAAAGCAGTCGACGGTAACGTCGGCTACGACACCGGCAGGTACGGCCAGGCCCTCGTTGCCGGCGAAGACGGCGCCGTCGTCTCGTATCGCATCGAGCGCAATCTCGATACCAGGAAAGGCGCCCTGTCCTTCTGGTTCCTGCCGGTGAACTGGACGCCTGGCGAGTTGCGGGCCCATTTGTTCTTGCACACCCCGTTCGCGGGAATCTTCCGCATCCTCAACGATGAAGCCGGCCAGCTGGTATTCGAGATTGGAACGGATCTGGGACAACGACGCCGGGTGTCGGCACCCCTTGCGAATTGCGCCCAGGGGGAATGGGTGCATGTCGCCGTCAACTGGTCGGCCGAAGCGCTGGAGCTGTTCCTTAACGGCAAGGCCGCCGCGGAGACGCCGTGCGAGGCGCGGTTTCTACCGCGGATTGTGAACTACAACCTTGTTGTCGGCGACCTGCCCCATGCCCGCGGCCGCGAGACGGCGCGCAAGACCTTGATCGACGACCTGACGATTTACCATCGTCCCCTGGGTGCCGGCGAGCTCGGGCGCGTCGAGGCCGCGACCGGCGGCAAGATGCCTGCCTACCGGCCGCCGGTAATCAGTGTCGCCCGGCAGGACGCGCCGATTGTCGTCGATGGCATGGTCGATGCCAAGGAATGGCGGCAAGGCGCCGTGTTCGGCAATTTCCTCAATGTCTCGGACCACAAGCTGGCACCGTTGCCGACAGAGGTCCGAGTCGCACACGACGGGGAAAGACTCTATTTCGCGGTTGCCTCACCGGTGGTCGGCGGCTTTCCGCTCAAGGCGGACAGCCGCCGGCGCGACGATCAGGTGTGGACGGACGACGCCGTGCAGATTTATCTGACACCGCCGCATGGGGACAATCGCTTCCATTTCGTCAGCAACTGCAAGGGCGTCATCTTCGACCGCAAGACGATTGTCGGGATCAAGCACGATCCGACCTGGAACGGGGAGTGGGAGGTGGCCAATCGGGTTGCCGCCGGGACATGGACCCTGGAAGTCGCGATCACCTTCGAGGCGCTTGGCGTCAAGCCGCCTGCCAACGGCGAGGTCTGGCGATTGAATGTCACGCGCGATCGGGTGACGCCTCAGAATCTATCGTGCTGGCCGCGACTGAGCGCCTTTGGCGATGCCGACGGCCACGGGTATTTGCGCTTCGCCGATGCCGGACCGGCGGTGGCGGTGGCGGATTTCGGCAGCGCCGGCAGTCGGGTCAACTTCGACGCTGCCATTGCCCTGCCGCCCGGCGCGGCACCGATCCGGTTGGCGGCAACGCTGACTATGGCACGATCCGGCACATTGCTGGCGACCGAGCGCTTCACGCTCGAGGCGGCTGCCGGCGTGAAGCGATTTCCGATCCGTGTCGACGCCGGTGACCAGATCCCGGACGCGATCAGTTTCACGGTGGTCGACGCATCGGGTGTCGAGCATTATCACGACACGGTCTACACGCCGGTCACCGGCAGTCTGCAGCTCGACGCGACACCGATTCCAAGCCGGGGGGTGTGCAAGGTCCAGCTGCGGGAGCGCGACGACACGGTCCTCGCTGCCAAGCCGATGGCGGTGGTCGAACTGCGGCGCACCGATACGCCGGATGCGGCGGCGGTCCGTACGGTCACGCTTGCCGCGCTCAACGGCGGCAGTGGGGCCGGTGAATTCGACATCGCATCGTTGCCGCCCGGCTCGTACGAACTGAACGCGCGCCTGGTCAGCGGCGGCGTGACGCTTGACAGCACCACCGCACCGTTCGTCAAACCGCCTGATCCCTGGCGCACCGCGGGCGTGGGCAAGTCCGACACACCGCCGCCGCCATGGACACCAATGACCGCGACCGGTGACCACACGTCCTTGACCGTCGGCTGCTGGAATCGTGTGTATCAGTTCAACGGCTCGCCCGTGCCCACGGTCATACGTAACGGCGACGTGACGCAGCTGGCCGCACCGATGCGGCTCGCCGCTCGCGTTGATGAGCGTGAGCTCGACTGGCAGGAACGCCGGATCACCGACGTCCAACACGACGACGTACGAGTCAGTTTCTCGACGCACATGCGTGCCGGTGGCATCACCGTCGATGCGCAGACGTACGTCGAGTACGACGGCATGCTGTGGACCGACATCACGGTCGCGCCCTCCGTGGCCAAAACCGCACCGACCCTTGACGCACTCGAATTGATCGTCCCCGTAGATGCGCGTTTCGCCTCGTTGCGACACATTCCCAACGAACATCTGCTGACCGGCAACACCGGTAAGGAAGACGGCTGGAGCTGGGACTACTCGGCGCGCCGATATTTTCTCTGGATCGGCAACGAAGACCTTGGCCTGACCTGGTTCTACGAACGCGAAGCGCCGTTCCGTCACAGCGACAAGGCAAAGCGCGTCGGCCTGGAGTTGCGGAACGGGGTGATGTACTTCAAGGTGCGGTTTGTCGACCATCGGATCGCCTTGGCAGAACCGCTGACGCTCAGCTTTGGCCTGCAAGCGACACCGGTGAAGTCGCGACCGGCCGGTTGGCGGCGTTGGGGGGAGCCGCGGAAGGTCGGCCAAAGCTTTCATATCCCGTGGACCAGCGAGCATTTCGATCGTTACGCCGCCGGCTACCCGGAAGCAACTAACACCGGTTTCTATCGGCGCTTCGTCCAGCGCTACCAGCGGGATCATAAATTCCTTCCCTACAAGATCCTGATGTGGCATGGCATCGACACGCCGGAGTACAAGTACTACGGCGCGGACTGGGACCTCGGCGGCGGCATCAACAAATACCACGACACGCGCCGGCATTGGTTTGGAATTCGGGTCTGCGGCGGCGCCGAGTCGTTCGTCGATTTCATGACCTGGAAGATGATCGGGCACATCGACGAATTCGGATTGGACGGCGCCTATCACGACCTGCAATGGAGTTACGCATGCGCCAATCCGAATCACGGCTGTGCCGGCGGCCGCCGTGCAATTCGTGGGGATCGTGAGTTGAACAAGCGCCTGTACACGGCGATGAAGCAGCGTGACCGGCCGCTGTGGAAGATCGATCATGCCTCGAACAGCATCTGCAGTGCACTCCACGGATTCTCCGACATCTTCACGACCGGCGAAGAGATGCGCCTGGATTCGAAACCGGCCGAGCCCGGGCCACGCGTGTGGAAAGGGTATTTCGAGGCGATGCGGATCAGTTACTTCAAGGCCAGCGGGGCGATGGGGCGGCAATGGGGCGTGGTGCCGATGTTTCTGCTGCAGATGAATTCGGTGGGTGTGAAGCCTGCCGCGACAGAGGGCATCTTCTCGATCCTGCTGGCACACGATGCGATCCCGACCTGGGACGCACTTTACAAGGACGTGCGCTTCATGACCAGGGTCTGGCGAGCCCTCGAAGATTTCGGCATCGGCGAGGCGGATCTCGAGTTTCTGGCTTACTGGCACGACAGTACGCCGGCAGGCGTGTCGTTCGTGCCGGACGGCGGCGGCCCGGTGCGGCCGGTGCAGGTGCTGTACGACACCGAAGCGTTCGATCAGCTGCAACCAGAGGAATCGTACGGCGCCAGCATCTATCATCGACCGGGCAAGCGGAGCCTGGTCGTCGTCTTCAACTACACACAGGACGACGGTACCGCAATGGTGGAATTGAATTTACCGGCACTGGGTTTCGATCCGGCCGTCACCACGGCAACGGATGCTTTTACCCGCGCCGAGTGGGTGCCGGCGAATGTGCCGTTGGCGGTACGTGTGAAGAGTGAGAATTTCCGTTTGCTCTGGATCGACGATACCGTCGCGGCAAACGCGACACACTTCCCGGATGAAGCAACACCAGCCCTGGTAGCCGGCACGCGACCAACGAAGCCGGACAACAGCTGCGATGTCTTCGAAACTGTCGGTGACCGGTGCCGCGATCCGTGGGCGCCGGAGAACAGGGACGTGACCGGCAGCGAACTTGCCCAGGCATTCAAACTGACACGCGCGACCAAACTCGAGCGGATTGAGGTGAACATGAACTGCGCCGGCAGCCGCGGTCCGGATCTGCGGGAACCTGTACGCCTGCGAATCGTTGAAGCGGATGCCGACGGCATGCCAACAGATACTGTTGTCGTGCAAGAAGAGGCGTTCACGCCGCAGTGGGTGATCGATTATTTCACCTATCACCACTACGAATTGAAGCGGGGGCTCGTGCTGCCACCGGGGCGCTACGCGATCGTCCTGTCCAAGCCGCCGGAAGAGTCGGCAGAGCATCGTCACTACTTGCTGCCGGCCTTTGAAGCGACAGGCGTTTTCGAGCCGATGGCTGTCCGGCTGCGGCCCAACGGCGACTGGCAGCGAACGACACGGATGCTGGCGTACGGGGTGTACGGCTTCGAGCGATGAGCTCGGAACATTACTTGTGCCTTGCCGGATTGGCCGCG
>DPYP01000487.1:0-1619 GCA_003545375.1 Lentisphaeria bacterium
CACGACCTTGCGCGACGTGACTGTGGCCCAGCTCGATGCGGCAAAATCGCACCTGCCCCTGAGAGTCTACCGCCGGGCAAAGCATATCGTAGGGGAGAACGCCCGCGTAAAACAGGCGCGGCAATTGCTGTCGATGGGTAACATCGAAGCGTTTGGCGCACTATTGTTCGATTCACACGACAGCTCCAGGCAGAACTTTGACAATAGCTGCCCGGAACTGGACATTCTGATTGAGCTTGGCCGCACCCTGCCGGGTTGTCTGGGCGCCAGGCTTAGCGGCGGCGGATTCGGCGGCATCAGCATCCACCTGGTGCAAGACGAAGCAGCAGCGACCTACTGCGAACGACTGGCGACAGCATACAGCACCCGCATCGGGACGCAGCTGACAACGATGACCTGTGAGTTTGGTGGAGGCGCCGAAAGGTATGTTTGAGAGTCTGACCGACAAACTGCAGAAGACATTCCGCAATCTGACCGGCCGCGGTATTCTGAACGAGTCCAATATCGAGGAGGCCATGGGCGAAGTACGCCTGGCCCTGCTCGACGCCGATGTCAACTACGACATCGTCAAAGAATTCATCGATCAGGTGCGTCAGGAATGTCTTGGCGAAGCCGTGCTCAAGCACGTCAAGCCCGGCCAGCAGGTAATCAAGATCGTCAGCGACCGACTGGCGGAACTCATGGGTGAAGCCAACGCCCCGCTGGATCTGTATGGCAACCCCGCCACCATCATGATGATCGGCCTGCATGGCGGCGGCAAGACCACAACAACCGGCAAGCTCGCTGCCATGCTCCGGGACGAAGGCCGCCGAGTCCTCCTGGTCGCGGCTGATCTGTATCGCCCCGCCGCCATCGACCAGCTCGAAACTCTCGGCAGCCAACTGGGCATCCCCGTCTTCAGCGACCGCACCACCAAAGATGTCAGCGCCATCGCCGAAGCTGCCCGCAAACAAGCACGCCACGACGGCTGCGACACGATGATCGTCGACACCGCCGGCCGTCTGCAGATCGATGAACCGCTGATCGCCGAACTGGTCAAGCTCAAGAACGTCGTCCAACCCAATGAAATCCTGCTGGTCAGTGATGCCGCCCTCGGCCAGGAGGCGGTATCGGTCGCGACAGAATTCAACCACGCGCTCTCCATCACCGGTATCATCCTTACAAAGATGGACGGTGACGCCCGTGGCGGTGCCGCCCTGTCGATGCGCAGGGTCACCGGCAAGCCGATCAAGTTTCTCGGCATCGGCGAGAAGCTCGAAGATCTCGAAGCCTTCCATCCGGACCGCATGGCGAACCGCATCCTCGGCATGGGCGACGTACTCAGCCTGATCGAGATCGCCGAGAAGAAGATCAGCGAGGAAGATACCGAACGGCTCGAGCAGAAGATGCTCAAGAACCAGTTCGACTTGAGCGACTTTCTCACATTGCTGCGGCAGCTGCAGAATCTCGGCGGCATGGGTAAGGTTCTCGAGTTGATCCCCGGCGGCAAAAATCTTTTGGACAACGCCGATATCGACGAGAAACGCCTCAAGCACGTCGAGGCCGTGATCCAGTCGATGACACCGTATGAGCGGCAGCACCCCAAGGTGCTTGGAGCACCCTCCCGACGACAGCGTATC
>DPYP01000487.1:1975-5635 GCA_003545375.1 Lentisphaeria bacterium
CTGGTCGAAGTGCAACAACTGCTCAAGCGATTCGAGACCATGCGCAGCATGATGACCAAGTCGAAGATGGGTAAACTCGCCCGCATGTTCGGCATGGGCGACGGCGGCATGTCCGGCATGCCCGATATGCCCGGCATGGCCGGCATGCCCGGCATGCCCGGCATGGGTATGGACGACGACGATATGGATATGGGTGGCATGGGCGGTCTGGGCGGCTTCGACGGAGGCAGTGCCGGCCGCAACAAGACCTTGGGACAGAAAGCGAAAAAGGCGAAGCGCAAGAAGAACAAGAAACGGCATTAGCACTGGAAGTCCATTCCGTAAACCGCGCGTATTTCTTATTCCGTTTTGCACTGGACGATGCATGACGCGGGCAGAGGAATGCGCGACACCACAAATCCAGGCGGTTGACGGCGTCAGGGTGCCGATTGAACTCTGGCCGCAATCCGAAATCGGAAATTCTCAGTCATGACCGTGATTCACCAAAAAAAACTTTTCCTTCTCGATGGTATGGCGCTGGTGTACCGGGCGCACTTCGCGCTGATCCGTAGCCCGAGCATGACGTCGAAGGGTATGAACACCTCGGCAGCGCTTGGTTACACGAACACCCTCGTCGACATCATCCGCAGCCAGAAGCCGACGCACCTGGCGGTCGCCTTCGATACGCCGGAACCAACCGCTCGGCACAAGATGTTCGAGGACTACAAGGCCCACCGTGAAGCGATGCCGGAAGAACTCAGCGCCGCCCTGCCCTATGTCGACCGGATCACGGAGGGTTTCAATATCCCGATCCTGCGCTACCCCGGCTACGAGGCGGATGACGTCATCGGCACATTAGCAAGGCAGGCAGCGGCACAGGGCATTGAAACCTACATGGTGACCCCCGACAAAGACTTTGCCCAGCTCGTCGACGAGCATGTCTTTCTTTACAAGCCGGGACGCATGGGGTCGAGCATCGATATCCTCGGTGTACCTGAAGTGCTGGCAAAGTGGGAAATCGAACGGATCGATCAGATCTGCGATGTTCTCGGACTGCAAGGCGACCCCAGCGACAACATCCCGGGCATTCCCGGCATCGGCGCGAAGACGGCGAAAAAGCTGATCAAGCAATTCGACTCGGTCGAGAACCTGATCGCCAATACGGATCAGTTGAAAGGCAAGCAGAAAGAGAATGTCGAAAATTTTGGCGACCAGGGACTGCTGTCGAAACAACTGGTGACTATAGACTGCAACGTACCGGTCGAAGAGACACTCGATGAATTGGTGATGCGCGATCCCGATGCCGAGGCGCTGTCGACACTGTTCCGTGAGCTCGAGTTCCAGGCGCTTGGCAAACGGGTGCTCGGCAAGGCGTTCCAGGCCACCCCGCAAACCGCGGCGGAGATGGCTGTCGGCGGCGGTGAGATGGATCTGTTCCAATTCGCCGCGAATGAAGCCGCAAACGACGAAGCAGAACCCGAAACGCCGGTGATAAAAACGATCGCCGACGTCGAGCATGACTACCAGATCGCGCAGACACCGGAAGAACGTGCGAAGCTGGCGGCGACACTGGCGCAAAAAAAGGCGTTCGCCTTCGATCTGGAGACCAGCGCACTCGACCCGCGCAACGCTACCCTCGTCGGTATCGCAGTCAGTTACGAGGCACACACGGGCTGGTACATACCTGTGCCGCCGGACATCGATCAGGCGAACGAAATTCTCAAGGATTTCCTGCCGCTGTTTGCAGATTCCACAATTGCGCTGATCGGACATAATCTGAAGTTCGACCTGACGGTGCTGCGGCAGTACGACATCACCGTGGAGGCGCGCATCATCGATACGATGCTGGCGCATGCCCTGATCGAGCCGGAGATGCGGCACAAACTGGATTTCCTGGCAGAAGCCTACTTGGGCTACAAGCCTGTCGCGATCACCGAGCTGGCGGGTGAGTCGATGTCGGCGGAAATCCAGATGCGCGATATCCCGGTCGAGAAAGTTGCGGAGTACGCCGCCGAGGACGCCGATGTGGCCTGGCAGCTCTGGCAACTGCTGGAGCCGCTGCTGGAGAAGAAAAATGCGCTGCGCACCTGCCACGACATCGAGAGTCCGCTGGTCTCGGTCCTGATCGATATGGAGTTGGCCGGCATCACCGTAGACACGGCAACGTTGCGCAGTTATTCCGTCGAGTTGGAGCAGGAAGCGACGCACCTGGCCAAAACAATTTTTGACGCCGCCGGCAAGTCGTTCAATCTCGATTCGCCCAAGCAGCTTGGCCATATCCTCTTCGACGTGCTGCAGCTCGAAGACAACCCGAAGAAAACCGCGACCGGCCAATACGCCACCAATGAACAAGTGCTGTCGCGCCTGGCCTACAGGCATCCGATCGTCGCCGATGTGCTGAGCTACCGCACGATAGCCAAGCTGAAGTCGACCTACGTCGACATGCTGCCCAATGCGGTCGATGCCAGGACGGGCCGCATACACACACATTTTCATCAGGCGGTGACGGTCACCGGTCGGATGCAGTCGGAACGGCCGAACCTGCAGAATATCCCGATCAAGACAGCGAAAGGCCGTGAGATCCGCAAGGCGTTTGTGGCGTGCGACGATGGGCATGTGCTGCTGTCGGCCGACTATTCACAGATCGAGTTGCGGGTGATCGCGGAGATCAGCGGTGACGAGGCAATGCGCCAGGCGTTTGTCGACGGTGCCGATATCCACCAGTCCACGGCGGCGCGGGTGTACAGCGTCGGCATGGACGGGGTCACGCCGGAGATGCGGGGCAAGGCGAAAATGGTGAACTTCGGCATACCTTACGGCATCACGGCTTTCGGGCTGGCGCAGCGGTTGAACTGTCCGCGACGCGAGGCGAACGAGCTGATCGAGGAGTATTTTCGCCAATATCCACTGGTGCAGGCGTACATGACCAAGACCATTGAATTTGCCCACGAGAACGGCTTCGTCGAAACGCTGCTGGGGCGCCGACGCTATCTGCGCGACATCAATTCACGCAACACCACGATTCGCAACGCCGCCGAACGCAACGCCATCAACATGCCGATCCAAGGCACCGCGGCGGACATGATCAAGATCGCCATGATCAATCTGCACCGTGAACTTGCCGGGAGCGACGGCAGCGCCAGGATGCTGCTGCAGGTGCACGATGAGCTGGTCCTCGAAGTGCCGCGGGAAGAGGTCGAGACAGTCGGTGCAATTGTCCGGCGCTGTATGTGCGAAGCACTACCGATGGACGTGCCGATCGTCGTCGATATCGGTACCGGAAGCAATTGGCTGGATGCACATTGACATTCTCGGAGGGAACAAATGCTGAGCAATGAGCAGATCGAGTTCTACAATGAGAACGGCTATGTCGCTGTCGAAGGCGTCTTCTCCAGCGACGAGATTGCCGCCTTGCGCGAGGTGACCGACGAGTTCGTCGAACGCTCGCGGGCAGTGTCTGAGAACGACGCAGTCTTCGACCTCGAACCCGGACACACGGCCGAAGAACCACGGCTGCGCCGAGTGAAGACACCGACCAACCAGCACCAAGTCTACAACAACGCCCTGCATCACGACGGTATGCTCGATATCGTGGCACAACTGATCGGCGACGGCATTCGTACCAACGGCACGAAGTTGAACCTGAAACTGCCGGAGTTTGGCAGCCCGGTCGAGTGGCAC
>DPYP01000061.1:0-6384 GCA_003545375.1 Lentisphaeria bacterium
TCCGGGTCGCCGAGCACGGCGTTTGCCAATGTATTCAGAACCTTGATCTCGAGCGTGTGCCGACCCGCGTCCAGACTGCCGAGCTCGGCGGCGAACGGGGAAAACACCGTGTCTGCAATCTTCTGTCCATCCACATGAATGGCGGCCGCGTAGCAGAGTTCGCCGATCGTCAGGGTGCACGCCGCGGCGTCCTCGGTCAATTCGAAGTCAGCAGTGTAACTCATGAAACCGGTGTAGCTGCCGTACCCCAGATCCTGCCAATCCGGGAACTCACCGGCGATGGTCACGGCATCTCCATCCGGGAGTTTCAGCGTCCAATCGGTTATTTGCTGTGGCGCGGCAGCGTCCGGTTTGTCACTGTCCGCGTCGAGCGTGTCGACCGGCTCGAAGAAGAGCAACTTCGACTGCGCGCGCTGAAAGTCGATCGTCAGAGAAGTCCCCGCTGTGCCCTGGGCACAGCAGGTCATCTGCCCCGAATCCAATGCGATTTCGTGGACCCGAGCCTGGCGCACGAGCCGGAGCGTCAGGCTTTCGGCCGTCGCGGATTCATTTAGAAAGAGGCAGATTGTCTCGCCGCTTTCCGCGGTTCGTCGACGCATGGCGACCGGCACATCTTCGGACACGACGTTGAGGAAACTGTCGCTCTCGCGAAGGGCACAGATCAGGTCTCGCAGCGTGTCCGCCTGAACGTGCTGAACAACGCCCCGGTCGCGGTCCAGTGTGTCTATCTGGCCTCGGATCGCATCCGACATTATGGCCTCAGGCGGCACCAGGAGGTGCGTGTAGGTTCGGCCGCCGGCTGCCGTGATGCCGTCTGCTGCGGCTGCCATCCCGGTGATGTCACCGTCCCAGACGTAATCGTAGTCGACCTGGTTGTAGGTGAGCTGTCGCGCAATCTCGTCTGTCGGCGCGGCGAAGGTCAAATCCGTGTTGTAAAGATTGTCCAGTGGCACATAAAGCGCCACGGCCCGGTCCGGTCGGCCGCCGTTCAGCAGGCGTGTGACACGCGAGATCATCTCACAGAACATGGGGCCGTAGTGCTTGATCATCGGGTTGGCATTGGACAGTTCCGGGGGATGAAAGTGAAGCGCTTGCTCGCGGTTGTAGTTCGAGAGCTTCACAAAAAATGTGTTCACGCCGCGCAGAATTTGCTGAACGCAGACGTAGCGCATTTGATCAGGCGTGACGCCGTGGCCATATACGGCAAACGATTCGCTCATCGCTCGGGACTTGCCGAGAGAATTAGCAATGGAACCGGCGTATCTGGGTGAGTCGTCGAAAAGGCCGGGTTTGATCTGGCCGGTGATGGTGTCGACTCCGGGCAAGTCGGAATGTGACAGGTTTTTGAAGAAAACGCCGCCGCCGTATTTCATCTCCTCGAGGCTGTTGTCACCGAGCTGGTGGCCGGTGGCGATCACGCCATAGCGGGAACACCACTGGTGGATCGGCTGGTAGAAACTCTCCGCCATCAGGCTGGTCCACACATCGTAATAGTCCGCGCGCGCTCGCTGGACCGCTTCCGGCCGCAGCCACTGGCCGTGATCACCGCTGTCCATCAAATACTCGATCTCAATCTCCGGCAGCAGGTCGGTGATGTCGTAGCCCATGTTTGCCTGGAAGCGTGCCGCGAAATCTGTCGTCCATGGCCGGGTTGTCGACACCTTCGGTTCGTCGTAGAAAAAACCTTTCAGGGTGACCCCGAAGTGCGACGACAGCCGTGCGCGGTAGCGTTCGTGTATTCGGTCCAGGAATCCTTGTGTCGCCTCGGGATTGAGCATGTCGACAGACCAGGCATTGCGATCGTCGTTGATGAAGATGTTGCAATCTTCTGCGCTGATCGCCGGGTCTAAAAACCTGCAGTGCGACCGGATCGAGTGGACAAATCCGGAGATGTATTGCCAGCAGACGACCACCAGGCGTGACCGTACTTTTGCTTCGAAGCGAATCATGTCGCCGGATTCGTTTTTCTGTGGCACGGCTCGGGTGATGGGGCATCCGAACTTGTCGACGTCAAAAGTCGCGGCAGCGATCGTACGCGGCGGGACCGGGATATCGAGAACCTCGCCCGCCTCGATGATGAGGTCAATCGCTTTTTGCAGGCCTTTCGCACGGTACGCCGGGTTCTCGGTCAGCGTGCCACCGGCAGAGCCGCTGCCGAAGATCCAATCGTCCCAGATCCAGATTTCGAGACCGAGGGTTGCGGCATGTTCGAGAATGCACGACACCGCATCGAGCCAGGCGTCGTCCATGAACTCATTTGGCAGCCCGCCCCACGGCATGATCATGACGCCGCCGTAGCCGCAGGCCGCGAATCCATCGAGCTGAGACCGCGATTTTTCGGGGTCGGTCCGGTCATTGATCGCCCATACGATGATTGGCCGATAAGAGATGGGGGTTTCATCGGACAGCGGGAAGAGATCGGCGAGCTGGGCTGGATCGGGGGCGGTTGGTTTCATGAGCAAACCGTAGCGTCCTGTGACTGGAGAGTCAAGAAGGGGGTCGAGCTTTTGGGGGGTAGACGGGGAAGATAGATGAGGAAAGTATAAGCGCGTCAGGTTCATCGCATAGGGAGCCGGCTTCTGCCTTGGCCTGCGACTGTAAAAGCGGCTTGATACCCTTCCCGTAAACCGCGAAAAGTTTAGCCTGCTTTATCTTTCGCCCTTCGCTGCCTACTTGCATTTGGCATCAGCGGATTCCCCATCCTGTGGAGCGACACTTCTCAGCGGTCGCCCCAGTGGCGAATTTTGGGGTTTGCTACGCAGTTTGCCGCTCCATTTGCTTCATGTAACTGATGCCCTGTTTCACCACGGTCTGCCAGTCCGGTTTGGCCGGTACGCTGTCCAGGGAAAGGTAGGCGGTGAAGTTCAGTTCCTTGAGCGTCTGCAAGATAGCAGCAAAGTCCAAGTGTCCCGTGCCAAGTATGTATCGGTTGCTTTCCGCGAGATGTACATGCATCAGCTTGCCTTCCATCAGCCTTAGTGTCTCGAGAAAATTGCCGTCAGCCATGTTCATGTGATAGAAGTCGGCCTGAACTCCGAGATTGTCGGCGGCGATCTCGTCGACGACACTCAACGCTTCCGGGATGGCGTTGAGGAATCCGGCCTGCCCTTCGAATTTATTGATTGGTTCGATAGCGATATTGACGCCTTTCGGCGCCGCGTATTCGACGATTTCCATGGTGGACTTGACGAACTGTTGCCGCAGCGTGTCGATCGGTGTCGAAGAAAGCGGATACTCGTTCTCTATCGGACAGGCGCAGAGTTGGAAGAGCGGCGGCTGTTCGAACTCGGCGGCCAAGTCGATGGCGCGCTTGCTGTATTCCACGCCGCGCATGCGAACGGTCTCGTCGGTTGAGCAAAGGTCGCGTTCCTCGCCGCAGTGCCATGGGGCCCATGCGCCAAGGAGCGCCGGGACCTTCAATCCCATGGAGAACGCCAGATCGCGAACTTCATTGAATCGATTGCGGTCGATCCGGTCCGGCTCCGCATCCATGTCAATGCCGTCGTAGCCGGCGTCTGCAATGGTCTGGAGCACCTCGTGCGGATGTTCCCAGACACTGCACCCGTTGTCGCCGGTATTCAACGTATTTAGAACGATGGAATACTTCATATCCATGATGAGATCTCACTGGTGGAATGTTTGATGTTCGGACACGCGGCAAGATAGCGTGTGTTGGGCGGGCTGCAAATAGGAGGAGGGTGCACCTCTCGCCCGCCAGGTCGTTTGGACCACGTCTAACCGACCACCGGGAAATTACTGCCGGCGATGGGTTCACCATGCTTGGCCTCAATATTCGGGACAAGGATATGATCCCATGCCTGGGAGTTATTGAAAAGAATGCCCTCGGGCATGTAGATGATTACAAAGGCGCGACGTTGTCCGGTAGTTGTGTTCTTTGGGGTTGAGTGGAAGTTCAGGCTGTGATGGAACATGCATTCACCCGACTTCAACTCCACCGGCACGCCGAAGTTGGCTTCGTGTTCTCCCATGATAACCCGTTCCGTCCTGGCGTCGGGATTTTTCGCCAATTCCTCCAACTCCTTCTTTCTACCCGCCGGCGAGAAGCGCGGATCTCGGTGGCTGCCGGGGACGACATGCATACAGCCGTTCGCCACGGTTGCGTCATCCAGGGCGATCCAGCAAGTGAGGATGTTCGGATCGGCGAGGGGCCAGTTGTAGAAATCCTGGTGAAACTGGAAACGGTCGTTTTCCTTTGGTGGCTTGGAGATGATATGGTCGTGCCACAGGCGAAGTTCCGGTGTCTTCAGCAGTTTCTTTGTGATGCCGGTGATCAACGGGTGGCGCACCATTTCATTGTACGCCTCATCCCGCTTCCACAGATTGACATACTGCCTAATGCCCCCTGCTTCATATTCGGCGTCCTTGGCGCCCCGGGCGTGTCCGACGCTGAACTCAACGGATGAATTATCACCTCCTCCTGATTCGATACGAGCAACCCGGTCGAACCCTTCAAAAAGTCCTGTGACTTCACCCTGCTCCAGGACCTTTCCATATTTTAAATAACCGTAATCATCCCAAAATTGGATCTGTTCGTCGGTAATCATTTGTCGTTCCTTTGTTCTGATGACGTTGGCTACAATATACGCCCGCCTGGCGCTTATTCTGTGCTTTGTTTTTGCCACGGGCGCGGGCATGGGTCATCGCCGGGGGGACGGGGAATATTGGCCCAGTTCCCGTCCGGGTCGACGCCGCGACAGAGGATGGAAAAATCCCCGTATTCCAAATAGGGACGAACCGTCGTCGGGGAATAGCGGAGCGTCAGGCCACCGCGTCGGCGATCGGAGCGGTTCGCATCGGAGGCGTGTAACAGCAGGTCCGAGTGCAGGGAGATTTCACCGGCTTTTAATTCGAGGCAGACCGGATCGCCGTATTGTTCGACGTCGATTACCGATGAGTCGAACAAGTTCTTTTCGGCCGCGTCGCTTTCCTTGAGGGCCAGCTCGCCAAGGCGATGGCTGCCGGGAATGATCTGCATGCACGCGTTTTCGCGGTCGACATCATCGATCGCCAACCACGCTGTTACTGTCCGTGACGGCGTCAAGGGCCAGTATGCGGCATCCTGGTGCCAGGACACGTGCTTTGGGTCACCCGGAAGCTTGCAGAAAAAATGCGTCCCCCAACTGACAATGTCGGGGCCCACCAGATCCTCGATCAGATCGAGGATGGCCGGCGTCAATGTCAGGTCGTAGAGGCCGCGGCAGGTGTTCTGATAGCTGCAAATGGCATAGGTGTCGCGGCCGTCGCCGGCGGCCGCGACAGTCGCCAGCAGGCTGTCGAAGTACCGCCGGTTGGCATCGACGCGGTCCTCGTCGAAGATTCGAAATGGGGCCAGGTAGCCGTTCTCGTTGAAGAAGGCCACCTGTTCGGGCGTCAGCGTTTTTGCCGCGGCTGGATCTGCCGGTTGAAACGACAAGTCGCGGTCCAGTTCCCGCAGTTCCGCCTGTTGCTTTTCGAATGTCGTCATGTTGAGTGTCCAACCAGCGGTTGGATTTGAAGCGGCGTTTTTCTGGCCGGGAGCTTTACTGCTTGGCCTTTTTGTACCGATAATGCCGGTTGATATAACATACAATATAGCAGCTGTTATATGTAATAACCCTGATGGTAGTGATGCACTTCACCTGGCGCTCGGCACTGTCCGTATCCGCTGCTGCGGGTCCGTCGGTGTTTTGCTGTACAATCTTATCCAAACTTTTTGATTTTCCAGAACTGGTGCGCTACGGTCTCGTGGCGAGTCCCTCACATTGGAACCGGGAGTGCAACGGTGAATGCCGGGATTGGAGAAGGACCATCAAACCTGTCATCCAGGCGTTTCCAGTCGGACGGGTTGACGCCCATGCAGGTTTTGCATGAAGCATAGGCCTGCGCAGAGTCAGGAAAAGGGGTAAGATGCTTAGACTACTTTTTGCCGACGGGGGTTTATGATGGAAATAGTCGACGCCTATGCACACTGTGGCTTGAACAAATATACGCCTATTGAGGATGTGCGTGCAGTAATGAAAACGGCCGGTGTTTCCTGTGCTGTTCTTGTGCAGCATATGGGTGAGTTTGACAACTCGTACATAGCCGATATTGCCGCAAGTGACCCAACCTGCTTTGCCGGTGTATTTCTCGTTGACAGCAGTTCCGTTACGGCAGTTGAAGACTTAAAGAAAGAGGCCCGTTCCGGGGTTTTCAAAGGCATACGTTTCACTGTCGATGTTTTCAAAAATTCCCCGCAATTGTGTCAGGCTGCTGTTGATGAGGGGTTGATAATCGTTTTGTATGCACCCGACGGCATCGCAGAACATGTTGAGATACTGGATGCATTCCTCAACCTCAATCCCTCCTGCCGGTTGGTCATAACGCACCTGGGCAATCCGGATC
>DPYP01000372.1:0-12515 GCA_003545375.1 Lentisphaeria bacterium
GTGACGTCGTCCTCAACCTCGATGTCATGCCGCGCGCCGAGCCGGCAGTGGGCGCGGACGCGCACCGGCATGCCGCAGATCCATTGCATCAGGTCGAGCTGGTGCGGGCACTGGTTGATCAGCACGCCGCCGCCTTCGCCTTTCCAGGTACCGCGCCAGCCGCCCATATCGTAGTATGCCTGTGGTCGGTACCAGTTGGTAATGATCCAGCTTGTGCGCTGCAGCTCACCCAGTGCGCCGGATGCGACCAGCTCGTGAACCGTCCGGAAAAGCGGGTTTGTCCGCATCTGAAACATGACGCCAAACTGCACGCCGCTGCCGGCATGTGCATCGATCATCCGCTGTGCATCCCGCACGTGAACAGCGATTGGTTTTTCGCACATGACATGCACACCGTTCGCAAAGGCATGCTCAACTACCGTCGGATGGAAGTAGTGCGGCGTCGCGATCAGGACCGCGTCCAGGCGGTCGGCACGAACCAGTTCCGTGTGGTCAGTGAACGCCGGCACCCCGATCTTTGCGGCTGCCGCTTCGACCTTTTCATGGTCTACGTCGCATAGGCCGGCAAGCTCGAATTCGCCTAATTCGCTGATTGCGGCGGCATGTGCCATTCCCATGACGCCGGCGCCGACTATACCGGTGCGCAGCGGTGTCATGATGAGCTAACGAAAAGTCCCACGATGCCCCACCCCGTGTTCGTGATTTGCGATATCTGAAAACAACCGGGTAATTTTGCATAGTGTCCCGGTTGTGCAAGGACGTCACTATTTGCAATGTCCCCGCGGCAACGATCAATTAATCGCCATGACCGGAAGTAATTCACTATGATTTCGAGACTTAAGCGACACATCGCCGAACTGCGGCAATTCCTCGTCGAAGGTATCTGGCAAATTGATTTGGCCACAGTCGATGTGTCCCGCCGCGTGTGGTACTCGTTTCTGCGTGGGCTGGTCATCGTGTGGCGCGGCTTTATCGACGACAAATGCGCCCTGCAAGCCTCCGCCCTCACGTTCATCACACTGATGGCGGCCGTGCCGACCCTCGCCCTGCTGTTTGCCGTCGCCAAGGGCATGGGCTTCGAGCAGCACCTCAAACATGCCATCCAGCAATACACCGGTGGCACGTCGGCAGCCCACGTCGCACCCGCCACTCCCGGCGATCCAGTCGCTGCCGATGTCGGTGATGCGGATGCTGTGACGCCCGCGAATTCAATCGTCGACACCACAACGTTGGACTCGCCAGACAGGATACCTCCGGACCCGACCATTGCGATCGATGCCATCGAACCGGGGGTCGACACGCCTCCCGAGGCGGCGGCGCCGACAGTCTTCGACAAGGCGCTCGAAGATTTTCTCGACCGCACTGGCACCACGGTGACCATTCCGAGCGAGGTCGGCACCTTTGTCAATGAGATTCTCGATTTGGTGACCGAAATGAATCTCACGGCGCTGGGGATTGTCGGTCTGCTGCTGACCCTGTATTCGGTGGTACGTGTGCTGGGCAAGGTCGAATCGACGTTCAACATCATCTGGGGGATTCAAACCGGCCGCACCTGGGTCCGACGCCTGGCGGATTTTTCGCTCGTGCTCATCGTCGTGCCGCTGCTGATCGTCGTCGTGACGATGATCAATGCCGTGATGTCCAGCGAGATGATCGTCGGCTTCATTCAGGAGCGCCTCAACATTGCCTTGGGGCTCTATCAGTTTTTGCTCGGCATGACTGGGGCGTTTGTCATCATCCTGGCCTTCGCACTGTTGTACCTGTGCCTACCGAACACCCAGGTGCGGATCATGTCCGCCATTGTCGGCGGTACCTGCGGCGGTCTGTTGTGGCTGGGCTGGCAGTGGATGTGCATTCGTTTCCAGCTCGGCATCACCAACATGAACGCGATTTATGGCGCCTTTGCCGGATTGCCCATCTCATTGTTCTGGCTGCAGGTCAACTGGGTCATTGTCCTGCTCGGAGCCGAAATCAGTTTCGCATACCAGAATATCCGGACGTACGTGCACGAGAGTCAATTGCGGAACCTGACGTTTTCCACGCGTCTGCATCTGGCCCACTACATTGTTCATGAAGTCTGCCGCGTCTATCGAGACGACGACGGCCCCTGGCATGCCCTGGCGTTTCAGCAGCAATACAACGTACCGATCCGCCTGCTGCGCACCGTGATCCATGATCTGACCGAAGGCAATGTCCTTCTCGAGGTCGAAGGCGGGGGTCTGGTACCCGCCAGAGATCCCGCCACCTTGTCCCTGCGCGACGTCGAAAAGGCGCTCTACGGTGCCTGCAGTGCCTATATCGAAAACCTCAATGATCGTATCGAAGCGCCGTCACTCGACATGCGGCAGGCGACCGAAGAGGCGTTTCTCGAATCGTTGGCAAAAGCCAAATTAGCCAGTATTCTGCCTACCCCCGACTCGTCCGCTGCCGGTGCCGCGGAATAACTCAACACGCATCACCATGGAACACGATCCGATGAATCTGGCTATGCAGTTACGTCAACGCGCTGCCGGGGGCGAAGCCCTTTGCGGTACGTTTCTCAATGAGTTGCGCTCGCCGTGGGTCCCGGTCATCCTCGGCAACGCCGGTTTTGACTACTTTGTTATCGACGAAGAGCACGGTCGTTTCACTGTATCCGACACTGCCAACCTGATTGTTGGCGCCACCAGTGTCGGCCTGTGCCCGCTCGTCCGTGTGTCTCTGTCCGAACCCGCCGGCATGAGCCGTACCCTCGATGCCGGTGCCCAGGGCGTTGTCATTCCGATGATTCGCACGCTCGACGACGCCCGTCTCGTTGTCGAGCGCACCAAATACCCGCCACTCGGTCTCCGCGGTCTGCATACCACATCGCCGCATACGTCGTTTGCACGACCCGCCGATGTCAAGCAGTATGCGCAGGACTGCAACGACTCGTTGCTGACGATTCTGCAGATCGAAACCGCCGAAGCCCTGGCGGTTGTCGAAAGCCTCGCCGCAGTCGACGGCGTCGATGCACTGCTGCTCGGCCCGAACGATTTGAGTGTTGCTCTGGGGTTGATCGGGCAGCCTGGGCACGAGCGTGTCTTCGAAGCTGCAGCGGTCATCGTCGCGGCCTGTCGCAAAAGCGGCAAACTGGCGGCCGTGCAGACCGGCGATGTCGCCACGGCCAGGCAGTTTCGTGAGCTCGGTATGGATCTGGTGAGTGTCGGGTCGCCTGCCGGGTTTCTGGCGAAGGAGGCAGGCGTAATAGCCGGCGGCATCAAAGAATCAGTCTGAGGGCCGGCCCGGTTTGACGATGTCGCAGAGCAGTGACGACGAGATGATGCGCGTTGTCTGCACCCATACCCGCTGCCGCGAAACGGCATGGCCGTGCGCCGCACACTCGTCGAGATACTGATCGAGCGTGACGTTGCCTTCCGCGGCATTGTATATCGCGGCCTCTTCCAGACAGATTACGCCGTCCTGCTGCGCCGACAGGCGCCCGATGTAGGTGTATTGACTGTCGGTGTCGACCACGACATTCTCGTTTTCGAATGATTCCGGCAGGTTCATGTCGTATTATACATCACTCATTCTGCGGCGGAAATCGAATTCTTCAAAAGATTGTTGCGGCGCGATCGTAATCAGTGCTGCGGCACCTGCTGCCACATGTCCGTGTTTCATTCCGACAATGACGCCGAGACTCAGGGGCTCGGCCAGCGCCTGGCGGCCACTCTCCGCGGCGGCGACGTGGTTGCCCTGTACGGTGACCTGGGTGCCGGCAAAACCGTTTTTGCCCGCGGCCTGGCCCGTGGCCTTGGTATCGACGAACCGGTGACCAGCCCGACATTCGCCCTGGTACAGGAATACCGGGGTGAAAGTCTGAGATTCTGCCACATCGATCTGTACAGGCTCGATTCTCCGGAGAATGTTATCGGTATCGGCATCGATGAATACCTGGACGATGCCGGTGCTGTCACTGTGATCGAGTGGGCCGAGCGACTCGGGAACCTTGGCCCCGCAAATGCTATCCAAGTTCATATCACTGCGACTGCCGGCACGCGTCGGATCGAAATCACCGGTACCGCCGATTTTGATGTCTCCGCCGGCGCCGGGGACTGACGAATTCACTACCGCTTGCGCGCCCAGCGTGTCGAGCGCCTCGAGTCACTGGCAAAACCGGTCACACGGTTTATTATACCGGCTTGTTTTTACCGCATATGGGGTTCGGTGCACAGCATGCCAGCTGCAAAAATTCTCGTCGCTTCCGGAAACGATATTGCCCAGGTACGCGTCATTGGACGGGCGACGTTTCAGGCTGGCCAGAGCCTGCGCGATTTCGGCCTCGAAATGATCGCCGCCAATGTCAGTCGGATTCTCGTCAACCTCGGTGAATGCGAGGGCATGGACAGCACCTTCATGGGGATCCTCGCGATGATCGCTCGGCGTAGTACCGCCAACAGCGAATTCCGTGTCGAAATCGTCAATGCTGACGATAATCTAAAAATGTTACTTGATACCCTGGGGCTCACAAGACTTTTCACCTTCACGCACACCGAGACCGCGGCCGAAGATTGGACCGCACTATGCAACACCGTCGCCGACGATGGTAAAGAACAGCAGCAGACCATTCTCAAAGCGCATGAAGCCCTCATGGACGTCGACGGGGACAATGTGCCCAAGTTCAAGGAAGTCGTTGAGTTTCTCAAACAAGACCTGCGTTAGATGCGTAATCGCCCGATCGATCCAACAACCCCGCTACCAGCCCGGAGCTCTCCAAGATGAAAAGATTCTTTTTCTTAGCCGTCGCCGCAATGTTGTCCACCGCCTTTGCCGCGTCTGCCTTAAACCCTGCCTACGTCAACATGGAAAAGGTCTTCCAGGAATACTACAAGACTGCCCGCGCCGACAAATACCTGCGCGAACAGACCGACACCTACCGGGAGTACGCCAAAACGCTGGCTGCCCAGATCGATGGACTCAAAGACCGGTTCGAGGACCTGCTCGAGGCGTCGCAGAATATCGTCCTCGCCGAGGAAGTTCGCGAAGGGAAACGCCAGGAGGCACAGTTGACACTTCGCGATTATGAAACCAAGAAGCGACAGCTGCAGGACTACGAACGGCATCGTAAAGAAGAACTCAGCAAGCAGTACGAAAAACGTCGTAACAGCATCATTGAGGAAATCGCACTACTCGTCAGGAATGTCGCCAAGAGGGAAAGCTATGACGTCGTCTTTGACATCTCGGGCAAGACCCTCAACGGCATCCCGCCGTTCGTCTATTACGACGAGAACAAGCTTATCACTGACACCCTTATCACCGAGCTCAATCGTGGCCATGAAGACGAGCTGCGGGAGTTGCGTGCCGAAAGCGAAGACGAAGTGGAACCCGTTGACAATGCACCCGAAGAGTAATCCGGTTGTTTCTTGACCGCATATTCGGATGAAAGAGTTTTCCGCCACCCAGGTTGCAGCCCTCGTCAATGGTACCATTGACGGTGACGAATCGTGCCGTATTTCCGGTGTCGCGGCGCTTGCTGAAGCGGAGTCCCATCATCTGTCGTTTCTTGGCAATTCCCAGTACACGCCGCAGGTCCTGCCGTCGAAAGCTGGCGTTGTCATTGTCGAGTCGGACTTCAATGAGCAGCCACCGAAAAACCGTTGTTGGGTTGTTGTCGAAAACGCCTCAGCTGCTTTCAGCACTGTTGTTTCGGAGTTTGCACCCCCCGCCTTTTTGCCGTCTCCCGGTATTCATCGCGGCGCTGTCGTTGATCCCGATGTCGTGGTGCCGGACGATGTGCATATCGGCCCCAACGCGGTCATCGAAGCTGGCGTGATAATCGGCGCTGGTGCCGTCATCGGTGCTGGTTGTTATGTCGGTTGGCAGGTCAATATTGGTGCCGGGTGCCGGCTGTATCCCAATGTTGTCGTGCTCGAGCGCTGCGTACTTGGCGACCGCGTCATCATTCATAGCGGTACCGTGATTGGCAGCGACGGCTACGGATTCATCCCTGGCACCGTACACCAGAAGATCCCCCAGGTCGGCATTGTCCAGATCGACGACGACGTGGAGATCGGCTCGAATGTCAGCGTCGATCGTGCCCGGTTTGGCCGCACCTGGATCAAGGCCGGTACCAAGATCGACAACCTGGTGCAGATTGCCCACAACGTCGTCATCGGCGAGCGTTGTTTCATCGTTGCCCAGGTCGGTTTGGCCGGTAGTGTGGTAGTCGGCGACGATGTCATTCTGGCTGGTCAGTCCGGGGTCGTCGGTCACGTCACCATTGGTGACCATGCCGTTGTCATGGGCGGTGCCTCCGTGTGGGAGGACGTCGAGCCTGGTGCCAAGGTTGTCGGCGACCCTGCCGCTCCTCGCATGGCGCATCTGCGTCAGCTCGCCCTCATCAAGCGGCTCCCCGACCTACTCAAGCGTCTCGATGCCCTTGAGCGCCGCATCAGCGAATAGGCATAAACATTATAAACCGGCAGCCATGCCTCACCGCGTATGTCAACATACCAGAGATTTCCCCATGACCACTGACCATGCTCCCCGTCTCCCCTTTGGTGCAGAAGATCTGAGACTGCCCGATGAATTGCGTGGTCCCCTGAGAGAGCATCTTGCGGCCCTCAAGGAGAATTACCTGCAACGCGGCTGGGGGATGCGAGTCGGCTGGGGCTTGCGACCGGCATTGATCGTCATCGACATGGCTCGCTACTGGCTCGACCCTGCCCTCCAGATCGGCAGCAACCTCGACAGCGTGATGGACGGCACCTGCCAGGTGCTCGAGGCCTCTCGCTCGGCCGGCCTGCCAATCTTCTTCACCTCACTCGCCTGGGATCCCGCCGACCCGCCCAGCCCCCAAAACCGAAAACTCCAATGGACGGTCCCCGATGACAAGGCCGCCGACCTGTTTGCCCTCGACCCGCGGCTCGCACATCGTCCGGACGAGAAGATCGTCTACAAGAGATACGCGTCAGCCTTCAAGGGAACCAACCTGCACGAGATGCTGACGTCGATGTCGATCGACACACTGATCGTCACCGGCATCAGCACCAGCCACTGCGTCTACGCAACCTGCCGGGATGCGGTCGACAGTTTCCGGGTGATCGTCCCGCGAGAAGCGATTGGAGAACGATGTGAACTGATGCACGAGGTCAACCTGCTCGACATCGATGTTGATCTCGGCGACGTCACCCCCGTCAGCGAAGTGGTCGCTCACCTCGAGACTCTTTCACACTGACCCCGATGCCACCACAGGATCAGGCGATCAGGTCGGTCATCACGTGACCGTGGACGTCGGTCAGTCGAAAATCTCGGCCCTGGTACCGATATCGCATTATTTGGGATAGTTATATCGGGGCTATTCGTTTATATCAGAACGACTTTTATTCCCGTTCTTAAATTAAAGGGGCCCACTTTCCTGTGGAACCGAGAACTATCTGCTGTTGTGTGCAGAGCGTTTAGTTTAGCAATCGAAGTATCTGATTCGTTGACCCGATCCGTAAATAAAGGGGTCTGCTTTGATCCGACGGCGTTGATCACATGCAACAGCCGACGGGGCAGGAAGGGATTTGAACGGTGGGATCGAGGTGGTTCTGGATGAGATCGGCCAAGGCACCGATCAGCGCTGGATGGTCACCGACAGTGCCGGCGCGGATCATGTTCAGATTCAGTCGGTCGCAGACCCCGCGCGCCTCGGTGTCGAGATCATAAAGCACCTCGAGGTGATCAGACAGGAAACCGATCGGGTGGATGACCACGGCGCTGCAATTGCCGGCTATCGCCTCGAGATGATCGCAAATGTCCGGCTCCAGCCAGGACTGGGACGGCGGGCCGCTGCGGCTTTGATAAACCAGATCCCAAGAAGGCAGTTGGCAACGGCCAGCGACGGCTTCGCACGCCGTGGTCAGCTGCGCCTCGTAGGGCGACACCTCCGACATCGTTAGTGGAATGCTGTGTGCCGTGAACGCAACCCGGACGTCGCTTGTAGCAAGTGCGTCGAGTGCCTCCCGCAGACGATCGGCAGCAGCAGTGATGAAGCCGTCACTATCCCAGAAAAGCGGCAGCTTGTCGACCGCAGGAGCACGGTCCACGGTTGCACGGGCAGCATCGATATCCTCCTGATACTGCCGGCAACCTGAATAAGAGCCAAAAGCAGAGGTCACCAGAGCCATAGCCCGTTTGATGCCGTCGTCACGCATGCCGACGAACGTATCTGCCAGCAGCGGATCCCAGTTGCGATTACCGAAGTAGATCGGCAAACGAATCTCTCGGTCTGCGAGGACTTGGCGCAGCGCTGCTATAATCTCGCGATTGAGCTGATTGATGGGGCTGACACCGTCGAAGTGGTAATAGTGCTCAGCAACTTCCAGTTTGCGTGCCTCGGGGACAGGCCGTCCCCGCAACACGTTGTCCAGAAAAGGCAGAACGTCGGCACGCTTTTCCGGACCGCCAAAGGAAACCAGGACGATCGCATCGTATGATGTTCCAGTAGTCATGGCACCGCGGTAACCGAGAATTGTGTCTTTCTGGTCTCGTCCGGCGAATCCATTTTCGGAATGGCGAAATAAAAGACGCTACCACCTTCGCTTCCCGCCTCGACTCCAATTCGGCCGCCATGCCGCTCGACGATTTTCTTACAGATCGCCAGGCCGATACCCGTTCCGGGATACTCAGTGCGCGTGTGGAGTCGCTGGAAGATGACGAAAATGCGATCGGTAAACTTCGGGTCGATGCCGATGCCGTTGTCTCGAACTTTGATCCGCCATTCAGTGCCGATGTCTTCGGCGGTGACGTTCACGACGGGCGGCTCGGCACCGTGGAATTTGATCGCGTTGCCGATGAGATTCTGAAACAACTGCGTGAGCTGGGTGGCGTCGCCCATGACGACCGGCAGTTCATCAAAAATTACCTTGCCGCTGTGTTCGGCGATAGCGGCCTCCAGGTTGTCGACGGCCTGGGCGACGACATCCCTGCAGTCGGTGACTTCGAATTTCCGGCCAAGGCGTCCGACGCGCGACAAGACGAGTAGATCTTTGATGAGCTGCTGCATGCGGCCGGCGCCGTCGTTGATGTAGTGGAGATATCGATTGGCCTTGGAGTCGAACTGATCTTTGTATTTCTCCTCGAGGCGGTCGGTAAATCCGATGATCTTACGCAGAGGTTCCTGCAGGTCGTGCGAGGCGACATAGGCGAATTGCTCGAGCTCGGTGTTCGAGCGGGTCAACTCCTCCGCCTGAAGTTCGAGGTTGCGCCTGGCGATCTGCATTTCGATGGCGGTGGATGCGAGCTGCGCCAACTGTATGAGAACAATCTCATCTTCCTCGGTGAATTCACCTTGGTACTTGTCGGAAACCTGGATGAGCCCGAGGTTGCTTCCGTCGTGAGCGATGAGTGGTGCGGCCAGCCAGCCGCGCATTTTGGGCAGGTCCGCGGTCGCATCACAACCGTGCCAGCGTGGATGCCTGTCGAGTTCTGCGGCCGACAGTCGCGCCGGCTCGTTTTGCTCACAGGTATAGGCGTAGAGGCCCTGGGCATGCGGGATCATGTCGTAGGCAGTGCCGGCGTCATATTTCTCGGAGAGATTGAGCGACCGGATCGCATGGCCCCAGTCGTCGCCCTCTCGGCAGCAGACAAACGCCAAGTGGCTGCCGATAATCGACCGGGTATGCATGGAGGTGATACAGACGGCATCCTCGAGCGACTCGGCGCTGTTGACGGATTTGGCGGTTTCGGTCATGCTGATCAACTGCAGTCCGCGCATCTGCAGGTCGCGGTGTGCCTCCTGCAGCTGGTGCTCGGCCGATCGACGGACGTTGATTTCCAGCGTCAGCTTGTCGTTGCTGGCGGTCAGGGCTTCGGTCTGATCAATGGACGTCTGGGCAAAATGGATGGTCATTGTCAGCAGGACGCTGACAACGATGCCTGCCAGCAATATCCATGCTGTGACCAGGGACTGTTCGGCGAGCAGGGTTGACTGTGCCGGCGCCACGTGGATCCGGAAGGCGGTACCGAGTAGCGTCAATTGAACGTTACGGCCCCATTTTTCGTCGAGGTGCGGCAAGGTCCGACCACGGCTGTAAAGCAGCCTGTTCTTTGCGTCGAAGACAGTGTATTCGAATCCTTCATCGGCTTGATCGAGGATTTTGGCAAAGGGGCTCATGTCGAGCAGGCCGACAACGAAACCGTTGGGTGTATCGTCGGAGGAGGTCGGCGCGATGACCATGACACCGCTCTCCAGGCCGGGCAGTTGCAGGCCTACGGACAGCGTCACATCTTTGTGGCGTTGTGCCGCGCCGAGTGCCAAGCGGATAACGGGATGTGCGGCGAGGTCGTCAGGCAGGCGGACGTTGTCGGTGTTGAACGCGACCGTCCAGCGTGTGTTCATATCTTCATCGACACGGCCGCCGGCGACGTATGCGTGCAGGTCCTTGAGCTGGCCGCGCAAGTTTGCTTCCCATTCGTTGCGATCGATGCCGTTCTTGTCCTGCCACTGCCAGGCGTTGCGCCGCATTGGCAGCACCAGCGACCGCAGTTCCAGCGAGAGTTCGTCACCAAGTTGCTGGGCCGTAGTCGTGATCAGGCGGTCGATCTGTTGTTTCTCCTGTTTCGCCAGGGACTGCCAGAGACAAAGTGTCACGGTGAGACTGCAGATGCCGGCGAGTGCTGAGAACCAGCGAGGCACCTCCCAGGCACGTGAAACGGTAACGCTCCAGGCATAGGCCAGCGTGCCGATCCCGGCACCGATAAAACCGATGGCGGTGTGGATCCCCATGCGGTTGGCGTCGCCGTAGCCGTAGGCTGACCCGAGGTTGGAGACATAGCCGAAAAAACCGACACCGGAAATGGCTATCTGCAAGGCCCCGAACAGGCCGATGGTGCTGATCTTTCGCTGCGAGGTCCGCGGCGGGCAGATAAGCAAAAGCGCCAAACCGGCAAGGATGCAGCACAGCGCGGTGTTCGGCCCCATGCGGCCAGGGGGGCCGGTGCGATCGAGTACGTAGTGGGTAAAGAAAAATTCGTCGATGCCAAAATCGCCGCCCCCGGCGTATTGTGCCATCGTCAGGCCGCCAAGTGCCGTACAAAGGAGACCGGCGCCCAGCGAGACGAACCGCAACTCCCACATGACGGCATTGAGAATACCCGCACCGGCGAAAATCAGGGCCAGCGCCGTGTTAAACTGCATCGGAGCGGAACCGGGCTGCACTTGGATCAGGAAATGATTGCCCACGTACCAGCCGACAATGACCAGGACGCCGATCAGGGTGACGGTGGCACCGGCGCATACGGCGAGCGTCCGTGACCAATGATTTACTACGGCTCGATTCATTAAGGGGGCGGCAGGGAACGGTAGGGGCAGGTGAAGTGGGTCCGATTTCTGCGCAATGTTACTGGAATTTTACTGAATTGCAACGAATGGTAGCGACTCTACCTGTATAGCGCGCAGGCTGTCGCTGTAGCTGCGCCGTTTACCGGTACGCTCAACCATTTACGCAGACCATGAGAGACGAGATGGCAGCACGAACGATTCGAATTCTCATTGTTGACGACGACCCGGCCGATGCCGAGATCATCCAGGAACTGCTGGAGGAATGCGCTACTGTTGTTGAAATTCATGTTGTGCACGATGGCATCGATGCACTGGACTACCTGCACAGTTGCACTCACGTGTCAGGCTCCGGCCTGCCTGACCTGATCCTGCTCGACCTAAACATGCCCCGCAAAGACGGTCGTGAAGTCCTGCAGGAAATTCGAGCCACTGAGCAGTTGCGGCATCTGCCGGTGATCATATTGACAACGTCGCAGGAGGAGGATGAAATCGAGCAGGCCTATCGGCTGGGTGCCAATTGTTATGTCTCGAAGCCCGCGGCAATGGCCGATTTCGAACGCCTGGTCAACGCCATTGAACTGTTCTGGATGCAAACCGCGAGCCTGCCGCAATCAAGATGAGCCACGGCGGGCCACACACCAGTGTGACTTAGTAAGATGACTGACTACAAGACAATGCCGATTCTGGTCGTCGACGATGACGAGGCAGACGTTTTCCTCGTCAAGGACGAGCTGGAAGCAGCCGGCTTTAAGAATGTCCATGACACGCAGCGAGGCAGCGAAGCTTTGGCGCTGCTCGGTCTCAGCGATACGGCGTCGCCGTCCCAGGCCGACCTCGATGCCTTGGACCCAAGCTTCGCCTTGGTCGTACTCGACGTCATGCTGCCGGACATCGATGGGTTCGAGATTTGCCGCCAGATCAAGCAGCGCATCTCGCCGTTTTTTCCGGTCATCATGCTCACTGGCCTTGATGCTGTGGAAGATCATATCACCGGGATCGAAGCGGGGGCCGACGATTTCATATCGAAGCCTTTCCAGCCCGAACAGCTCTTGGCGAAGATCACGTTGCTGCTCAGTCGGTCACAGCAAGCAGTCGCTGCGGGGGATTCGGAGGCGATGACGCATCTGGCGCGGCCTTATGCGGGGCAGCGCGTGGGCGAGTACACAATTACCAAGTTGCTTGGCTGGAGCGGCACCTCGCTGATCTACCGGGCCGAACACGACAACGG
>DPYP01000372.1:12921-13407 GCA_003545375.1 Lentisphaeria bacterium
CATCATGAGCGAGCTCAATCACCCGAACCTCATTCGGATCTATGACCACGGGACCTATCGCGATTGTCCGTTTTATGTCATGGAATATCTGGCGGGCAAGGACCTGCGCTGGCTGATCCACGAAGGTCAGGTGCCGGGCGCGACCATCCTGGCTGTTGCCAAAGGTCTGGCGGAAGTGCTCAAGTACGTACACGACAACGCGGTTGTGCACCGCGACATCAAGCTCGACAATGTTTATCTCGGTCCCAATAACGTTGTGAAGCTGGGTGATTTCGGCATTGCCCTGACATCCGGCGATACACGGCTGACTCGAAGCAACACGACACTGGGTACGCCGTTTTACATCGCCCCGGAACAGTTTATCGGCACGGAAATCACGCCGTCTGTCGACATTTACTCGTACGGCGCTACGATGTATCACCTGCTTGTTGGCGAACCGCCCTTCACCGGCGACAACGCCATGGCGGTACTGCACCGGCATCTGCA
>DPYP01000372.1:13757-14753 GCA_003545375.1 Lentisphaeria bacterium
TCAACGCCCGTCCGAGCGTCGCCGTGGGGTGCCGGAGGTGTGGGACGAACTGTTGGTCGACCAATGTCTGGCCAAGGAACCCCACGACCGCCCCGCGAACATGGGTATCGTTCTGGACCGCCTCGCGGCCATTGCCGCGGACCCTGCTCACCACATCATCGATCAGGCATAGGTGCGGGTTGTTAGAGCAACCGCCCCCGCGGCACGTCGGGTGGAGGTCTGATTGGTTCCGGATTGACCGGAATGACGCGGAACAGCCGCATTGGCGAGGGTAGATAAACTTCCTGCAACTGCACAGTCAAGCCCAGTGTCTCCTCGTACGACTTGCGGGCGAACTCCGGATCGTAGCCGACGATGAGTTGCGGGTAGAACCGGTAGGCCTGTGGCTTGAGCCGCGGTGCGAAACGACCGCCGCCGCCGTTGAGACATTCCACCTGGTCCAACCTGCCGCCGCGCCACTGCCAATACTGCGCGAAGGCGATGTACTCGTGGAAATCCACGAATATTCGCGTGCGGCTGCCCATGATCGGACTTTGGGCAAGGGCGTGTGTCGTGTAATAGATGTCCTCGTTGCGTGTGTAAAACTGCTGGAGCAAGTCCTGTCGATACTCCCCGCGGTGCAGCGCGTTGCGTGTGTAATGGTCGCTGAGCCGGAACCACACGACGTCATTCGCCAGGATAAAGAAAATCAGCAGCAGGAAGAAGCGGTCGATGCGGCAGAAACTGTTGCGAAACGGTATCAACGCGCAGAACGTCAGTGGCACCAGGTACGCCAGAAAGGCCCGTGGATACGGCGCCCGCCACAGGGCCACGTCCAGCATCGGCACGACGCAGCACAGGGCCAGCAGCCACAGCGACCGGCGCAGATCGGGAACCTTGCTGTCCCTCGCACCGTCTGCGGCATTGCGCAGTTGTGGTTGTTTGTGCAGACACAGGCAGCCGATGACGAACAACCCGAGATGTGCGGCGATCGCAATGAACCAGTGTCCTGCGACT
>DPYP01000372.1:14895-15029 GCA_003545375.1 Lentisphaeria bacterium
CAGCATCGGCACGACGCAGCACAGCGCCAGTAGCCACAGCGACCCGCGCAGATCCGGAGCCTTGCCGTCCTTTGCATCGTCTACGACATTGCGCAGTTGTGGTTGTTTGCGCAGACACAGGCAGCCGATGACGA
>DPYP01000131.1:0-5040 GCA_003545375.1 Lentisphaeria bacterium
TCGGGGATCGCGGGTCATGAGGTCGCGCACTCCGGCGCGCGGGTCCTTGTCTTCGTACAGGCTGGCGTATACTTCGCGGATGATCGGGGTTTCGGCACCGATTTTTTCGGCGAGTTCATAGGCGCTTTCGCTGGTTTTCACACCCTCCGCCACCACCATGCCCATGTCTTCGATGATTTGCTCGAGGGCCTTTCCGCGGCCGAGTTCTTCACCGACATGGCGGTTGCGGCTGTGGCTGCTGCAGCAGGTCACAATCATGTCGCCGATACCGCTTAAACCGGAAAACGTCTCCGCCCGCCCACCCAAGGCGACTCCGAGCCGCCCCATCTCGGCGATCGCCCGGGTCATCAGTGCAGCCTTGGAATTGTCGCCGAGCGCCATGCCGTCGCAGATGCCGGCGGCGATTGCGTAGACATTCTTGAGGGCGCCTCCGAGCTCGACGCCGATGACGTCGTCGCTGGTGTAGACCCGGAAGACGTGATTCATAAAAACGCTTTGTACTTCACTTGCCAACTCACTATCGATCGAGCCGACGGCCACCGCGGTCGGGACGCGACGAAAAACTTCCTCGGCATGGCTCGGTCCCGAGAGATCGGCGTAACGGACGGGGCCGAGAACGGCCTCGATCAACTCGCTGATGCGCAGCAGCGTACCCACTTCGATGCCCTTGGAGACGTTGACGATTTTGGTGCTGGGCGAGACGCCGGCGGCGGCAAGCTGCTCCAGACAGCCGCGAGCAAACTGCGTAGGGGCGGCGAGGACCAGCAACTCCGCCTTGGCGGCCGTCGCCATGTCGGCAGTGAGCTCGAGCGCCGGCGGCAACTCGGCGCCCTTGAGGAAGCGGTCGTTGCGGCGCGTCTGCCTCATTTCTTCGACGTAATCGGCGAACGGCCCCCAGATGGTGACATCGTGTTTATTTTCGAGGAGGAGCAGGGCCAGTGCCGTACCCCAGCCGCCGTCACTGAGCACGGTGATTTTCATGGGTTACTTTCAGGTTCAGGTTCAGGTTCGGGTTTCAACTGGTCGTCCTTTGCCTGGCCCAATTTATTTTCTGTACCGGCGAGGAGGCGTTTGATGTTGGCGTGGTGGCGGGAGATGGCGACGACGGCAAGTAGACTGAACAGGACGATAATCGGCGTTGACAACGGTTCGCCCGGCAACCCGCGGCCGATCAGCAGGCCGGTTATCGGCAGTGACGCGGCTGCCAGAATACTGCCGAGCGAAACGTAACGCGTGGCGGTGACGACGATGATCCACGAGATCAGACCAACAACGACCGGGATCCAGGCAATTGCCAGCAGTGCGCCGGCCGATGTGGCGATTCCCTTACCGCCGCGAAATCGCAGGTACGGCGTCCAGATATGACCGCAGACCGTTCCGCCGACGGCGCTCATCGTGAGGGCGGCGGTGACATCGGTGAGCTGCGTCACGGCGAATACGGGTCCAAAGCCTTTCAGGGTATCGAGAAAAAAACACAACAGGCCGGCTGGTTTACCGCAGGTACGCAGGACGTTGGTGGCGCCGATATTACCGCTGCCGTGCTCGCGGATATCAACGCCGTGGCACTTTCCGATGATAAAGCCGAACGGAACGCCGCCCACGAGGAAGCAGGCTACCAGAATCGTCAGGTTTGACGGCCAGAGCCCCATCACACATCATAGGCGCGGGGCCGATCAAATACTTCGCGAAGGATGATGGCGTTGCGAATATCGCGTTTCGATGAGAGCATGCGCCGAAGGCGACTTTTGCTGCGGACTGCCGCAACGTGCGGTGTGGGACCTGGAATCGAACTGGTCAACGCCGGCAGTTTCTGGTCGCCTGGATGGGCTTCCAGCTTCGTTTCGGCGTGCTTACGGGCGGCGCTGGACTGTCGCTCAATAGCATTCTCGATGAGCTCGCGGGCGGTGGCGTGCTTCTCGTCCTGTGACACTGGTTCGAGCCGTTCTGCTTGCTGCCGCTCCACGCGTCGGGGCAACTGGTCCTGGTGCTGCACCTGCTCAAAAAAATCTTGGTGGCGCTGCTCCTCGGGCTGGTGTCGCTGTTCGCGACCAGCTTGCTGTTGCTGCTGGGCGAGATGCCGGCGGTAAGCCTGTTGCTCCTGTTGCTCCTGCTGCTCCTGCTGCTCCTGCTGCTCCTGCGGGTCCTGCGCATCGTTTTTGCGCTTGACCAGCTTGGCGACGGCCACGATGCCCATGATCACGAACCAGATGACGACGACGAAGACATCTTCCATGGTGAATCCGTTTAACCTAGGTGATTAGTGAAAACTATTCGTCGTCGCCCGTTTCGCCGGATATGGAAGCCCGCATATCGGTGTCGGCCTTGAGATTCTCAATACGGAGATAGTCGAGAATGCCCAGGTTTCCCTCGCGGAATGCGGTAGCCATAGCGAGTGGCACCTCGGCCTGGGCTTCGACGACTTTTGCCTGCATTTCCTGGACCTTGGCCTGCATTTCCTGCTCACGGGCGACGGCGGCGGCGCGGCGTTCCTCGGCCTTGGCCTGGGCGACGCGCTTGTCAGCCTCGGCCTGGTCGGCCTGGAGGCGGGCGCCAATGTTGTCGCCGACGTCGACATCGGCGATGTCGATCGACAGAATCTCATATGCGGTACCGCTGTCGAGGCCCTTCTGCAGGACGCGCTCGGAGATGGAATCGGGATTTTCCAGCACCACTTTGTGACTTTCGGCGGAACCGATCGTTGTGACAATGCCTTCACCGACACGGGCGATGATCGTCTCCTCGGTCGCGCCACCGATGAGTCGGTCAAGGTTGGCGCGGACGGTGACGCGTGCCTTGGCCTTCAACTGGATACCGTCCTTGGCGACGGCATCGATCGTCGTGCGGCCCTTGGCGGGGTCGGGACAGTCGATGACTTTCGGGTTGACGCTGGTGCGGACGGCGTCAAGCACGTCACGTCCGGCCAGGTCGATAGCCGCGGCGCGCGGGAAAACCAGCGCAATACCGGCCTTGTCCGCGGCGATCAAAGCGTTGACAACCGACAGGATGTTACCGCCCGCGAGGTAATGGGACTCCAGACCATCGGTATCGATACCCTCGAGGCCTGCTTTTTTGACCCGGATCAACGCTTCGACAATGAGTCCCGGCGATATCTTGCGGAGCCTCATCCCGATCAAAGTAATGATCTTGATAGGCGTTCCCGATGCCAGTGCGCGGATCCAGACGTTGAAGAAAGTGAAGAAAACACACATCAAGATGAAGAGGACAATGATCAAGAAAATGCCGATTACGGGGATCACAAAACTCATAATGCCATCCTGGTCATATTGTGTGATTCAGTTGCAAGCAAAAGGGCTTTCATTTAACTCTCCTGATGTGCTGGAAACGCCAATCCCAGCCTCTTGTGAATTGACGCTAAATCGCTGAAATTACAAGCCGCGAGTAAATCACTGGTCATTGCCATGGTCAATGGCGACGACGATTCGGTTGCCTTCGATTTCGATCACCTTGATCGGCTGGTCCTTCTGAATCATCTCACCCTCTGTGACCACGTCGATGCGTTCGTCGTTGATCACGGCCATGCCGCTGGGGCGCAACATCGTGCAACTGACGCCAGTCTTGCCAAGGAGGTTTTTGTTGTCCGTTTCGAACCCGTCCCATTCCTTCGCGGATTTCTTCAGAAACACACGCTTGCCAATGGGCGAATCCGGCACGAACCTGACGAACAGCCACAGCATGAACGCGGCGAAAAACATCGACCCGAAAAGGAGCGAGACACCGAGATTGAAGCTTTGGGTGAAGCCCAGCACGACGGCGACCAGCAGACACAGTCCGCCCATGACCCCGCTGATACCACTGGGCAGGATGATCTCCGCCAGCAGCAGGAGCACGCCGAAGATGACTAAACTGATGATGAATGCCGACATACGCTTACCGTTTAGCCCTTGCAGCGTTTTTGTGGAATAAATGTATTCGATTACATCTTTGGTTATTGTAGGCTAGCGAGGGAATGGATTGTACTCGCCGAACCGCGACAAATCAACATTTCTTCGAAAACGATTTGCCTGTAATCCGGTGTCGCACTAAGTTTTCGGTCGGTTCGTCGACCGGGTTCTGAGGTGCGGCAGATACCCTTAAGGCGTCGATACAGCCCGGTGGTGTAATGGTAGCACTGCTGGTTCTGGTCCAGTTAGTCTTGGTTCGAGTCCAGGCCGGGCTGCCATTTCCGCCCTTATGTTTCTGCAGAATTATTCCCGCCACGTCTGTCCCCGGGCTGGCGTCTATCGAGCGCCATGAAACTTGCCACGCTCTGCTATGTAAAACGCGATGGAAAGACCCTGATGCTGCATCGGGTCAAGAAGCAGGGCGATATGCACGAAGGCAAGTGGAACGGGCTCGGCGGCAAGTTCGACCCCGGGGAGACCCCGGAAGAATGCGTCGAGCGTGAAGTGCTCGAGGAAAGCGGCTTGGCGATTGCCAATCCGCAGTTGCACGGTTTTCTCACCTTCCCGGCGTTCGACGGTGTCGAAGATTGGTACGTCTTTGTCTACACGGCAACGGAATTCACCGGTGACCTGATCGTTTCTCCGGAAGGTAATCTCGAGTGGATCGACGACGACCAAATCCTCGACCTGCCGCTCTGGGAGGGCGATCAGGTCTTTCTCGAGTGGATGCAGCGGGACCAGTTTTTCTCCGGCAAATTCGAATATTCCACGAACGGTGAGTTGGCGGGGCACCAGGTCGTGTTCCACAGCATGGGAGGAGGTACTGTCGGCTATGCGCTCGACGTCGACGAGGACTGAGGTTCACGCGGTCGCTGTCGGCGTCCGTTACGATCCGGCGCCCGCTGCGGCACTGGCAAACAAACCCAACATCACGACAGCAATGACGATGTAGGCGACGATCATCAAGACAATCAGGATCAGACTGACCAGGAAGAAGATGCCGAAGATCTTGAGGACCGATCCGAGCTCCTCCGTCGCTGCCATCGCAACCGAGTCGTCGCCGCTTTCATAGGACTGGGTGATCAGGTCGGTGGTGCGGTTGAGCTTGATGCCTATCCAGATCGGGATCCAGCCGATC
>DPYP01000583.1:0-6938 GCA_003545375.1 Lentisphaeria bacterium
GGCCGGTGACCGGCTGGTCGGCACGTTGTCCGGCGGCGAACGCCGGCGGGTGGCCCTGTGCCGTGCCCTGGTCGCGCATCCCGAACTGCTGCTGCTCGATGAGCCGACGAATCATCTCGACACGCCGACGATCGAGTGGCTCGAGCAATTCCTACGCGGTTACCGGGGCAGCTGTATCTTCGTGACGCACGACCGGTTCTTTCTGGATCGGCTGGCAACGCGGATCATCGATCTCGACGGTGGCCAGTCCTACGGTTACCAGGGAAACTACACCGAGTATCTGGAGGCCCGCGCGGCGCGGCATGCCGCGGCGCAGGTCGAGGACCATAAGCGGCAGCAGTTCTTGCGTCGTGAACTCGACTGGATCCGCCGCGGACCGAAGGCTCGGACGACCAAACAGAAAAGCCGCATTGATCGTTTTGAGGAAGCTTCGGAGCAGGCCGAATACGTCGCCGAGCGCGACGTCGATCTGGTGATCCCACCGGCACCGCAACTCGGCAACCGTATCGTCGAGCTCGACAATGTCGGCATCGAGCTTGGCGGGCAACAGCTGGTGCGCGACTTGTCGCTGCATTTCGAGAAGGGCATGCGGCTCGGCATCATCGGCCGCAACGGTGCCGGCAAGACAACGCTTCTCAAGGTGCTGCTCGGGCAGTTGCCGCCAAGCCAGGGCGAGGTGGCCATCGGTGAGCTGACACGCTTCAACTACGTCGATCAGGCACGCGTGCAGCTCGACGAGGAACAGACTGCAATGGAGGCGGTAGGGGAGGGTGGTGATCATGTCCGCCTGGGCGACACCTCAACCACCCTGCGCGGCTATCTCAAGCGCTTCCTCTTCACCGACGAACGGTTGAACACGCGCGTCGCCCAGCTCTCCGGCGGCGAGCGCAGCCGGCTGCTGATCGCCAAGATTCTCAAGGACGGCGGCAACTTTCTCATCCTCGACGAACCGACGAATGATCTGGACCTGCCGACGTTGCGTGTGCTGGAGGAGGCGCTGGCCGACTTCGATGGATGTGTCGTCGCCGTCAGTCACGATCGCTACTTCCTCAATCGCATCTGTACCGGGCTGCTGGCGTTCGAGGACGATGGGGTGGTGACGTATACCCATGGCAATTACGACGATTACCTGGCACGCCGCGAGGTCACGGCACCGGTTGCGGAACCCAGTGAGCCGGAAATGGCCCCGGTCCCGGAAGCACGATCGAAGCCGCGGCGGCTGTCGTGGAAGGAGCAGCAGGAACTCAAGACGATGGAGGCTGAAATTCTCGAGGCCGAGGCGGAAGTGGAGCGGCTCGAAACGCTGTTTGCCTCGCCGGACTTTCACGTGAGTCACGGGCACCAGACCAGTGAACTCACTGCTGAATTGGAGACGGCACGGGAGCGGACAAGCACGCTATACGAGCGCTGGGCCGAGCTGGAAGAGATCGGTTAGCGGCTTTGTCAGTAAAACGCTTCTCGGTGTGCGTTCATTTCATTACCTTCATCCCCCCCCTTGTTTCCTTGGATTACGCGTTGGGCAGATTAAGATCATGGGGAACAGGAGATCGTCGATATGAAGGCAGTGTCACCGCTCATCGCGCTCCTGGCAGCACTCGGATACCGGGCAAATACGGTTCCCGGCCAGGGGCAACAGATATAAATTCCTATGCGACCTAATTCCACATTTTTCGGTGTACAGCTTGTCCTTGCCATGATTACGGCAGCCCCGGCGTGTGCATCAATGGACAAGCTTTTACGCGTCGGCCCAACGGCAACGCCGCCGATCATCGACGGCACCCTCCTTGACAGGTGTTGGCAGACCGCGACGATGGCCTCTGGTTTCGTCACGAACTACGGTGAGTGGCCCAGAGCGCAAACAACCGGGTATCTCACCTATGACGACACCGCCATTTACATTGCCTTCCGCTGCAACACGACTGCTGCCAGCGTCGTCACCTCGAAAACCACCGCGAACGATGACGAGGGGATTTTTGGAGATAGTTCGGTAGAGGTTTTTCTTGATACGAATCATGACCGAACGGCCTATTACCAGTTTGTCGTCAATTCCATAGGGACACATTATGAGGGCTACATCAAGCCGGATGACGGCATCCGGGAGGCGCAATGGAATCCGCAGTGGGAAGTAAGAGCCAAAACCTTCGCAGATCATTGGACTGCCGAGATGCGCATTCCGTTTGTCTCGCTTGCTTCGGCCGACCCGAAAGGTGGCGAGGTGTGGGGCATCAATCTGAACCGTAATTATTACGAGGAAGGTTTAAGCGAGCATAGCAGCTGGGCAATGATCCGGGGCGGCTTTAATCGCCCACGGAACTTCGGCGAACTGCACTTCGGATCGCCGCCCGATTTTTCGTATTCCATTCTGGATATGTCATCTGAGGGCTTGCGCCTCAAGCTGAGGAATAGCAAGAAAACATCGTTGGTTGTCCAAACCGAATGGGCCAGTGCGGATCTGTTGGCAGCGCCGATGTCCCGGGCTGTGGTGACTCGCCTGGCGGCCAATGAGGAAAAGGAGATTCACATCCGTTACGACACTCGCCAGCGGCGTGTCGTTGATGTACCGCTCACCCATAAAGGGCCTAAAATGGGTTTTACTGTAAGTAATTCCGAAAGCGGTGAGATTTACGACTATAGAACTGCCTGGGTGTATTGGGGGTCGTTTCTTTTCCCGCCACTTCCTGCCGTGACGATGGATCGTTATTATTACCCGGAGGCGGTTCAACAGGCACAGGTCACCTTGACTGCGGAGCTTGAGAATGGCGACCGTTTCGATGTCGAGATTCGTCGGGAACCCGATGGTGAGGTTCTGGCCGTCAAGCAAATTCAGGTTGGTGATCATCGAGAAACGTATGTAGCCGCGTTCGATATCGGGGAATTGGATTCCGGCCGATACCTGATGGTGGCTGACCTGCGGGACAAAGCCGGCGAGAGACTACATACGGTACGTCGCGTGTTTTTTAAGAGGAAGATCACGCCCGCAAAACTCCCATCGCCCCGACCGGAAATCAGCATTCGGCCGGACGGTATCCTCTTGTTGGACAAGCAACCGTTTTGTCCGTTTCTCGCCAGCAAACCCACTTCGCCGCTTTGTCAGGATGCTTTCAATGTCAGGTTCGGTTCGCAAGGCGTTGTGTCGCGACCCCTGGAGCGGCTGTCCCTCGGTTTCCCGGGGTTGACTCGGCCAGACGGTCCCCTGGTGATGGTCTTGCCTGAAGAAGAAGAATTTCGGGAGCATCTCCGCAGTGTGATTGCCGGTCATGCAGACAATCCCCTGGTGCTCTCCTGGTGGATGGCCTATGAAGCTGAATTCCCGATGTATCGAGCCGGGCCGAAAAAGGTGCGTTTGAAAAATGCTGATGCATTGCGCCGGATCAGTGATTTTGTCAAGAGCATCAATCCGCATCATCTCACTGCGGTGCAGATTGATCAGGGGCACTGGGCGCGGTACAAAGACTCGGCCGATATCATTGAAGTCGCCTGCCCCGGATCCTCGTACATGCGGCAATTGATCCCGGAGCTCATCAGCGACGTGAAGGAGGTGCGCAGTGAGCTTGGGCCGGCGAAGCCCTTCCTGCTGTGGCTGGGCGCGTCCCTGCCTTACCCGAGGACTGCGGAAGAAATCCGGGGCGCCACCTACCTCGCACTGATGCATGGTGCCGGCGGCATCGTCTTTCACATGGGGCATGGCGGCATCAGCCTGGAGTTGACCCGCCATTGGTCGGTGTATACCGGGCTTTCCCGGGAGCTGGAAGTGTTGTTTCCGATATTAGCGGCGCAGAAAATGACTGATGAATTAAAGATAGCTGTCGAACCGGCAGGCGCCCTTGATTTCTGCGTGCGAACATTTGAGAACAAAACCTATTTGGCAGCCGTCAATACTTCAGATAGCTTAGTCACCGCGAGAATCTCAATTGTGAAAGCGTCTCGTGTTTTGACGGATATCGTGGTTTTATTTGAGAACAGGAAAATCATCCCCGCCGAGAACGGCTTTACGGACGCATTCACTTCCTTTGAACCACACGTCTATGAACTGCGGTAATTTCAACAAAAACGGGGAACCCCGTAATCTCCAGGAGACAGACAATATGAAGACAATTCTAACGCTCATCGGAATCATGGTGGCAGCCGCATGCTGGGCTGTTCCCGGCAAGGGGAAGAACCCGGAAGCCGTCGCGCAGGTCGCGGCCGGTGAACTGACGACAGCGAATGCGTCGTGGTGGGGCTTCGACAGCGAGGATGCCACAGACGCGTTGCAAGGTGCCATCGATTCGAAGGCGAAGAAGGTCATCGTTCCATTCATGGGCGAGCCGTGGACTGTTCGTCCGATCATGCTTCGCAGTCATCTCGAGCTGGTCTTCGAGCCGGGCGTCATGGTGCTGGCGAAGAAGGGGGAATTCAAGGAGCGGTGGGATTGCCTCTTCTCCATCATCGAACAGTCGGATATCACGATTCGCGGCAGCGGGACCATTTTGCGGATGCGGAAAGAAGATTACCGGAATCCGCCGTATCCGCCAAAGGAGGAGTGGAAACACGTCATGAAAGGCGAGGGAGCCAGGCGGATTCTCCTCGAAGGGCTGCGGATGGAGGGCAGCGGCGGGGACGGAATCTACTTTGGATCGGGCTCGGCTCATGGTTCTGAGGACATTGTGATCCGTGATTGCGTCGCCTACGACAACCACCGGCAGGGGATCAGCCTGACCGACGTCAAGAATCTGCTCGTAGAGAATTGCACCTTCACGGGGACGGAAGGTACAGGGCCGTCGGCGGGTGTCGACTACGAGCCGGACAGGCCGTCACAGAAATTGGTCAATTGCGTCTTCCGCAACTGCCTGTTCGAGAACAACGCCGGCCACGGCATGTTTGTTCGTCCGCATGATTTCAGGTCCGAGGAGAGCGAGCCGGTCTCGATTCGCTTTGAAAACTGTATCGCCCGGATGAGTCAACCCGGCATGGGCGGCGATTGCGGCATGTGCGTGCGTGTGCCCGGCGATGAGGGCCCGGAAGGCACGATAGAGTTCATCAACTGCCTGTCCGAGAACACCGGACAGGCCGGCGCCAATGTTTACGGTGTATCGGTCGGCAACTTGAAAATCCGCTTCGTCAACTGCAACTGGATAAACTCGCAGGGAACCGCGGTCGTGCTCAATATGCACAAGCCATCGGCCAAAGGAACGGGCAGCATCGAGTTTGTCAACTGTTCGGTGTATGAGGAAAAAACGACGCCGACAGTGCAGGTCATCACCCTCGAGGGCAACGACTATGGCGACGATATAACAGGCACGATCACGGTGCGCAACACGCACGGTGCCCGCCTGGCATCGGAGCCTCGCGGTGTCAATGTCAATCTGCTCGTTGTTGACAGCATCACCGGTGCGACGATCGGTAATACCGGCCCGGCGGATGTCACCGGGCGGACCATCAAGCCGGCGAACGACCTGCGTGCCGGTGATATATCCGGATATGACGACGAGGCCACCTTCGGCGAGCTCTGGGAGACGCACGACTTTATCGCCGATCTGCCGAAGACCTGGCGGTTCAGGCTCGACTTCAAAGACCAGGGACAGAAACAGGAGTGGGGCGGCCCGGTCTACGACAAGACACAGTGGCAGCCGATCAAGATCGGCGAGTGGTGGGAGCCGCAGGGCCATCACTTCGATGGTATTGCCTGGTACCGCGTCGCGTTCGACGTGCCCGCGGAAGGCGCGGAGCGCGACCTGGCCCTGTCATTCGGTGCTGTCGATGAATCGGCCTGGATCTGGTTGAACAATAAGCAGATCGGCGAGCACGATATTGGCGACGGTGGTTGGGACCAGCGTTTTGAGATTCCGCTGGGCGATGCCGTGAAGATCGGCGAGACCAATGTGCTGACCGTTCGCGTGCGCGACCGGGGAAACTACGGCGGCATCTGGAAATCAGTCAAACTGGTGGCGGCAAAGTAATGCTGTGAAGCCACTGATAACGCTATTTGGAATCGCGGTTCCATGCGGCTGCGGCAAGACCCGCCCACGCCGTCTCAATCAGCAGAACTGATTCGCATCGGTTCCAGGGTAAACCTGTATGGATTGATGGAGAATCGGCGAGCTGGAGGATTGGAATATAGGATTCTCTGACATTACACTGTCAACGCTGCATAACTCCGTCTCTTCACAACGTCACAACTTCAACAAGGGGAATCAGATGTTCTTCAACGCCACAAACAATCATTCGATCGGCGGTTTAATCGTCGTTTTTCTTTCGGGCGCTTTCCTGCTCACCGCCGAGGCGCAGGTCACTTTTGAGGATGTCAGCGCCGCTGTCGGCCTGGGCAACACAGGCGGGCAGGTGTCGTGGGTCGACTTCGACAAGGACGGCTGGACCGACGTGCAGGCTGGCGGGCTGTGGCGCAATGTGGAAGGCAAGAAATTCGTCAACGTCGGGCCCGCTGGCAGCATGAACAGCTGGTGTGATTTCGACAACGACGGCCACCTCGATTTCTTCGACACGAGCTCCGGGGTAGCCAACTTCGGCTCTGGCGACGGCACGTTCACCACGGTGGGGATGCCCGATCGTCCGATGGCCGTCAGCCTGGGTTCTGCCTGCCTGGACATCGACGGCGACGGTTTTGTCGATATCTATGCCGGTGGTTACGAGAATTGGGGTGTGGTCGACCATTATCCCGATGCGATCTTCATGAACAAGGGCGGGCGCGAGTTTGTCCTGACGACCTGGACAACCGAAAACGCCTACCAGGCGCGCGGCGTCACGGCAGCCGACTACAATAACGATGGCGCGACTGACCTGTTCGTCTCCAACTACCGGCTCAGGGGCAACATTCTGTGGCGCAACGCCAAAGGCCCGGGGCAGGCCGGCGGCTTTGACTTCGCCTCCGTCGAGGCCGGCGTGCTCGGCGAAGGTTCACACACGATCGGCTCAGCCTGGGGCGACATCGACAACGATGG
>DPYP01000240.1:0-2938 GCA_003545375.1 Lentisphaeria bacterium
TGCGACTTTGACGTTCACGACCAACAACTGGGATGTTGCGCAGACCGTCACGGTGACCGGTGTCGACGACAATTTCGACCGTGACGATGCGACGACGGTGACGGTCGCTGTCGATGACGCCAGCTCGGACGACGCCTTCGACGCAGTAGCGGATCAGGTCATTACGATCACCTGCACGGACGATGACACGACTGAAGCTGCGTGGAAACATCAAAATATGGCCTGGGTTTTTGGCAGTGACCAGCTCTCAGTCCGAGACCCCACACTGAACAACCCGCAGCCTGCATCATTTTCATGGAGCATGGTCCCTGCCAGCGTAAAGTCTATTTATTATCCAGGGGGAAATGACTACAATCCACAAAGGTATACAAAATCTTTCACAGACATCAACGCAACCGGCTTGACCACCTTTGATGACTACAAGAATGTTTTGGATGAAGCAATGTCCGCATGGAGCGATGTTTCAGGAATTATCAATCTTGGATACATCGAGGAAACACAATTGAATGGAGAATATGTTCCGGTGGGAGGCACGGATGACATTATTGCCCGCACTTCAAATCCACATGTAGGTCATATTCGGTTCATGGTTTTCGGTGACGACGTCATTTCAGGCAGTGTTTTTGCCTCGACAACATACATTCCTGATCCATCGGCTGGGGTGAACAACGCTGTTAATCGTTCCAGATCCTTGGACGTGCGTTTTCGAGATACTGCATTTGTCTGGGATGATGATACGATAAATCCCGGGAACAATGTCAATGGTTTCTTCTTTAAGAAGATCGCGATGCATGAGATTGGTCATGCATTGGGATTTGCTCACAACTCGGATTCCGAGTCGGTCATGGGTGGTGGTACGTATACATATTCAGGATTGGGCGCAGCCGACGTAGCGGGAGCTGTGGCTATTTATGGGCAACCATAACCAGGGCACGGCGGAATGCCGATAAAGCCGGTGCGATAGGCGCGGCAGCTCGCCCGCTGTTCATTTTTCCCTGATACGGCAGACGCCCTGCAGAAAGCATCCCCCCCCCGGCTACAGGTGCGCTTCGGCCCTGCGTCAACGAACGGCCTCACTTATCTGTCCACATATCCACGTAGACAGCTTCTCCGGTATGCCATTTCGCACGCGAAGATGACGCATGCCCATCGAGGTAGACGAGGTTTGCCGTGTCAAGATGTCGAAAGGCTTCGAATACACCCTCATGTGCCGCATTGTCAATAATTCCGTCGAAGTAAGGCGTTTGCCAACCCCACCAGAACCTCGGTGCGTCCATGAGCAAAGGCGCCTGGGACGGGGTCACCAGTTCTGGTGCAGAGAAGCCACGGCGTTCGGCCCATATCCAGTGATTCAATCCGGCTCCATCGTCGACGCCGTTCCAGTAGTGCGACACGCCCAGGCTCATCGTGTAACTGAGGGTCATGAAATCATTGTCATGATTCGTGACCTCGACACCTTTCCAGTCCGGCAGGTATGGTGGTGTGCCGTGGGGGATGCCCGCGGTCTCTGCCGGGCAGCTCGGTATATTCCATCGCTCGAATTGGAAGCCATATCCCTGGAGGACCGGACCGTAGGGGTGGGATCCCTCGCCAAGGTAGCCGAGTTTGGCCAGGCGCCTGGCCCAATGACCCCATGGATAGTTTTCATCGGAGCCCCCACCCTCCATCGAGCCTCCGTTGTGACCATGGGCAGGGAAAAAGTCGTCGCTGTCGTCGGCGTACAGCGCAAAAGACAGGTAAAGCTGCTTCTGGGTGTTCATGCAGAACGTTTTATGCGCCATCGCCTTTGCCCGGTTCAGGGCGGGCAGCAGCATCGAGGCAAGGATCGCAATGATGGCAATGACTACGAGTAATTCGATAAGGGTAAACTTGTGTATGTATTTTCTGCTGTGAAGCATGGCTCAATATACTGCGTGTGGCAGATCTCGATAGTGATCCCGATATCAATTCGGATGCATTTTGCATCGCTGCAGTTCGGCGAAATCGGTTACAGTCGGCGCAATCTTGCAGAATAGGTCAACTGCGGCGATCATTCCTCCGGTACTGCCCAGGTCTCGGAGAGGGATAGACAGGATTCGCTGATATTTTGACCCTGGAACGCCATCGGGAACGTCTGGCCCGCTGCTTTGCGGCCGTTGACTGTTATCTCGACCTGCCAGGCCGAAATGAGCAGGCAGAACAGATCGAACTTGTCACTGACGAGTCCGGCCGGCGCCTCGTACATGTAGGGCCGATCCAGTTTCGACCACGTGGCGTCGATGACAAGGTCCTCCGCTTCGATGTGCTCGGACCGGGAATGGCGGGAGTCGCCGGTGAAGCCGAAGCGGGCGTCGACGACGGGCAGTTGGCGCTCTTTCCAGACGGGATTCTGCATGACTTCAGCAGACAGCCATCCGGCAAGGTCGCGATTGTCCGTGTATATAGCGCACGGATCGTCATCCAGGCCGTTGGCCTCGAGGTCGCTGATGACAAAAGCCGCGTGCCCCTCGCCCACCGGTGAATAGACAATTCGAAACAGGCACAGGCGGGTCAGGTCCTTGCCGCCTTCTTCCTCGCGCAGGTGCACATAGGAGTTCTCTCCGCTCCAAAGCACGGCTCCGGGATTCAATACGGGTCTTGACATCGAACGGATCTCCTTTTACACCGGGCCCTATGTTGGTTGTCATGCCGGAAATTGAAATGCATACAGCTTGACATTCCTGCCGATGAAGTTGAGCCGGACAGTTTTCCCCCGAAGTGCTGAGAGATCGCTTGTCCCCTTCCAGGTGACTGTCTTGCGCAGGTCGTTTCCACGCAGGCAGTCGGCGTCCTGTCTGGTGTAACCGGCAATCGGTTTGCATGACCTGGTGAGAAGCTCCACCTTGAGGCGCCCGCCGGCGCCGGCGTCCATGTTGAGCTCAAGGCGCGATCCGCTGAACTTGAGCGGAATGGTGACAAG
>DPYP01000104.1:0-185 GCA_003545375.1 Lentisphaeria bacterium
CGATTGGATGGCGTGCATCGAGGCTTGCCTCGAGGAAGCGGAAAAACTCGACATGCAGGTGTGGCTGTACGACGAGGACCGCTGGCCGTCCGGTTACGCCGGCGGGCTGGTGACAAGGAATCCGAAGTACCGCCGGCGCTCACTCGTGCTGCTGGAGATTACCGACGTCCGGCGGCTTTCGTGGG
>DPYP01000104.1:512-3226 GCA_003545375.1 Lentisphaeria bacterium
CAAGGATGTCCTCGCCGCATTCACCGCGAAAATTGATGGCACCAGTGCCACCGGTGTCCGGCGCCTCGCCAGGGGAAAGCGGCCGAAACGGCTGGCAAAGGACGAGCGCATCCTGGTATTCGGGGTCGAGGTCGATGCGCCGGGCACGAACTATAACGGCCAGACCTACGTCGACACGATGAACCGCGACGCGATCGCGAGGTTCATCGAGCTTACGCATGAAGCCTACCGTAAGCGCCTGGGCGCGCACTTCGGCAAGCGGCTGCGGGGCTTCTTCACGGACGAGCCCACCCACGGCAAGATAAGCGTCGCTCGCGACGACGGCACGACGGCGACCGCGTGGACCGACAAGTTGCCGGCGATCTTCAGAAAGCGCTACGGCTACGACCTGGTCGCACGCCTGCCGGAACTGTTTTTCGACCTGCCCGGGCAGGACGTCTCCGCCGCCCGCTACCACTACCACGACTGCATCACTCATCTGTTTGTCGACGCCTTTGCACGCCAGCTCGGGGAGTGGTGCGTAAAGAACGGCACCCAGTTGTCCGGGCATGCGGCGATCAGCGTTGGCACGCTTGCCGTGCAGACCCGGGAGATCGGCAGTTATCTGCGCTTCCTCGAGCACCAGCAGGTGCCTGCCATGGATATCCTCACCGAGTACCGGCGCTCCTACGACACGGCCAAGCTGGTCAGCTCCGCGGCCCGACAGTTCGGGCGGAAATGGCGGCTCTCGGAGACCTACGGCTGTGTCGGCTGGGCCTTTCCGTTTGCCGGTCACAAGGCGGTCTGCGACTGGCAGGCGGCGATGGGCATCAACATGCGCGCCCCGCATCTGGCGTGGTACACCATGGAGGGCAAGGCCAAGCGCGACTATCCGCAGTGCATCTCCTATCAATCCGCCTGGTGGCCCTACTATCGCAAAGTGGAAGACTACTTCGGCCGCGTAAACGCCGTGATGAGCCGCGGACAGGACGTGCGTGACCTGCTGGTCATCCATGCGAACGAAAGCATGTGGACGCTGTTCAACAGGAACGGTGAAAACGATGCCGGGGTAATCGCCTACGACAGAATGTTCGGGGCGCTGCGGGATTCGCTGCTGATCGAGAACATCGACTTCGACTACGGCGACGAGGACATTCTCGCCCGCCACGGCAAGACCGGCAAGGCGGGCGGCACGGCAGTGCTCCGTGTGGCCAAAGCGACGTACCGCGCCGTCCTGGTGCCGCCGTTGCGGACCATGCGCTCGACAACGCTGGCGTTGCTCGAGCAGTTCCACGAGGCCGGCGGCACAGTGGTTTTCGCCGGGGCACCGGCAAGCTGTGTCGACGCGCTGCCATCCCAGGCGCCCGCTGCCCTGGCGCGCTGCTGCAGGGCGGCCCCGGCCCAAGGCAAGGCACTTGTCCGCGCTGTCGAGAGTCAATCACGGCGCCTGCATATCGTTGGCCCGAGCGGTCGCGCTATCCGGCCGGCACTGCATTTGTTGAAAGAGGATCGGGACGCCTTTTATCTCTTTGTCTGCAACACCGGCCACGACTTCTCGAAGCGCGGGCCAGGGAACGATATTGCAGTTCGCCGGCGGACTGCCAGCTTCGACGACGTGCGCATTCGGGGCTTTGCAGGCTGCGCCGGCGCGCCGACCGAACTGGACCCGGACAGCGGGGAGGTCTATCGCGCCGTCGCCGAACGCGACGACCACGGCTGGGAAATCCGCACCAGTCTGCCGCGCCTTGGCAGCCGCATTTTCGTCATACCGAAGCGCGCCGAGCGCGACCGCCATCCCGTCCGCCGGCAGCTCGAGGACGTGCGCCGTCGCGGACTGGGTAAGGACGGGTGGAACATCATTCTATCCGAAAAAAATGGGCTGGTGCTGGACCGGCCGCGCTTCAAGATCGGCTCGGGCCGTTGGCGCACGGCGCCGGACATATTGCGGGTCGACGATGCCGTGCGCGATGTCCTCGGCCTGGCGTATCGTCGCGATGAATTTATGGTCCAGCCGTACGCCCGGCAACGCGCCGCCAGGCCCAGGTGCGTTGACGTTGCGCTCGATTACAGTTTCAACGTCCAAACCGTCACCAGCGGCGACTTGTTCCTCGGCCTCGAGCGGCCGGAGACGTTTCGGATATCGTTGAACGGCACACCGGTCAGCGTCGACGCCGAGTGTGGCTGGTGGTGCGACCGGTCGCTGCGGACAGTCCCGCTCGATCCGGGGCTCCTGCGGCTCGGGACCAACCGGATCAAGTTGCGTTGCGATTACGACGAAAACCACAGCGGCCTGGAGATGGCGTACCTGCTGGGAACCTTCGGCGTCCAGATAGACGGCGCCGAAGTGACCATGACGGCATTGCCGCGACAGTTGCGAATCGGTGACTGGTGCGGGCAGGGCCTGCCATTCTACTCCGGCTCGGTGAGCTATGTCAAAACGGTGCGCCCGAGACTTGCCGCCGGCCAACGCCTGTTCGTGCAGGTGCCGGGCTATGCCGGCATGGGGGTGTGCGTGCGGGTCGGCGGCAGGGAAGCCGGTATCATTGGCTGGGAGCCCAACGAAGTGGACATTACGGATTTCGTCAACGGCGACCCGATCGAGCTTCAGCTCCAGGTGATCGGGCATCGGCGCAACTCCCATGGTCCGTTGCATTTGTCGGATTCGTCGCCTATTGTCACGGGTCCGGATGAGTTCGTCAGCGAGGGAGACCGCTGGGTGGACAGTTACCAGTTGG
>DPYP01000078.1:0-10490 GCA_003545375.1 Lentisphaeria bacterium
CCCCCAAAAAAATGATCGGAAATTTTCGTAATGGCACCGGGGTGACGGGTCAGATGCCCCGGCCTGCTTTGTGTCATTCGAAGGGGGTCACTCCTTTGACGTGATCATGAACTCCCGCAATCCAACAACCCGACAACAAAACAGCCCGCACGTGATTCACGTGCGGGCTGTTCCAATCAGTAACGCTTGCTGCGGACTCTACGCAAACGCCAAATCCGTTTTACTTCGAGTCAACCAAGTCCTGCACATTGCCGAGAATGACCGACAGGCAGTCCGTCTCGTTGGGAGAGCAGACGTCGACGCCAACCAAGGCAAGCTGACCGATGACACCGATGCATTCGCTTATTTCCGACGAGTTGGTGATGGCGCCGTCGAAAATCTTGCAGACAGCGTCGAATATGATCTGTTGGAGCTCGGCGCATTCGACACAATCGGTGCTGGCATCCTGACCCGCCGGACCTTGCTTGCCCTGCGCACCCTGCGCACCCGCCGCACCCGCCGGACCCTGCGCACCCGCCGGACCCTGCGCGCCGTCGCTGGCCGCCTCCCATGACGCCAGGCCATCACCATCGGAGGTCAGGACTTTACCTGCGCCGGGGCTGCCGCCGGTAATTTTTACCTGCCCGGCAACTTCAAGCTTGGCACCCGCACCCAGAGCTTCCCCGTCTTCGAGCCCGATCCCGAGTGCACCGACCATACTACGGCCATGGACCTGTAAACGGATCGGATTCGCGTCAGTCGCTGCGCCGCTCGGCCCGACAACCACGCGCTCGTCATTAAAAATCTGCATGGGCAACGTGCCACCGACCTCGAAGCTCATTTTCCAGGATCTACCGCCGATCCGGGTACCCGTGCCGACCCAGTCGAGCTCGTAGTCATCCGCAAGCAGCAGACCGCCATCAGACCGGATGGTGCCGGCTGAATGAATCAGGGCACTGATAGGTTCCCCGTCTGCGATCCCGACGCCGAGCGCACCGAGCATACCGCGGCCATGGACCTGTAGACGGATCGGATTCGTGGCAGTCGCCGCGGTGCCGTCCCCGGCACCGACAATCACCCGGCCGTCGCTGTAAATCTGCAGGGGCAACGCGTTGCCAACGTTGAAGTTCATTACATGGGGCCGGCCGCCGATCTTCGTACCCGTACCAATCCAATCGATTTCGTAGTCATCCGCCAGCTGCAGACCGGCATCAGACCGGATAGTGCCGGTGGAATGCAGCTTGACTGCCGGAGCGGCGGTGCCGATACCGACATCGCCGTTACTGTTGAGGACGAACATATTGGCGCTGACGCTGTCGTTACCGATCCGATAAAGGTTGGCGCCACTCGCACGGACGGTCCACAGCGGCTGTCCACCGAGGCGGTACTGAAGCTCGCCGTCATACAGTTTCGTATCGCCGACTTGCAACAGGGAATCAGAATCGATCGTGCCGGAGGCGTGGATACCGCCGACGGCATCGAGCGTGGCTTCCGGATTGGTGGTGCCAATACCGACACGGCCGGCGTTGTTGAGCACGAGCAGGTTGGCTCCCGATTCCGTGCTGCCGATGCGGAAGAGACCGCCCTCGCCGCCGCGGATGGTCCAGGCCGATGCCGTCTGCGGATCAAACACCATCTCGGCGCCGCCTAAAGAGCCGTACAGGCGCATCGGACCCTTGACATCAAACTGCGTACTCGGGGTCCCGCCTAAACCAACTTGGCCGACAGAGTTGATGACGAAGGTATTGGCGCCGGCCGGTGAACCGGAGGTGCCAATACGGAACATGTTGGCACCGTTCGGCCGGAGCGTCCAATCCACCTGGCCAGGAGAGTTCCAGGCCATTTCTCCGTCATTGTAAATCTTTAGATTGGGAGAAGCCTCGGGGCCCATTGTGACATGGTTGTTCGGGACATTCAGATCGCCGTCGGGCACGAAAAGACCACCGCCGGTGACGGTGAGTTGGGCGCTGACTGTCGAACTGATCAGTACGATACCGACAAGGATCGTCAAGAGTTGGGTGAGATGTTTCACTTTTTACTTCTCCACTAACTGTGTGTGATTGTGCCATGACAAAGAGAACGGAAAAAAGAATTTTCCCGCATGGATATAAAGTGTGTTATAGCAAACAACGACCAATAATGCAAGCTTTTTTTTGCGAGCTATTACCCCTTTTTTTCTGGGTTACGGCCGACATCGTCCGTGATCGCATAAGTGCCGTCCAGTAATACTGATACAGCGGCAGATACGTAATTGTTTGAGCAGTGTGGAGGAGCGCGCTGTATGCCCCCACACACACACGGGATTTCATACTACAGACCGGACTGCACAACCGAACGCTGCCCAGGGGTCGGAAAAGTTCCGTTACCCGACAGAGACGGAAGAGAAAAGACTTCCGGCGATGTAGGTACCGTTGCTGTCTCGGTCAAGGATGACCCGCATTCCAGTAGAAGTACGAAGATGCTGGAAACAATCTCAACCAGCCGTACCGCTTGACTTCGCTTGCCTGAACGACACTCTCAAAGTATTGGTATCCCGGGCATAGCCCATCGTCCACTTCCTCTTTCGGCAATTTTGGGAACTGGCAAAAATTTATACAACTCAAAAAACAACTATGAACAAGATCACACTGACCGACGAACACATCGCCGCGGTCGAACGGCAGCGCCGCATCGTCGTCAATTTCGACGTCTCCTACACAACCAACACGTGCAGCCAGCACTATGACGCTTTCGACGCGTACGTCGAAAGCCTGTTTACTTTCACCGACGCCGATGGATCGCAAATCGACAGCATCTGGTGGAACTGGTCCGAGGGCAATCAGGTACCCTACAAGAGCGAATTCCTGCCGCTGTTCGATGATCCTCGCTACCAGCAGTGGGTGGCGGACGGCATCGATATCGTCGACATCGTCCTGCAGGCAACCCACAAGCGGGGCAAGGAATCGTTCTATGCCCATCGGATAAACGGCCTCGACAACGACCTCGGCCGTTCGCGGTTATTCCAATCAAAGTCGAGCATCCTGAGTGGCAGTTCCGCGTGCCGTAGTCAACGCACGAACACAATGGCTGCTGGGATTTCGCGCTGCCCGAGGTCCACGACTATGTCTTGCGAAATCTCAAGGAAATCGCTGAACGCTGGCCGTTCGACGGGATCGAGCTCGACTTTGCCAGGGGCGTGGTCTTCCCGCCAAGCCAGGGTTGGGTCAACCGCGACCGGCTGACGGAGTTCATGCACCGCCTGCGGCAGTGCCTGCAGGAGATCGCCGCGGCACGCGGCCCGCGGACCACTGAACAGGAAGCCATGCAAATCGAAAAACTGGAACTGCACGTCAGATATCGCGCAGAGTGAGACGGCATGGCCGAAACAGAGTCCATGTGAGTCCTCGGTTTTACACAGATCCAGCGGCACCGCCTTGTGGGGCTGGCGCAACCAGCGAGATTCGCAAAAAAAAACGAGGGTTCGGCCATAACTTCTCGATTCGCCTTTTGATTTCGCCACATTCATCGTTAAAATCCATTGTTATGCAAAATCATCAAATCATTCGCGATTGCCTCGACCAATTCGACAAAGGTGCCCTGACCCGTGAGCAATTGTCTGAAGCCTTCGACCAGGTACTGTCCGGTAAACGCCAGGACCTGCTGTACGCGCAGGCCGTCGAGACCGGACTGGACAGTCGGTGGATCGGTATGTGCATGATGGTCGACGGCGAGCTCATAGAACCCGACGACGACGACTGGCCCTACAACTCGACGATCGATGCGATCAAGGACGGCTGGCGCGTCATCAGTTTCCCGAACATGTCCCTGTCGCTCAACGAAAACCGGACATACGGACTCGGCTTCGAGTTCATCCTGGAGAAATGGCGATGAGATTGATCACGAAGGAATGTGAGCCGACCCTGACCGATCAGCAAGTCATTCAATTCTGCCGCGACGGTTATATGGAATTACCGAGCGCGGTGTCAAAAGACATCACCGACCGGGCGCTCGACTACGTCGCAGAGAACCCCGATTACGCCGTGCAGCCGGTACCGTTGCTCAACGAATCGTGGTTCACCGATGGCCTGATCTTCGCTCCGGTCGTGGCCGGAGCCGTGCGGTCGCTGCTGGGTGCAGGCTTCGGCTTGCCATGGATGCTGGCAAACCACATTGGTAAATGTCCGGACTCGAAACCGCTGGGCTGGCATGTCGACGGCGGCAACATGCACACCTGGGCACTCAACTATCTGCAGGTCTTTTGCCTGATGCAGGACACAACCGAAGAGATGGGCCCGACAGAGGTGCTGCCCGGCAGCCATTTTATCCTCGGGCAGAGCGCCCTGGTCACGCATTACGGCGCAATCCGCGGCGCCAAGAAATGTGTCGGCCCGGTCGGCACAGTCTTCCTGACCTGCTACCCGATCTGGCACCGTCGTTCGAAGGCAACTGCGACAGGCACTACACGGCATCTGTTCAAGTACAACTACGTGCGCAACTCCCCGCCAACGCGCGACTGGATTATCGAGCCCGATTTCAATCCGGGCCGCGACACCAAGGCGTTCAGTCATCTGCAAACCGGTGCCACCATGTTGCGGCGCAATAAGCTCGACAACTACGATGCCGCACACATGTACCTGTGGCTGTGCGGGCGCCAGGAGGAAATGCGCTATGTCGGCGGCATGGCCTGGCCAATGCTCGACGATATGTTAGACGGACAGGCCGAAGAGGTCTATGGCGCGCCACCGTCGTTGAGCACAACCCCGGATGCCTGGCGTCCCGAAGCACCACTGATTTGAAGTCCGCCAATGCAAGTGTAAGTAACGGAGAATCCTCCACATGCGCCCCGATCTGTTCGAAAACATGACCATGGTCGACCTGTCTCTGCCGATCCACGACGACGCTCCGATCTGGAGCGCCGAGCCGCGCTGCATGGTGCACGACTGGATCGTCAAGGGCCGCAAGCACGGCAGCGTCGAACCGCTGAACATGAAGTACTACTGCATGTCCGGGCATCAGAGCACCCACACCGATGCGCCGTATCACATGCAGGACTTCGGCGACAAGGTCCATGAAATCCCGCTGCAGCGCTACATGGGCTGGTGTAAGGTGCTCGACTTCACCGAGAAAACGCTCGGCGATCACTACCAGCCCGAGGACTTCGAGAAACGCGGCGTCGAACCTGGCGACAGCATCCTCATCCATACCGGCTGGGACCGCTACATCAAGCCGCTCGACGAGACCTACTTCAACCTCGACCACCCGCATTTCTCCGAAGCCGCCATCGACTGGGCACTCAAAAACAAGCTCGAGCTGATCGGCATGGACACGCCGTCCACAGACCCATATCTCGAAGATCACCCAAAGATTTTCCGGGAAAAGGACAACTACCCGATCATCCTCGAGCTGATGACTAACCTGGATCAGATCGTCAACAAGGAAGTATATCTGCTGGCCTTGCCACTGAACGTCAGCGAAGCCGACGGTTCCTGGGTGCGCGCCGTGGCCTTCGTGCCGAATGACTGATCCAACCGACGACCTGAGAGATTTCCACGGCTCGGATTGACCCACGGCTGATACGGATTTCGTAATCAGATGTCACCATCTAACAGGAGAAAGTAAAATGAGCCGAGCAACCGATTGCCTCACACGCCTCAAGGGCGCTATCGTCCCCCTGAATCTGTGCTTCAACGACGACGGCACAGTCGACGACGATGCGGTCTGCAACTACGTCGACTGGCTGGCATCGGAGAAGACGCCGGTCATCCTGCTGACCTACGGCAGCAGTGAATTCGCCTGGCTCACCGAGGACGATCTGTGGCGGCTCACGGAGAAGGTCGCCAAGACCATCGACGGCCGCAGCCTCTGCGTCTCGTCCACCGGTTTCTGGGCGCCGCGCAAGTGTCGGGAATTTCTGCAGCACGCCGATGCCGTCGGCGTCGATGCCGTCAAGATCCAGATCAACACCTTCGAAAGACCGAATGGCGATGTCATTACCGGGTACTTCGACGAGCTCGAGGGGGCTTCCGACATCCCGCTGCTGATGTGGTGGAATCCTGCCGGCTGGTGCAACACAATGGCGGGCGACATACGGCAGGCATTTGCCGGAATCGGCAAGCGACCAAATGTTGTCGGGATCAAGAACGACGGCGACCAGTTCACCGATTACTACGCACACATCCGCGATCTGACCGGTCATAATTGTGCGGCAATCAGTGGCGGGCTGATGAGTAATTTCCTGTTCGGCCACGCACATGGATCGCCGGCGTACCTTTGCGGGGTCGCACCGTTTCGTCCGGACCTGGCCATCGAGTTCGGCAACCTCGTCGAGGCGGGAGACACCGCGGCCGCCAAGGACATTATCTATCGTTACGAAGAGCCGTTGATCGCCTTCGCAGGCACCGTCAACTGGCAGGTGTTCCTCAAGAGCTCCGTCATGATCCGCGGTTTCTACCCCAACAACCGTGTCGGCAATCCGACGAAAACCTGCGCCACCGGCGAAGAATTCGAGCGCATAAAAAAGTTCTTCGAAGATGTCTTCGAGCTCAAGCCTGTCGTCTGACCACGGGCGGGACCTGTCTTTTTACATGCGACGATCCCGCTCACCGATCCGTTACAAAACGTGTTAAGCAAGAGGACCAATGAAACTGGCAGCACTATTTAGCGACGGCATGGTTCTGCAGCAGAATCAGACGGTAAAAGTTTGGGGGTGGGACACGCCCGGCAACAACGTGACAGTCGCTTTGAACGGCTCTGCTGCCGATGCCGTGGCAGATGCAGAGGGCCGCTTCATCTGCGAACTGCCGGCAATGGACTATGGCGGGCCGTATGAAATGCGCGTCTGCGGCTCCGAAGAAATTGTCGTTGGTGACATCCTGGTCGGCGAGGTGTGGCTGTGTTCCGGCCAGTCGAACATGGAATGGACCTTGAAGGATTGTGCCAACGGCGATGCGGAGGTCGAGCTCGCCGATTATCCCCGGATACGCCTGTTCCAGATACCGATACTGACCGGGGCAGACGAACGTGTCGACCTCAAAGCAAACTGGCAAGCCTGCACACCGACCGCCGTGAGCGGTTTTTCGGGGGTCGGCTACTTCTTCGGCCGCGAACTGCATCGCACCCGGAACGTGTCGATCGGCCTGATCAATGCCTCGGTTGGCGGCACTCGTGCGGAGGCCTGGACCAGCCGGGAAAAGCTGCTGTCGATGCCGCACTATGCGGAAATGATCGCAGCGTATGAGGCAGGACTCGAGAACCTCGATGAGGCTATGGCAGCGTATGCGAAAGAGCAGACTGCCTGGGAGAAGGAGAACCTTCCCGCCGACCCCGGTAACAACGGCTTCGAGCTGGGCTATGCCGACACGGACTACGACGACTCGGCATGGCGCGAAATGGAACAGCCCGGCAGCTGGCAAAGTAACGGCGAAAACTACAGCGGCGTGTTCTGGTTCCGCCGCGAAATTGACATACCCCAAGACTGGGCCGGCAAGCAGCTCCTGCTGTCTCTCGGGGAACTGGACAAGTGGGATGAAACGTATTTCAATGGCGAAAAGGTCGGCGGGCTATCCAGAGGCGACGACCCCGCCGCCTGGATCGTCCCGCGCCGGTACACGGTGCCGGGCAATCTCGTCAAGCCGGGCCGCGCGATTGTCGCCACCCGAGTGTTTTCACATATGTACGCCGGCGGTTTTGTCGGCCAGCCGACCGAACTGTATCTGTCGCCGGCCGGCGACAACGAACAACGGTTGCCGCTGACCGGCGCATGGAACTTTCATGTCGAGCATGACTTCGGTTTTGTCGATCTCAGCGATCGAGGCCTGCCGGAAGAGCCGATGGGGCCGGGCAACCAAAACTCCCCCTCGGTATTGTTTCGCAACATGATCAATCCACTGGTTGGCTACGGCATTCGCGGCACCATCTGGTATCAGGGCGAATCGAACGCCTGGCAGGGTGTTGCCGCGAATTACCATCAACTGTTATCCGCGATGATTGCCGACTGGCGAGAACAGTGGGGCTATGACTTTCCCTTTTATTTCGTGCAACTCGCGAACTTCGCTGAAACCGCCATCTCTGAGTGGGCCATCCTGCGCCAGTGCCAGGCCGATACATTGCAAGTGCCCGGCACCGGCATGGCAGTGATCATCGATATCGGCGAATCCAACGACATTCATCCGAAGAACAAACAGGACGTCGGCAAACGCCTCAGCCTCATCGCCCGTCATCACATCCACGGCGAGGACATCGAATACAGCGGGCCTGTGGCCAAGGCTGCCGAAGCCGCAGAAAACGGCTGCCGGATTACCTTTTCTCATGCCGAATCAGGGTTGGAAACCGGGGGCGACAAACTCGTGGGCTTCGAAGTTGCCGGCGACGACGGATCGTTTTCCCCTGCGGACGCCACCATCGAGGGTGCCGCGGTCCTGGTCACGTCGGGACACCTCTCCAGTCCCGAAACCGTCCGCTACGCCTGGGCCGGCGACCCGGTCTGCAACCTGTACAACGGTGCAGGGTTGCCGGCCGCACCGTTCCTCCGGAACATCACCAACGCTTGAGATGCTGCTCGGGCGCGGAGATAAGAGTGCCGGTATCAATCCAATGAAGGCCCCCGGCTATTTCGTCCGACTCTTGTCCGACCCCTGCTTTGGCCGGCCAGAGGCAGTGCAAGCACGTCCCTGTGTACATTGCTGTTTCGCTTTGCCCGCGTTGAAAAACAACGCCGCATGTTCTATTGTCGTCATACCCGTACTCGATACAAGCCAATGTTTTCAAATCAGTTGAAGGACAGACAGCCATGCTGACCAAAGACCAACTCGAGCAATACCACAAGGACGGTTACGTCATCGTTGAAGAACTGTTCGACGAGGAAGAGACGGCGTTGATGCTGGAAATCTCGATCGCCGACCAGGCAATCGCCGCCGCCGCCAAGACACTGGAAGAGCTGGATAACACGCAAAAACAGTCAGCGCGGGTGATCGCGCTTGGTGACAATGCCGGCGGCGAATCCACATTCTGGGTCGACGACGAGCTGAGCGATGACATGTACAGCGCCATCTCACAATGCCGGCGAATCGTCGATCCGCTCGAGCAGATGCTGGATGGCGAGGTCTACCACTGGCATCACAAGCTGATGCTGAAGGATGCGCATACCGGTGGTGCCTTCCTGTGGCATCAGGACTTCGGCTATTGGCAACCGAAAGGGTATTGCCTTTTCCCATTCATGGCGAGTTGTATGATTGCGGTCAATCGCGCCACCATGGAAAACGGCTGCCTGCAGGTGCTCAAAGGGTCGCACCACATCGGCCTGATCACCCACGTAGCCGTCGACAGCCAGAACACCGCCGATCCCGAACGCGTCGCAGCTGCCGAGGAACGTTTGCCACTGGTCCATCTGGAGCTCGAGCCGGGCTCAGCCGTTTTCTTCCACGCCAATCTGCTGCATCGTTCCGACAAGAATCTCAGTGACCATTCCCGGCGAACACTGATCTGCTGTTACAACGCAGCACGCAATGATCCCTATCGCGACTCGCATCATGCGCGCTATCAGCTGCTGGAAAAACTCGATGACGCCCGGGTCAGGGAGATCGGCAAAGCGCAACTGCAGGCGATGTAGTCGTAACCCTGGGAGCGCAGGCATCCTGCCTGTTTCTGTGAGCCACGACTTGACGGGTTGGATTCCCGGGATCAGCCAGCCCCTAATCTAACGTCACGCTGCTTCTCGTAGGGGTCGAAAAGGCCACGCTGCGCCTCGTCGTAGCGATCCAGGGTGCGCTGGAGGATATAAGGGTCCTGGTCTATCGTGGCAATGTTCTGAGACTTCAACCAGAACGGGCCGTACCCGATATGCAGCGTCTTGCGCACCTGCCCGGATAGGTTTGGTACGCCGCCGTGGCGAAGGTTCTCCGTGAAAAGAATCGCATCGCCCGCCTTCACCTCGACCGGGGTCATGCCGGGCTCATCCTGCGGTTCACAATCAAATGGCGACAAAAAATTGGACTTGTGCGTGCCCGGCACAACGCAGAAAGCCCCCTGCTCGACCGATACGTCCTGGACGAAGTAGACCATGCGAATCATCATGCAGTCTATACGATTGTTGAAAAAACGGTACCTGTACTTTGTCCCTATAGGCCCGCCCATATGCGTCGCTGACAGGTTGCCCGGGTGACGCACGCGCAGCTCGGAGTCGTTTATCGTCGGGCGCTCGGCAATCAGGCCATCCACATACGCCATTGTCCGGGAATGGTTGACCAGGCAGTCGAAAGCCGGGTCGGCGTTGAAGAAATCCTCGATAATAACACTATCCCCAATCCCTTTGCCGAAGTGGCCGCCGACATGGTACCCGAGTTCATCGTTCCGATGATAGTCGACTCCCCAGCGGGCCATCACGCGTGGGGCGTCATCAAAATGCGCCTCAGCGTGTGCGATCAGTTTATCGATCGCCTCAGCCAGTTTGGTGATTTCCTCGCCGCTCAGCATCCCCGGGATCACCAGATAGCCGACACGGTCAAACTCGTATTTCTCGATCTCCGTCATCGTGT
>DPYP01000229.1:0-1214 GCA_003545375.1 Lentisphaeria bacterium
CGGGCGCGAGGATCGCCTCGGTTCGATTCGCCTTGGACCGGATGGCGTGGAGCCGCCGGCCTTCGAGTACGTCGACCGGCTGCCGGCCGCGCTGGCGCTGCATACGTCCGGCTGGCTGCCGACGTGGTGTGCAGCAGTGCTGCTCCGAGTCCTGCCGGTAGAGGTAAGGCATGCGGATTTCGCCCGCACTGTGTGGCACGAGCTCCGTGCTGCCAAGGTACCCTGTGAGCTCGACGACAGCAACGCCCGACTAGGCGCCCGCGTGCGGCGGGCCTGCGAAGATCGCATTCCGTTCGTGGCAATTGCCGGCGACCGGGAGGTCGACGCCAGGGCTGCAGACACACCGGTCGCCGAGTGGCCGGTAACCATGCGTCGCCATGACGGCAAAGACATGGGAACGCTGCCCGTAGCGCAAGCCATCAAGCTGCTGCGGCAGAGCACGTCGATGCCGACAGTGTCAGAAGGTTAATTTTGTTGTTCAAAAAATGCTTTAATTTTATAGCACACACCCTTATACTATGAATTAGTTCTCGCACGAGAAGGGAGATTTCTCCCTTTCCGACGTCTGACAATCAGCCAAATTCGAGTTGTTCGATGCGCCTTTGCGTGACACATGATGTGTCACGCTGCATTGGACGCGGTAATTCGGCAACAGGAGGAAACGCCAATTTCTCGACCGGTAAAAGCCAATGATCCTGCCGTCCGCGGCAAGGAAGTCCGTCTCGTAGGTCCTGACAATCAGCAATTCGGCATTATCCCTGTGGACGATGCTATTGCCAAAGCTGAAGAAGCTTCAATGGATCTCGTGCTCGTCGCCGACCGCGCAACACCGCCGGTCTGCCGTATCATGAATTTCGGCAAGCATCAGTACGAACAGAAGCGCAAGATGCGGGACCAGAAAAAGAAGCAGGTCACGCAGAAGAACAAAGAAATCAAGTTCCACGCGAACATCGACCAGCACGATTACGAAATCAAACTCAATCGCATCATTGCCTTTCTGAAAAAGGGGAATAGAGTAAAAGTTTCCCTCTTTTTCCGTGGTCGTGAAGTGACGCACCGGGAAATCGGAATGCAGTTGATGGAACGTGTCGCCGAGGAGATCGAAGTCTACGGCATATCGGAGAATCGGCCCCGTATGATCGGCCGTTCGATCGTCATGTTCCTCAACCCAAATTCGGCGAAATAGTTCGACGATGGCGGAGCCGCTGTCGGCC
>DPYP01000229.1:1632-6684 GCA_003545375.1 Lentisphaeria bacterium
GCGTTTGAGGCGCGATGCCGTATCGTTTTTTTCTTGCGACTACAACGAATGGAGTGACCGATGCCTAAAATGAAAACTCGCAAGGGTGCCGCCAAGCGCCTCAAGCGCACCGGTACCGGCAAATATATGCACTACCGCGCCGGCGGTCGGCATATCATGTCAAAGAAGAACGCCAAGCGCAAACGCCGCCTGCGCAAGCCAGCACTGATCAAAAAGACCGAGATGAACCGTATCAAGGGTTCACTGATCGGATAATCAGGGAGTCGTCCTATGAGAGTAACCAATGCCCCGGCGTCACGCAAGCGCCGCAAGCGCATCCTGAAGCGCGCCCGCGGTTTTTACGGCGGCCGTAGTCGTTTGATCCGCACCGCCTATGACGCAGTCGATCGCGCCAACCAGATGTCTTACACCGGGCGCAAGCTGAAGAAGCGCCAGTTTCGCCGGCTCTGGGCGATCCGCATCAACGCGGCCTGTCGTGCCAACGGCATGAATTACAGCACCTTTGTCGACGGCCTCAACAAGGCGGGTATCGAACTGAATCGCAAGATGCTCTCCGAGCTGGCGATCGCCGATGCACCGGCTTTCACGGCCCTCGTCGAAAAGGCTCAGGCAGCTCGCGCCTGAGCTTGCCGCTACTGTTTTGAAAAGCCCGTTGACCGAAAGGTCGACGGGTTTTTCTGTTTCCGGAGCATCCACTCATCATCCTCCCTTTCCACCCTTGGTCCCTTTGGTCCTTTATCTAAACTTGCGGCTCGTCGCCCCACAACAGACCCTTGACTTCCCCGGGCGGCAACGCTTCTGTACCTCATGATCTCAGCTCAAGAAGACACTATCGCCGCAATCTGCACCGGCATCGGCGGCAGCATCGCCATCATTCGGCTGTCGGGACCGCAGGCGGAGCAGATTGCCGGGGCGGTATGGCGCGGACACAAGACGCCGTCCGGACTGCCGCCGCGACGTATGGCGCTCGGCCGTATTGTCGACAACGACGACGAGGCAGAGGATCAGTGCCTGGCGGTGCGGATGCCGGGACCGGCAAGCTATACCGGCGAGGACATCGTCGAGTTTCACTGTCACGGCGGCGCCACCGTTGCCCGCACCATCCTGTCGCTGCTTCTGAGGCACGGTGCTCGCCACGCCGAGCCCGGCGAGTTCACCAAGCGCGCCTTTCTCAACGGCAAGCTCGACCTGACCCAGGCCGAGGCCGTGCTGGACGTCATCGAATCACAAAGCCGCATGGCGCTGCACGCCGCCAACCGCCAGCTGCAGGGTGTGCTGACACGACGCATCGATACGGTCTACGACACGCTGCGTGCCATGCTGGCGGAAATCGAAGTGCGCATGGACTTCGTCGATGAAGATCTTGACTTCGACCCGACCGCTGCGGTGCTGGCAGCGATCACCTCGGCACACTCACAGATCGAGGACCTGCTGCGCTACCGCGAGGAAGGAGAGATTCTGCATCACGGCGTGCGCCTGGCCATCGTCGGCGCGCCGAACGCCGGCAAGTCGAGCCTGCTCAACCTCATTCTCGGCCGCGACCGTGCCATTGTAACGGAAGTGCCGGGCACCACGCGCGACACGATTGAGGAGCCGGCGAACATCCGCGGCATCCCGATCAAGTTGGTCGACACCGCGGGTATCCGTGAAGCCTCGAACATCATCGAGCAACAGGGGATCGAGCGCAGCCGCGACTCGATACGACAGGCGCAGGTCGTGCTATGGGTCGTGGATTGCACCAATGACTTTGCCAGCCAGGAGGAGTCGGTGGGGCTCGATATCGATGACGGTCTCATCGTCGTTGCCAACAAAATCGACCTGGCTCCGGCCGGCTTTGCCGCTGCAGTGGATGCACCGGTGATCGAGATTTCGGCGCTTACCGGCCAGGGACTCGACGCGCTTTTCGACGCCATCGAGCGTGTCGTGTGGCAACGGCCGCACACAGAGGAACCGGAGATTGCGATCAACAGCCGGCACGCAGCCCTGCTCGACAAGGCGCAGGCGCATCTCGCGACAGTAGCGGCGCTGCTGGAAAGCGAGGATTACGAGCTCGTGGCGGTCGACATCCGCGCGGCACTCGACGCCTTGGGCCGGATCACCGGCCGCACCGTGCAGCCGGACATCCTCGACAATATCTTCAGCAAATTCTGTATCGGTAAGTGAGCGGGAAAAAGACCCGCCGCTTTCTAAGAATTGCACTGTACCCGCGTCTTCATGTATGGAACCGCAAACGTTGGAGGCTGACAATGAGAATTTCGATGGCATTGCTTCTTGTTTTCGCTCTGCTGTCCCAGGCACTTCCGGTCCAGGCGTGCTGGGCATTGACCCCGTTGCCCGACGTCATCCGGGGAAACCCGGTTGTCGTGACCGGTGAAATCACCGCGATTGACCTGGCTGAACCGCAAGCCGACACGTATGTCTATGATACGGCCTATATCACCGTGTCGGAAGTCTTGAAGAACGAGCTGGCTGGGCAAACGGTGGTTGTGGGAAGCCGTTTAGCGCTGTCGATGCCGTCCACCGGCAACACGATGCGGATGTCGACCGATATCCAATACCGGAACGGGCAGGCAGGCATCTGGATCCTCGAATTCCGGGACGGCAGCTACTGGGCCACGTATCCCGGCGATTTTCAGGCGATCGACCGGCTTGCTGCAGTGCGCGACATCGTCGCGGCCGAAAAGGAGTCGGGCAGCGAGTGATTAGCAGCAGCAGCGGGGACGGCCTCCTACACGGCCCCTGCCCCGAACGGGTCCGTTTGCATCCAGGCAATCATCTCGCGCAGGATCGTCGGAATATCGCGCACCGGCACGCCCAGGCTGTCTCTGCGAGTCACATCGAAACCGGTGGCGGTGACAGGCTTGCCGTCGCGTGGCTCGGGCATCTTCATCTCCGGGAGAATTTCCTTCAGCGCCGCATAGATATCGGCCCAATGCCAACTGTCGTAGACGCCGAAGTAACGGCCGCAGGCCGCCGGGTTCTCATAGGCGGCAACGAACAGCGCCGCAAGATCGCGAACGTCGATCATCGACATTGAGTTGTTCGGAATCTGCTCATGCCACGCTTCACCCCTGATCAGCTGCAGCAAGCCGCCGTGTACATGGCCCGGCATCACGACCGGTCCGACGATCATGCTCGGCATGAAAACCGACAGGCGCAGGTGATTCTCACCGGCGAAACGAAACGCCGCTTTCTCCATCACGGTTTTGGCGGCCGAGGTGTATTTCTTCGCGCCGCATTGCTCTGCTTCGTCGGACCAGTGGTCTTCGTTCTTGACCGGCGGGCAGGGAACCGGGTTGGTGCTGCTCGTGCTGCTGCAAATGACGACCTTCTTGACGCTGTGCCGGTTGGCCGACTTCAGAATATTCAGGCACCCGTTCACGGTGGGCACAATGATCTCCGCATAGCCCTGCTGGTCGTCCATTTCGCGCGCCGGCTTGCCGGACGGCCCGTGATAGGTGGGAATCAGGCAGGCGATAAAGACGCCGTCGACGCCCTCAGTGACATCATCGAAGGCACCGGGCGTCGCCATGTCCGCCGTAACCAGCTGCAGCCGCGCCGCAGCCCCCGGCAAGGACATCAGGTACGGCACTTTGCCTGGATCCCCGGCGTCGCGCATCGTGCCGCGTACGTGCCAGCCCTTCTCCAGGCAGGCCTTGACGATACTCGAGCCTACAAGGCCGCTCGCTCCCCCCACACAGACGGTGTCAGTGTTGCTCATCGCTGTTCCCCCCCCCTCGGCAATTTTACGATCTCCGCAAGCGTGGCGCAATCTGCTTCACAGCTAATTCTCCCGCTGTATCATCAGGTTAGGATAACTCGCAGCGTGGCAAGTTCCAAGAGATCCCCCTGGCTTCCGACGCTACGCTGCAGGTGCCGATCGAGCGTTATTTCCACGACCCGGATCCGCGGCGGCGATTCGCGCTGCGCTACGACGAATGCCCGGCGACAAGGCCTTGGATGCACGGCCGCGGTTTGACTGCTCGGACACTCCAATCAGCGTAAACTATTGTACGGACCATCTTGCAAAGACCTGGCGTTGCAGCTATTTTTACTCAGCTAGGGGGGAGACGCTGCACGGACGTATTTTTTTGTATTTGAACCATCTCGGGCTAATGCGGTCAAATTCTCTTTGCAATACCAATGCCAGGTACGGATTGAACCTGCTTAATGCTCAGCGGAGTAATAGACACGGATTGCGCTGCGTATTGCTGATTCGGGCTGACAACGACCCTGAGTCGGGAGCAGAGCATCTGCGCTCGCGATCACTTACCGAGAAGGAGTTCCGTATATGATCAACCGCATGCCGGGCCGGGTGCTGTGTGCTGTCAGCATCTGGCTCCTGTTCATATGTTGCATCGCGTATGCGTCGCTGCCGCGTGCCAACAACGACAGGTATTTCACGAACGAGGACACGGAAGTCTCGTTCAACGTGCTGCAAAACGACTTCGATGCGGACATCGGCGCCGGCAATACCGGCGGCGTTGCAGAGGAAGTGTTGCGGGTCTTTTCCTACGACAGTCCCCGGCGCGGCAGCATTATCCGCTTCAGCAACGACGGCAACTTCACATACCTGCCGGATCTCAACTTCCACGGTGTCGACTCCTTCGAATATCTGATTACCGATGGCTCGGGACATTACGATGAAGGGCTGGTGGTAATCACGGTCAATTCCGTCAATGACGCCCCGGTCGCGATCGGCGACGTTTTGATCGTCACAGAAGACACCTCAGGCACAACCGGCGATGTCCGGGACAACGATTTCGACCCTGACTGCACAGTCGAGAATCCCTGCGCTGACGATCATCTGCAGATCGTCGACTTTTCGCAGCCGGTGAACGGTACGCTAATGTTTGATCTTAACGGCACCTTCACCTACACACCAAGCCGCAACTTCTTCGGTGCCGACAGCTTCACTTATATAATTAGTGACGGCGGCGGCGGCGTTGACGACATCACCACTTTTGTCCCTGGCGAACCCGGCACCCCCGCCATCCCCGGCACCCCCGCCATCCCCGGCACCCCCGGCACCCCCGGGACTTTCGTAGAGAC
>DPYP01000229.1:7019-10263 GCA_003545375.1 Lentisphaeria bacterium
CTTTCGTAGAGACAGTCATTCCCGGCCATACCGGCAGAGCCGAAGGCATGATCAATGTTCTGGTGATCGCCGTTAACGACGCACCGGTTGCAATCAACGACAATTTCGATCTCGATGAAAACGTCGAGTTCGATCAAGCGGCACCCGGCCTCCTCGACAATGACCAGGACCCGGACGGCGAGGAAGAAACCGGCGAACTGACCGCCATCCTGGTCGACGGGCCGACGGTTGTCGACCACAGCAGCGTGCCACAGGCCCCGGGCACACTCCAGCTCAACCCTGACGGCTCGTTCAAGTACATTCCGCCGTCCAACGTCAACGGCATCGCAACCTTTACCTACAAGATCAATGACGGTCTCGCCGATTCGAATGTCGCGACCGTCACCATCGACATCGGTGAACGCAACATCGATCCGGTAGCTCGCAATGACTTCACTGCAACCCCCGAAGACACGCCCGTAGAAATCAATGTTCTGGCCAACGACACCGACGCCAACGACGGTGACCAACTCTTCGTCATCGACCTGCCTACTCTTGGCGGCGCTGCGAACGGCTATGTCACCTTCAACGCCAACGGCAATCTGACGTACACGCCATTCTCCGGTTTCGCAGGCCAGGACACTTTCCAGTACACGATCAACGACGGTAGCGGCGGTGAAGACGCCACCGCGACCGTAACGATCAATGTCCTGGCCACCACCAATATCCCCCCGATCGCCACCGACGATTCGGCGGTCACCACCGAAGACACCGATGTGACTATCCCGGTGCTCGACAACGACCTCGACGTCGAGGACGATGTTCTCACGATTGTCGATTTCACGCCGGCCCTGCGTGGCCAAGTCGTGCTCAATGGCGACCAGTTCGTCTACACGCCCGATCCCGACTTTGCGAGTACCGACCAGTTCACCTATCGCATAACCGACGGCCGTACAATTGTCGGGCCCGCCACCGTCACTCTCTTTGTCAGCCCGGTCAACGACGATCCGATCGCCCTCGACGACCTGGTCGCGGCTGTCGAGGATACGGTCAAGCAGTTCCAGGACGATGACCTGATCGACAACGACTCGGATGTCGACAACGATACCGGTGATCTGGAAATCCTCAGCTTTACCCAGCCGCCAAACGGTCACCTGACTCTGGCACTCGGGGTCTTCACCTACACACCCGATGAAGGCTTCAATGGCGACGACACCTTCAACTACCAACTCTGGGACCAGCGCGGCGAGCCCGTAGAAGCCACCGTCACCATTACCGTCGCTGAAGCGCCCGACCCGCCGATCGCTGCCGACGATGTCGGTTTTACGCCCGAGGACACAGCGGTAACTATCGACGTTCTGGCGAACGACGAGGACCCGGACGAAGAAACCCTGTCGATCTCTGCCATCGCCGTTCAGCCGACCAACGGTACGCTGGTCATCAACGGCGGCTCGATCACCTACACGCCTGCAGCCGACTTTTTCGGGCTGGACACTTTTGATTACACTATCTCCGACGGCAACGGGCCGCTGTCCGTTGACACTGCCACGGTCACTATAAACGTCGCGTCGGTCAACGATCCGCCGGTCGCCAATAACGATGACTACGATGCGCTGTCCGGTATCCAACTGACCGTCACAATCGCAAACGGCCTCCTGCTCAATGACCATGACATCGAGAACGATGTGCTCAAAGCCGTCCTGGTGACGCCGCCGACCAACGGTACGCTGCTGTTCACCGACGACGGCAGTTTCCAATACACCCCGGGTCCGGGCTTCGCCGGCGACGACACTTTCACATATCGCGCCAATGGCGGCTCCAATGACTCGGCCCCCGCCACCGTGACGATTGCCGTCGTCAATCAGGTGCCCTTCGCCAACAACGATTTTTTCTCCATGACCAACACCAACGACGGTACCGGAGTGACGTTCACTCCCGGCGTGCTCGCCAATGACAATGACGGCGATGCCGGTGACGTCCTCCTGGCGATCTACGGCAGCGGTCCGTCGAACGGCGCCCTGGACTTTAATCAAGACGGATCGTTCACCTACACGCCAGATCCGGATTTCGAAGGCACCGACACCTTCACCTACACCGCCTCCGACGGGCTGGACGAGTCCGACCCCTCCACGGTGACTGTCACCGTCACCCTCGTGCCGACCCACGACCCGATTGCCAACGACGACTTCTATACGGTCGCCGAAGACACCACGCTCACCGTCGCCGACGGCCCCGGAGACATCATCGACGGTCAGGCCGACGGCACCGGCAAGGACAGCGACGGCGATGTCACCGACACGCTCGTTGCATCCCTCGGCAGCCCCCCGGCCAATGGCTCTTTCGCCTTCAACGCCAGCGGCTCGTTCACCTATACGCCAAACCCGGACTTCAACGGAACCGACACCTTCACCTACACCATCACCGACGGCGTGACCGATTCGAACTCAGCCACCGTCACCATTGAAGTGACGCCGGTGAACGATGCACCCAACGCCGTCGACGACACCGTAGCGACGACCCAGGGCGAGGCGGTCGACGTCGACGTGCTGGCCAATGACGAAGATGTCGACAGCGACCCGCTGATCATCACCGTGATCGGCGACCCGGTAAACGGCGTTGTCGAGCTGCTCGGTGACAACAAAATCCGCTACACGCCGGCACCCGCCTTGGTCGGCGAGGACACGTTCACCTACACCATCGTCGACGGCGACCCCGGCGGCCCCGCCACCGCCACTGTCACCGTGCACATTGTCGGCATCGCCCACGCACCCGTCGCTGTCGATGACAACGACGGCACCGACGAGGATGTCGCACTGAATATTGCCGTCACCACCAACGACACCGACGAAGACGGTGATATTCTCACACCGGCAATCGTGACACAGCCGGCCAACGGCTCCGTCGTTGTCCAAGTTGACCTCTCCGTCACCTACACGCCGACCCTCAACTTCAACGGCACCGATACCTTCACCTACACCGTGACCGACGGCTTCAACGTGTCCGATCCCGCTACAGTCACCGTCGATGTCGCGGCAATCAACGACCTGCCCACCGCGGTCGATGACCTGGCTGTAACGCTGCAGGGCGATCCTGTCACTATCAGCGTGCTCAACAACGATACCGATCCGGAAAATGACACGCTGTCGATCGCCGGCATCACGCAACCGGCGGATCCGGGCGACGGCACCGTCGCCGTAGCCGGCAACACCCTGGTCTTTACACCGGCAGCAGCAACGACCGGTGTCGTCACGCTTACCTATGATAT
>DPYP01000613.1:0-427 GCA_003545375.1 Lentisphaeria bacterium
CGGGGCGTCCACGGCACCGCGCCGGAAGCCGATGTCATCGCCTGGACCTGGAGCTGGGACCTGATGGCGCCGGCCCCGCAGGCGGAGCTCATCGCTTCGTTGCCGCCCGGGATCATCGTCATGCCTGACAACGAGCGCGGCGGCGAACTCGAGTGGCAGGGGCAGCGGCTGGCAGTGGACGAATACAGTCTCAACTATATCGGCCCGTCGCCGCGTGCCCGCGGGCAGATCGAGGCGGCCCGGCGCAGCGGCAAGCGGGCCATGGCGCGGTTTCAGGTCAACCACACCATCGAATGCGCCACTGCTCCGAACTGGCCGTTGATCGCCAATCTCTACCGCAAGCTGGCGGCGCTCGGCGAGCTCGGGGTCACCGATGTCATGGCGTCATGGAATTTCGGCAGCAACCCCGACACGCTCAACTGTTTCG
>DPYP01000613.1:811-12842 GCA_003545375.1 Lentisphaeria bacterium
GTTGCCGAGGACTACTTTGGCCTTCCGGACGGCAGCGCTGTCGCCAAGGCATGGCAGGCGTTCGGCGAGGCGGTCCGGTCTTACGCCTTCGGTTTCGGCATGCTGTACTTCAGCCCGTTCAACCGTGGCTGCGCCTATCCGCTGCCGGACTACGAGCCGCGGCAGCAGTCGATGATCGCCTGGCACATGGACTTCCGCGAGCCGCTGGGCGACATGCTCGAGCAATGCGTCGCTTTCTGCGGGCTGGCCGCGGTCATCGACCGGCTGGGCACGATGCACGAACGCTGGACGGAAGCGGTGAGGCAGTATGAGCGGGCACTGGCACCGGCTGCCCAGACACCCCGCGGCGAGCAGGAGCGTAATGTCGCCTGCTACTTCGGCCATCTTGTGCACAGTGCCTGGGTCTTGTTCTCGTGGCTGGCCTGGCGCCATCATCCCGACACTGTGGCGGGGCTTGACACCGCGGTCATGTGTGCCCGGCTCGAAGCCGAACAAACCAATCTGGCCGAGGTCGCGGCGCTGCTCGAGCGTGACCCGCGCCTCGGCTTCTACGAAGAGGCACAGCGCTATTACGTGACCCCGGACAGTGTCCGTGCCAAACGCCAGGCCGACGCGGCCATACTGACCCGGCTTCGCTGAAATTGCCCCGCGAATTTGACGTGACTACGGACTTGGACGACATTGGGGCAAATGATCACGAAGTGATTCGCAGCCACCGCATTTTTCCCGATTGTTCAACCACCCGGTAACCCGACAGTGCGAGACTTTGAATGATGACAGATTCCCACAAGAAGTTGGCAATCAATGGCGGTGAGAAAATCCGCAACCGGCCGTTTCCGCCGTGGCCGGACTTCACGGACGAGGAGATCCACGCCGTCGAAGACGTCCTGCGCCAGGGCCGGGTGAATTACTGGACCGGCAGTTGCGGGATGGACTTCCAGGAGCGGTTCGCGGCATTCTGCGGTGTGCAGCACGGCATTGCCGTGATGAACGGGACGGCGGCGTTGCACGTGGCATTGGCGGCCGCCGACGTGGGACCGGGCGACGAGGTCATCGTGCCGTGCCGCACCTTCATCGCCACTTCGTTTGCGGTGTTGCACCAGCAGGCCATCCCCGTGTTCGCCGATATCGATCTGCAGACACAGAACATCAGCGTCGAATCGATCCGCGAAAACCTGAACGAGCGCACACGTGCGATTATCCCGGTTCATCTGGCCGGGTACCCGGCGGATATGGATGCGATCATGACCTTGGCGGCGGAGCACAACCTGGTGGTCATCGAGGACGCCGCCCAGGCACATGGCGCCGAGTACAAGGGACGCCGTGCCGGTGCCCTCGGGCACATCGCTGCATTCAGCTTCTGCAACGACAAGATTTTCACTACGGGCGGCGAAGGCGGCATGGTGGTGACCGACGATGATCGGATGGCGGAGACAGCGCGCAGTGTCAAGGACCATGGCTACAATGAAATCGAACGCCGCAACCTGCTCGAGCTGGAAGCGTTGTATACCTATGTCCATCACCGTATCGGCTACAATTACCGCATGACCGAAATGCAGGCGGCAATCGGCCTGAAGGCGCTGGAACGGATTGACTGGAATCTGCAACGCCGCCGCGAGAACGGCCATTACCTGACCGAGCGCCTGCAAGCCTACGATGCCCTGGTGCCGCCCTATGAGGCCGACGACGTGAAACACGCTTTCTACAAATACTACGTGCGCCTTCGTCCGGAAAAGCTGACCGTGGACCGTGATACGTTGGTCACGGCGATGCGGGCTGAGGGCGTGCCGGTCGGGCTGGGCACGGCCGGGGAGAATTACCGCGAAGAAGTCTATCAGAAACGTATTGGCTATGGCAAGACGAGCTATCCGTTCGAATCGTCGTTTCGGCCTGAGCCCGCCGACTACTCAACCGTATCTCTGCCGAATGCCCGCAAACTGGCAGAGGAGGTCTTTGTTTTGCAGGTCCACCCGACAATTGAACGGGCGGATCTGGATGATGTTGTCTCGGCGATCGCCAAGGTCATGGATGCCTATAGCAGGTAGTGTCCCGTGCGGACACTGGAGGTGCGTTCGATCATGTTACAGGCGGGCTTCGCCAAGTGTGCCATTACACCGCCGCCCGGCCTCCGCATGGGGGGATACCGGCGGCGGCGTGAACCGGCCAGCGGTGTCCATGATCCGTTGACGGCAAACTGCCTGGTGGTGAGCGATGGACAGCAGCGCGTGGCGTTTGTGGTCCTCGATCTGATCAGCCTTTTTGCGGACACGGTGGCGGCGATCAAGACTGCGGTGGCCGAGGCCACGGGCATGGATGCGGCGCAGTGTCTGGTAACCTGCACCCACACGCATTCCGGTCCCGACACCATTTTTCTCTCGGGCGGCGGCGAGGCCGTCACTGCCTGGTGCCGGGGACTGCCCCGCACCGTCGCTGCCCTGGTGCAGCAGGCGATCGCGGTGCAGCGGCCAGTCCAGGTATCCGTTTCCCGGTGTGCAATCGACGACGTCGCCTGGAACCGGCGTCTGCTCATGCGGGACGGAACGGTCCGGTTGAACCTCGAAGCGGTAAATCCGGCAGAGATAAAGGCACGAGGACCGGTGGACCCGACAGCGACGATCGTTGTCTTTGAAGACGGCGAGACTGTCGTCGGCATGCTGGTGAATTTTACCTTGCATCCCGCCGTTCTGGGTGAAGAGAATCTGATGTATTCGCGGGACTTCCCCGGGGTGGCTGTCGATGCTATTCGCAACCGGCATCCGGACCAGCCACAGGTGTTGTTCCTCAACGGTGCATTTGGCGACATCAATCACGTGAAGACCCCCGGGGAATGGATCGCAACCTTTGCCGAGGCGGAGCGGATCGGAAACAGGATCGCGGAGGCGGTAGTGCCCGCGATCGGCCGCCGGTGCCGGGTTGCTGCCGAGCCGCTCAGCGTCACCAGGAAGATGGTTGCGCTCGAGAGGAGGCCGGCGCCGTTTGCCGACATCGAAGCGGCAAACCGTGAGATCGAGCGGTTGACCGATGCGCTGCGGGAGGCACCGGCGCCGGAAGCTGCCGCACTGCGCTATGAATTGTCATTTGCCGAAGAAACCCGTGATGTGATGATGGCAAACGACGCGTGCGTGGCGGAGATTCAGGTGATCAGGATGGGCGGGATCGAAGTGATTGGCGTCCCCGGTGAGTTGTTCGTCGAGGACGGCCTGGACTTGAAGCGGGCAGACCCGCAGCGGCATTCACTGATCGCCGGAAACGCCAACGGCTATATTGGGTACCTGCCGCTGGCCCGATCATTCGCCGAGGGTGCGTACGAGACACGATTTGGCCGGACCAGCTGTCTGGTGCCGGAAGCCGGCAGCATCGTTGTCGATGAAATCAACAGACTGAGGGGACTGAAATGACCATTCGGTGGGGCGTAATTGGAGCGACGGGGTTCGCCGGGAAACGGCCGCTGCCAGGCCTGGCGAAGGCAGGGAACTGCCAACTTCATGCGGTCTTAAATCACAACACCGATGCCGGTGAGGTGGCCCGGGAATTTGCTGCAGCCGTCGTCTACGACGAGCAGGAAGCGCTGCTGGCAGACCCGGACGTCGACGCGGTTTACATCTGTACGCCGGTCTTTCTGCACGCCGCGCATACCGTCGCTGCTGCCGACGCCGGGAAACATGTCCTGGTGGAAAAACCGATGGCCTTGACGATTGACGAATGCCGGCAGATGACCGATGCGTGCAAGGGCAATGATGTCAAGCTGCAGATTGGATTTATGCGGCGGTTTCATCCGTATCACCGGAAGATCAAGGAAATGGTCGACGCCGGCGTGCTCGGCCGGATCGTCCGGGCCCGGGTTCAGACGCACCTGTGGTATCCCGGGACGCCGGACGCCTGGCGGCTGAAGCAGGAGACCGGCGGCGGCGGTGCGTTCATGGATGTGGGGTCGCATTGTCTGGACCTGCTCGAGTTCTTTCTGGGCGAGGTGCAGTCGGTGACCGGTCTCACCGGCAACGTCGTCTTCGACTATGCGGTCGAAGATACCGCGGTTGTGCTGTTACGTTTTGCAGCCGGTGCCATAGGAGTGATCGAGGCCTCTTTTGCCGTCCCGTTCACTGACAATGCGATTGAAATTCACGGGACCGAGGGAACGCTGCGGGCACGGCGAACTGCCGGCCCGTTTACAGATCCGGAACTCGTACTGACAAACACCGACGGGACAACGCCGATTGCAGTCGACAACGACAAGGACCAGTATCAGGGGCAGTTCGAGTCTTTCGCCGAGGCAATCATTGAGGACCGCCAGCCTGCGGTTGACGGTGCGGCCGGCATGCGAAACCTGGCACGCATCCTCGAGATCTACCAGGTTGCTGACCGTTGCGATGCGCACGGCTGACGGGAGACGATGAGATCGCAAGCGGACAACTACCGGGCCATCAGTTGGTGGCTGAAATGGGAAGACATCAACTGGCCGGACCAGGACGTCGCCGACCGGATCCTCCGGCGGGCCGACGCCGCGGCCGACGCCGGCGTTAACCTGGCGATAATCTTCGGCACCCATTTTCGCTGGGACTTCCTGCCGTTGTGGTCGCGGCTGCACGAGCTGTTTGCCTTTACTGCCGACGCCCTTCACCAGCGCCGGATCAAGCTCTTCGACCATCATTCTGCGGTGCTGACGCATCGACCGAGAAACCCCGATGACGCAAGGCGCCTCGACGAGCACATGCGGCATCATGTGCTTTCGTATCCATCCCTCGAGGCCGCTGCCGAAATGTGCTTTGAAGGCCAGCGGCTGAACGACTGGCGGATGATCGATATCGAGACCGGCGAGCCAACGTACAACGAACGCTGGTGCTGCGAGCAATTCTGCATGAACAACCCCGATTTCCGTCGCGCGTATCAGGCCTATGTCCGCCGGCTTATCGATGAAACCGGGATCGACGGCCTGATGAGCGACGATGCGATCTACAACATGCGATGGCTGGCGTGCGGCTGCCGGTGGTGCCGGGATCGATTCCGCCGCGACTATGGCCACGAGCTGCCGCCGACTACCGACATGGGTTTCTGGGGCAACCGGGACTCGGAGGCGTTCAAGGACTGGATCGAGATGCGGTTCCGCAGTGCCGCGGATTTTCTCGGCTGCGTCAGGGAAGCAACTACTCCCGACTTTCCCCTGAGCAGTTGCTGCTCCGGCAGCGTTTCACAAAAGCGGATCGGGACGGCAATGACCGCCCAGGAGTTCATCAAGAGCTGTAATGTGATTATGCTGGAGATGTGCTGGCGTGTACCCGAAGCCGATGGCACCTGGAACCGGCGTGTCTCCCAGCTGGGGCTGCACCTGTCCATTACCCGCGATGCCGGGGCGAAATGCATCGGGCTGGGCTACGGTTTTTTCAAGGATCCGGCGTTTTTTGTCTGGGCGGTCAACAAGTTCCTGGGGTCGGATTGCTGGTTCAGCACGATCAAGGACCACCTGGGCCTGCCGGTCTCGCAACAGCAGGAACTGCCGGACGAACCCGAGCTGATCAAGGAAGCATATTGCTGGGAGCGCGATCATGCATCCCTTTTCGGCGGTGAGCCGGTGGCGAATACGGCGGTGTTTTTTTCCCGATCGACCCGTGACTTCTATGGTCAGGCATCGGAGAAGGACTACACCGACGACTACTCAATCACCTGCCACGAGTTGATTCGCGGCGGCATTGACTTCGAAGTGGTCACGTCGATGCCGGAGCCGGGCCGCCGGCCGCTGCTGGTGTTGAGCAGCGTCATCTGCCTGAGTGAGGAGGAGCGCCGCCGGCTCGATGCCTTTTTGGAGGCGGGCGGCATCGTGATTGCCACTGGCCCGGTGGGACTGCGAGACGAGCGGGCGCGGCCGTCCGCCGACCCGTGGCTCGGCGGTTATGATATTGACGCGGCCATGGCGGAGCCCGAGCGGGCGCCTGGATTTCCGCCGTTTACGCAAGCTGAACCGGCGGCGCCGCCGAACTGCACCGGCCGCTACCGCGGTCAGTTGGTCGCCGGCGACGAATGGGTCCGGGTCGTAACCGGCAAAGGGGTGTTGCTGTGGTCTCCCGGGCGCGTTCAGACCGACGCGGCAGCCCTTGCCCTGCCGGCAACGGTTGCGGAGTGCCTGCCACCGGAGGACGTACAAATAGAGCGCCGGCCCGACGGCTGGTTCCTGTGCCGGTTTCGGCAAGGCGACCGTCTGCTGATCCATGGCATTCCGGGCCAGGTCAAGCCGGCATTGCATCCGACGTTGAAGATGCAGGGCAGCAATGTAAGGGTCGTCGAACGCATCGACTTCGACGAGCCGTCACCACCGGAACTGTCGCTTCGCCTGGCCGCGGACTGCGCTTCGGCGGTACTGCACAGTCCCGACCTCGCGGCCCCGAGGGCATGCACCCAATACAGCGACGGTGCGTTGTCCGTAGACCTTGGCGGTGTAAGGCGTTACTTTGTGTTGGAGTTGAGCACTTGAGGAACACTGAGAACGGGGCCATGGCCGAACGAGTTGAACCGTTGAAAATGCTGCGGGTGGCCGCAGTGGCCATGTGCAGTGAATTCGGTGAGCCCGGCGGACCTCCGGCGATTTTCCGGCGGTGCAAGCAGTTCGAGTAAGCCAGGAGCATAGGCCATGATTATTGATGTACATACGCACCTGTCCACCCGGCAGCAGTGGGGACGGATATTCCTGGAAGTTGTCGAATCCGGGCGCGCCGGACACGGTACACTGGATCTGAATGTAACGCCGGAGCGGCATTGGGCGGCAATGGAGGAAGCATCGCGGGCTGTCGTGTTCGGCATCAACTCAATCGCATTAGGGATGAACACGCCGAACGACGATATCGCCGCCTATGCCAACGCGCATCCGGAGAAGATCATTGGGTTCATGTCTGTCGATCCGAACGATCCGGACGCACTGGATGAGATCGATCGATGTGTGCAAGACCTGGGATTGAAGGGTATCAAGATGAGCCCGGTCTATCAGCATTATCATCCCTGTGCCGAGCATGCCCGGCGTGTCCACGCACGCGCCGAGGAGCTGGGGCTGCCGATCCTCACGCACGCGGCCTTCCACGTCATCCCGGACACGCCGATGGAGTGGGCGAACCCGCTGCTGTACGATCCGGTTGCACGTGAGTTTCCGGACCTGAAGATCATCCTGGCTCATGTCGGCCTGCCCTGGTCCACCGATGCGATGGTGATGATCCGCAAGCATCCGAACGTGTATGCCGACATCTCCGGCGGTGTGCCGCTGAGGCCGTGGTGGGGCTACCAGGCCCTGGCCGCATGTCACGAAAACAGCGTGATGCACAAGCTCCTGTTCGGCAGTGATTTTCCAATCTGCACGATCCCACAGACGATTGCGGCGCTGCGTGACGTCAATCGCTTTGCCCACGGCACGGGCATGCCGCAAGTCCCCGAGGACGAGATTGAAGCGCTCATCCACCGTGACGCATTGCCGTTACTGGGATTGGCCTAACAAGCAAACAGAACGCCAGCATGCGTATCCTCTATCTCGACCTGGACAGTATGCGGCCCGATCACCTGGGCTGCTACGGTTATGCGCGGAATACCTCGCCCAATATCGACGCCATCGCCGCGACCGGGGTCCGGTTCACAGACTGCTATTGTTCGGATGCACCGTGTCTGCCCTCGCGAACCGCGCTGTTCAGCGGGCGTTTCGGTATTCATACCGGTGTTGTCGGTCATGGCGGCACCGCGGCCGATCTGCCACCGGAGGGAGAATCCAGAGGGTTCAAAAGCAATCACGGCCGGTCCTCGTGGATGAAGATACTGGCGGATTGCTGCGGGATGCACACCGTGACGATCAGCTCGTTCGCCGAGCGACACTCGGCCTGGCATTTCCATGCCGGGTTCAATGAAGTCCACAACAGCGGCAAAACGGGCAGGGAGCGCGCCGACGAGGTGACGCCGATCGCCATTGACTGGCTTCGCCGGCAGGCAAAAAATGATCACTGGTTTCTGCACGTGAATTTCTGGGACGCGCACATGCCATACCGAACCCCGGAAGCTTACGGCAACCCCTTCAGCGGTGACAATCCGCCGACGTGGCTGACTGGCGAAGCACTCACTGCACAGCGGCAAAGTTACGGTCCGTGCAGCGCCCGGGAGCCCTGGGGATGGAACCTGGAAAAAGCGGACGCGCAGCCACATTTGCCCGGTGAAATCGCCACCTTGGCGGACTATCGTGCGTGGATTGACGGCTACGACACAGCGGTACGCTATATGGACGATCATATCGGCAGGCTCCTCGAGGTACTCGAGGCCGAGGGCGTGCTTGATGACACCGCGATCATTGTCAGCAGCGACCACGGCGAGAACCTGGGCGAGTTGAATGTCTATGGAAACCACCAGACGGCGGATCTGTGCACCTGCCGCATTCCGCTGATCATTCGCTGGCCGGGCTTGAGCCCCGGTGTCGACGACGCGTTGCACTATCATGTGGATTTGCCGCCGACCGTTGTTGACTTGCTGGACGGTCCTGTCCCGGCGACCTGGGACGGGGAGAATTTCGCGGCGACGTTGCGCGACCGGCGCTCGGCCGGCCGTGATTTCCTGGTCCTCAGCCAGTGTGCCTGGTGTTGTCAACGGGCCGTCAGGTTCGAGGGGTGGCTGATGATCAAAACGTATCATGACGCTTACATGAACGTGCCGCCGACGATGCTGTTCGATGTCGAGGCCGATCCGCATGAGACTCGTGATTTGGCAGCGGACAAACCGGATATCGTGGCTCGCGGCGAGAGCTTGCTGGAGCGCTGGCACACGGAAATGATGACCGCCGCCGAGGTCCACACCGATCCGCTGCAGACTGTTTTGGCGGAGGGCGGCCCGTATCACACGAAAGGCAAACTCGAGGAATACTGTCGGCGCCTGGAGACGACTGACCGCCATTGGGCCGCTGACAAACTGAGGGAACAGTATAATCGCGGAGCATAACAGACCGAACATCATCCTGCTGATGGCGGATCAGATGCGCTTTGACGCAACCGGGGCTGCGGGCTCCGACTGGGCGCGAACACCGAACCTGGACCGGCTGGCTGCCGAGGGGTGTTTCTTCGAAAACGCCTTCTGCACCAACCCGGTGTGCACGCCGGCGCGGCACAATATCCTCACCGGGCTGCCGCCCCGGTTTCATGGCTACTGGCGCAACTCGCCGCAGCCTTGGGACAAGGACCTGCCGGTCATGCCTCGACTCCTGTCGCGCGCCGGCTATGTCACCCAGGCGATCGGCCACATGGGCTTCCACCCGCAGCGGCACGATCACGGCTTCGGCGGGATGCTGCTCGCCGAGCACGCCGCCAACAATCGGGACGACAACGACTATGCGCTCTACCTCAAGGACGTCGGCTTCGGTCATGTCCGGAATATCTTCGGGGTGGCGAACCTGATCCGGTTTCAGCCGCAACGTTCATTGATCCCGGAGGAACATCATCTCACGACGTGGATTGCCGACCGGTCCATCGAATTTCTCCGCGACAATCGCGACCGGCCGTTTTTTCTCTGGGCCAGTTGGTTTGCGCCGCATGCGCCGTTTCAGGTGCCGGACAGTTTCTCACAGGTTCTCGCCGCTGCCCCGATCCCCGATCCGGTACGACGTCTCAGCCCGCTTCCGCCGAAGGCGCAGGCGTACTCGCAACACGAGGAGGTGATTGGCGCCGAACAATTGCGGCGGTCACGCGAGCTGTACCACAGCGCCGTGTCCCTGATTGACAAGAACATCGGTCGCCTGCTCGACGAGCTTGAGGCATTGGCGTTGGCTGATGACACGCTGGTGCTTTTCACATCCGACCACGGCGACAACCTTGGTGACCTCGGGTGCTTCAATAAATCATTGCCGTATCGCTCATGCTGCCGGATCCCGATGATACTCCGCGTGCCGGGCCGCGTTGCGGCCCGGTCCCGGCACGATGATTTCGTTGATCTGAACGACATCCTGCCCACGTTCCTCGACGCCGCCGGTCTGGCGTATCCGGGTGAGGCGGAGCTGCCCGGGGAATCGTTGCTGGCGCATGCCCCGGACAAAGACCGCTCGGTTCAGTACCTCGAAAACGACTTCGGCCAGCAGCGCTGGATCAGCCTCCAGGACCACCGCTACCAGTATGTGTATTGGTACGGCGGTGGAATCGAGGAACTCTATGATCTGCAGCAGGACCCCGGGCAGCAGATCGATCTGATGCTTGCACCACTGACGCCGGCAGCAACAGCGGCGCGGGACCAATTGCGAGCCCGGCTGACCGGGTACGAGAGCCGTTGGGGGATGCCCGACGGCGTGCAAAACGGCGATCTCACCGTTTTGCCGGAGGCCCGATGGACGGCGGCGCGCCACAACCATTTTGAATGCTGGCCGGAGAATTTGCCGGACGACGATGAACGTGCCGCGGTAAGCCCGAACGAATACGAAATCCTGCGAGCGGTGCGTGACGAGCCGCTGACGGACCTGGCTCGGCTCGATCTGGATGCGTGGGTCAAGGCGGGCGGCTCGCAGGCGTTCGCCCACCGGTTGCGGACAGAGTCCGCGGCCGACCTGCTTACGGAGTACGAGAGACTCTCCCAGGCATAGCACGGAGGCTGATCCAAATAGACCGATGTGTTTATTCACCCCAACTGTTCTATGACTTGGGGATCGCCTTGATTGTCCGAAAATGACCTGTGCGCGAGTCGAAGCCGGCTGCAATGTTACTTGCATCATGAACTTAAAACCGACAGTCAATTCCAAGCTGGCAGGTCTTTGAGTCCACGATGGTTGGGTCCACCGATGATCGACCCAATCTGGTTTGGCTGGCGGGACGCTGTATAGTACAGCATGCTGAGCATCTAGGCATAGGTTTCGCTGTAGATCAACGGGGTTGGCCGCTTTGGGATGGGATGGTGGTAAGGGATGGTAGGAAACGGATGATGATCACTCGTCAAGAATCCAAGGCGCGAGTTTCGAATTTTCAGTTTTCCATGCGCTCCACTCATTCCTGGCGACGAGCGTCGGGCAGTCGGGCCTACGGCCCGGCGCACGGTTCACGGTTCACCCTGATCGAACTTCTCGTGGTCATTGCCATCATCGCTATCCTGGCGTCAATGCTGCTGCCGGCATTGAATCAGGCCAAGGAAATAGGCAAGCGGGGAGTCTGCATGAACAATCTCAAACAGATTGCCCTTGCCAATACGAATTACGTCGATGATTATGATGAATGGTTCGTTGCAAGTTGGGCATGGCAACTGCACGAGGAGAGCGGGCCTTTCAGCCTTACGACCGGCAACGGGTGGCCCTGGTATTTTGTCAGGCACGGCTATTTACCGGACTGGTCGAGAAGCAGCGCGTTTTCGTATCCTGAAGACGATATTGACCCCCCCGGCATGGTGTACAAGTGTCCGTCGGAATACTCGAGCGGGGAATCCGACGATTTTAGCCCCGGTGGAGGCGCATCGTTCCGGCTCAGCCATTATTCACTGAATATGGCGCTGTCGTCCGGCTGGGTCGAGGGCTTCTGGGTGCGGCAGGGCAGGGTGATTACGCCTACTTCCTGTTATATGTTCGGGGATGCCTACGGCGGCTTCATGGTTAGTCTCAGGTGGGGCCTCACGCCTGATCTGCAGCGGCATGGCACCGGCTGGAATGTCGCTTTCGTCGACAACCATGTCGAGTTTCTCAAGGATGCGGAGATCGATGGTACCAGTACCACTTGGCGGGCGTACACCGGGCAAACGTCTTATCCGAAGTCCATACCCTTGCCCGCTGGTTGGCCGAATAATTAGACGCTCAGTGCCTGGGCGATCTGAGGGTTATACAAAAGGGCGAAGTTCGAATGAAACAGTACACACCCTTCGCTCTGATCCTCGTGTTCCGCTGCCGCCGCGGTCCGGCATAGGGTGGCGGGACCAAACCCGCCCATACCTTTTTCAGGAAGACTTTGAACAGGCGGATCCGAGCAAGCCGTTTCATTCCGTCGCCTGCACGGTCAACTTCGGTTTAGCGGTTAGATTCGTCCCGTTGGTCAACAAAAAAGGGAAGGAACGCGCGTTCCTTCCC
>DPYP01000442.1:0-734 GCA_003545375.1 Lentisphaeria bacterium
GAAGAAACGAAAACAGAAGAAGACGTCCAATCACTGCTTAAGAAGGCTGAGGCGGGAGATGCCGTGGCGCAAAACTGGCTCGGCTGGATGTATGCTGACGGCGAGGGTGTTCCTGACAGCGAAGTATCGCCAGCGAAGTGGTACCGCAGGGCGGCTGTTCAGGGAAATGCTTCCGCGCAGAACAACCTTGGCACCATGTACGCCATCGGCGAGGGTGTGCCTGAGAACGCTGCCGCGGCGGTGAGGTGGTTCCGGAAGGCGGCTGCTCAGGAAAATACCTTGGCGCAGAACAACCTCGGCGTGATGTATGCCATCGGCGAGGGGGTGCCTGAAAACTATTCCGAGGCGGTGAAGTTGTATCGCATGGCTGCCGAACAGGGGCTTGCTGCCGCACAGAACAACCTCGGCGTGATGTACGCCAAGGGCGAGGGTGTGACCAAGGACGATGACGAGGCAGTGAAGTGGTGCGGCAGGGCGGCTGAGCAAGGATATGCTGCCGCGCAGGACAGCCTCAAGGCAGTTGAACAGGGGGATACCATGTCGCTCGGCCCGATGTATGCCAAGGGCCGAGGTGTGTCCGAAGACTATGCCGAGGCGACGGTGAAGTGGTATCGCAAGGCCGCTGGGGAGGGATTTGCCGGAGCGCAGTTCAGGTTCGGCTGGATGAACGACTACGGTGAGGTCCTGCCTGAGAACGATGCCGAGGCTGCGGAGTGGTACCGCAAAGCGGCTGA
>DPYP01000442.1:1069-7038 GCA_003545375.1 Lentisphaeria bacterium
CAGGGGCATGCCACCGCCCAGTATAACCTCGGGCGGATGTACGCCAATGGCTTAGGCGTGCCTGAGGACGATGTCGAGGCGGTGGAGTGGTACCGCAAGGCGAGTAAGCAAGGACATACCGAAGCGCAGACGGAGCTCGGCAGGATGTGCGAGTTCGGCTTGGGGGTAGCTGAAGACGACGTGGAGGCCTACGCATGGTTCAGCGTAGCGGCGGCGGTCGGTGGTGAGGTTGCCCGGGTGCATCGTGATTCTATCAAGGCTGATCTTACACCATCAGAAATTGCCAAAGGCCAGAAGATGGCAAGGGAAATCTTTAAGCGGATTCAGCAGTAGGCGAATGAGCAGCAATTGGAATTGCGAAGAAGGGGTGTTGCTTTCTTCGTTCAGTCGCCTCGATGTGCGATAAGGGCTTGGATGCGCCCGGGGGAGACGCCGTGGCATTTAGAAGTGGCAATGCCAAGCGGTTGGTTCGATCGGGAGTCTGCCCCACCTTAAAAAAACGCGTCGTATCAGTTGCTCCGCGTTGAAATTAACCTAACATCAACGTGTACCTTATACGGGACGGGCTTTGTGGGATAAATGCTGCCGCATACGGATTGTAAATCAATTCGAGCACGGCGTACATTTTTTTTAGCGCGGGTTATAGTATATTACATAGCAATGGATTTGTTCTAATACGCTTGATGTGGAGGGAATGATGGGAACGGTTACCTCCGACAGCGGCAAGGTCCCGGCCCGGCCCGGAGTGAGATCGCTGCTCGATCAGCGGATTCACGTCGATATCAGTGATTACTGGTGGATTTTGCGGCGCCGAAAAGCATTGGTCGTGACGGTGTTCTGTGTCATGCTGACGCTTATTTTGCTGTACAGCAAAACCCGAGAACCGGTTTACCAATCGGCGTGTGATATCCGCATTTCGGCGCGCCAGCCTATGGCGGTCATTCAGGGCGCTCATATCGCTTTCTTCGGCCAGGGCGACTCAGCCATGGATACGGAGATGGAGTTGATCTCCAGTGATATCGGCATGTTGAACAAGACGTTGATCAATCTGCGCGAGAAGGCTAAGGGTTCGTCTGACCTGAGCCAGCCGGTCATTGACTTTATCGACGCGATGACCCCGAATGAGCTTTCAGGTCACATCACCGCCACGCGCAAGAAGGTTGGTACGCAGCTCGTGACGATCAGAGTCAAGGGCCCGGATTCGGGGTTTACCAAGATAGTTGCCAATACTTTGGCGGATACCTACCAGAAGTCTTTTGCCGACAACAAGACTAACGATGCGCTTGAAACTAAGGAATTCATTGAACAACTGCTTGAGTCGCACAATGCCGAACTTCGGGAGATCAAAGACAAGATTCGGGATCAATCGGCGTTACTGGCTGAGCTGGGTTCGACCGAGACACTCAAGAATCAATTGTCCGTGCAGCGGGCCGAGCTGACCAAGGCGGAGATCCGGTACACCCAGAAGCACCGGGTTGTCATCGACCTGAAAGCGCAGATCGCGCAGATCGAGGAGCGTTTGCGCGCACATCCACCGCCACAACTGGAACTCGCCGCTTTGATGCGACAGCAGGAAATGATGACGTCGCTGAGCGAAACAATATTTACGCAGGTCGTGACTGCACGTATTGATTATGAACGCAAACGGTCTTCCGCCCTCGAAGAAATCCAAACGATCAAACCCGCCACACTAGGCTACAAGCAATCGCCGAATATCCGGATGAACGCCGTCATCGGGGTGATTTTCTCCTTGCTTCTCGCTTCGATCGCAGCATTCGTATGGGAGGGTATGGACACGTCGATCGGTAAGATCGAGGATGTCGAACAGCTCACCAATCTGCCGGTGGTTGCGCACGTGCCGATTATCGGGGAAGTCAGCAAAACGCCTATCTATAAATTCTGGCGGTGGCAGTGGGATGACGTGCGCAACGCGGCTTTGGCTATGGCGGTGAAATGCGGTTTTTCCTTTGCATCCCAGTGGAAACGCCAGGACGTGCGTACCGCCGCTTTGTCTCGGGTGCTGTTCAATTTCGACCAGAAATCAGTGCCTGCGGAAGCTTATCGATCGCTGCGTACGAATATCGATTTCGCAATGCGCGGTCTCGAGAAGCACAAAATTCTCGCTATCACCAGTTCCAGTCCGCGCGAGGGCAAGACTTTGACATCGGCCAACCTGGCGATCGCTGTTGCACACATGGGCAAGTCGGTTTTGGTCATCGGCGCGGATCTGCGCCGGACCGAGCTGTCCAACCTGTTCCGAATCGAGGCACATCCTGGCCTCAGCGATCTGCTGCTCGGGGCCGTGACCGAGGATGAGGCTATCCGCACCGTGACCGATCTGCTCGTCAGCGATACGGAGTGGGACAAGATCATGAACTTTCAGGGCATCGACAATTTGCATATTCTGACCGCGGGTGACCCGCCGTCGAATCCCGCCGAGCTTGTCGGTTCCGATGTTTTCCGCGAATTGCTCGACGGTTTTCGTGAGCACTACGACTACATCATTCTCGACACGCCGCCTGTGCTGCCGGTGACCGATGCCAGTATTATCGCCAGCATCGTCGATGCCACGCTCCTGATTTATCAGTCGAACAAGACGTCCCGGCATCTGCTGCTGCGCGCCATCCAGACGCTGGAGAAGAATCATGCCAACCTAATCGGCATTGTCATCAATCAGCTTTCCTTCGATGTCACCATGCCGCGTTCCCGCAAGTACGGCTCGTATCAGGGTTACGGATATTATTAGAAACGATGTGAACGAGTAATAAGGGCACGGGAATTTACAGCGCGGGAGTTAGTCGCTGGCGGCAAGCGAGACGACTTCCTTCAGCCCAGGCTGCGCCGGCAGAATACAGGCAACTTCGCCAGACTCGCGATGCCGTCCAGAATGACAATCATCAGCGGGAATCCAATGGCGGCACACAGTGTGCTCAACACGATGATCCACACGCTTTCGCCGGTAGCCATCCGAAAGCCGGGAGGCCACAGTACGATGTTTTCGCCGACTACGAACCAGGTGGCGTAGCTCAGGCCAAACAAGGCGGCCGGTAGCGCTTGGATGTAGGCGTGACGACGGTCACCATTGTGCCGCCACATGTGCGCAAACGGAACCAGTAGTGCGAGCAGCGGCAGTGCCGTGAAGGATCGGCTGAGTACGACTTCCGAGACGACGCAGGCAATGATGCCACCGGCCAGGCCGAGCTGCCAGTTGCAGGTAACAACGAAATAGAAGCACAGGAAAAACGGCCCGGCAAACAGTGCACCGGCACGGCAGCAAAGTAGTTCGGCGACCAAGGTGATCACCAGAATGACAATCAGCCAGCAGATTCGAAAAAGCACGGTTGTGGGGGAGGTTGCCGGACGGTCAGGGAACTATCCGTACATCTCAATAGTGGTTCAGCAATTGGTACAGTTTCTCGCTGACCGGTGTGTGTAGCAGTTCTTTGCACAATTCGTCGAAGCGCATGAGTCACGCGCTTCGACCTGCCAGCGTGGGGTATGATGCCACGTTGCTTTCAGTTGTCCCGACGGGGCAATGCCGGCTTGCGCATAACGGCGTCGGCGAGTGTCTGTAAATCAATGCCTGATCGTGACTTCCCGATAACCGGCACGATAGGGTCGAGGACACTGATTTGAGATCGATAATCAACCGGCGTCAGGGAATCCGATGAGTTTACGCTCACTGGCCGAATGGACTGCCGAACATATCCGAGAAGTGCGTGAAGAACAGAAATACCGTTACCCCGACGACCGCAATCGATGCTGCCGTGGCGAGGGTATAGATAATCCCCGGGCTGACCTTCGTGTCCTGGGTGATGGCTGATGGGCTGACTCCCGGTTGCGGGGCATCTGCCGAGTGCGGCGGCGCACCCGGGGCTGCCGGGTCGCCGGTTGCAGGTACTGACGGCGTATCTACTGTCTTGGGCGTGGTCTTGAGCTTGAGTGTTCGTCCCGGTGGTTGCGCAGGTTGCTCCATGGTCGTGGCCGGGGTTGCTTCTGCAGTGGTCGCCGGGGCGGCCACCGGAGTGGCTGCCGGAGCGGTGCCAGTCGGCACTGGGGCCTTGATCTTCAGTGTCGACTTCTGCTGATCGGAAGCCGGTTCTGCTGGGGCAGCGGGTTTTGCTGTTTCGGCGGTGGTCCCCGCAGCCGTTGGCGGCGGTACTTTGATTTTTAGAGTTGCTTTTTTCTCACTGGCAGCTGGGGCTGCTACTGGGCTTGCTGCGGGTGTTGCAGCGCCGGCTGCTGGCGTAGTGACGGTGGGAGCTTTGATTTTTAGCGTCGCGCGGCCGCCGCTTGCGGGCGGGTTGGCTGTGGTGGGCGGGTTGCCTGCCGCCGGCGGTCTGGCTATTGCGGGCGGTCTGGCTATCGCGGGCGGGCTGGCTATCGCGGGTGGGCTGGCTGCCACAGGAGTCGCTGCTGTTGGCGCCGCGTCGTCGTCGACAGCCGCAGGCTTTGGTGCGTTGGTTGTCAATTGCGGCTTCGGAATTGTATCCGTTTCGGTTTCCTGTGAAGGCGTTGCCGCAGCTGCGTCGCCCGGTGTCGGAGCCTTTATTTTCAATGTTTTCCGGCCGCCTTCTGTCGGCGCATCCCCTTCGCCGCCGCCCGCGGGCCGCAGGCGAATGGTCTGGCTAGCCGACAGAATGCCGGCGAGCTGCTTTTTCTTTTCCTTGATGACCTTGAGATGCACTGTCGAGGTCGAAAATTTTTCGTCGTCTGGTGCCGTGGTCTCGGTATCAGGATCAGTTTCAGGCTCTTCCGGCTTGACGCGCTTCAGGCGTGTTGTCTCGAAATCGCGGGCACTCTGCGGATCGACAATTGCACTGTCATCCTTTTCTGGTGCTTCGATCGGGCTTGCGGGCGGTTCGATCTTCGGTTGTTCGTCACTGGGGTCGTCCTGGCGCGGCAAGGGACCGGTCGGGTTATCTTCTGTGTCGCCGTCGGTCGGGTTGATATTCAGTGACAGTTTTTTTCGTTCGGGTTGATCAGCCATGATTATTCTCCAATCTATATAGAGCCTATGCCGCAGACTTCGGGGCAGCGGCCAACACAACGTGAAGGTCTGCGTGTGGCTTACGCTCCACATACTAATAGGTAAATTGCCCTAAATTGCAAGTGTAAGACGTTCTTCTGCCAGTCCAGGGTAGCCACAAACGAAGCCGTTGTGGCCATTCCCGTCGATGTCGTCTTGTGCGGCGTGTCGGCCGTTACGCACACGCTCGGTCAACACGATCGCGCGAGTATTTTTGTCTGCTGCGGTTGACACTATCTTGCAATGTCGCACACCGGTTTGCTGAGTTGGGGTGGATTGTAAAAGGCTTCCTCTTACAACGGAAAAGGTCGTTGTGAATGCCAGGCTGTGGATCAGCAGTTCATATGCCTTCGTTACCTGTTGACTGTTGAATTGACATATGACGTTTGGTCATTTCGCGAGCAACACGGATCGAGGCCAAGCGACAACGTCGTGTCTCAACCGAGTTGCATTGCACGATGCCACCCTTGGTATCGTCTGCGTCCGGCCCTATATTATTGTATGAGCCGCAGGTAGATTTTTCGGCCGGATTTTTCTGGGTAGAATTGTAGTTGGAGGTGGCATGTTTCTCTTCGACGAAGTACCGCAAGAACACAATCGAGCCATGCTGATCGGAGTGCAAACTGCCCGTCAGGACGCCAAGACTACGCAGGAACTGCTGCTGGAATTGACGGAATTGACGAGGACATACGGGGTTGACGTTGCGGACGTCATCTTGGTTCGCCTGAACCGTCCGAACCCTCGGTTGCTGATCGGCAGCGGCAAGGCAGACGAGATTGTGGCGAAGTGTCATGCCGCCGACGTCGACGTAATTATCTTCGACGACACGCTTTCGCCGGCCCAGCAACGTAACTGGGAGAAGCTCTCGGAGATGCGGGTGATTGATCGCCAGGAGGTCATTCTGGGGATCTTCGGCAATCGCGCCAGCACCCAGGAAGCA
>DPYP01000440.1:0-281 GCA_003545375.1 Lentisphaeria bacterium
AATCGCGCCAGCACCCAGGAAGCAATGCTGCAGATCGAGCTCGCGCAGTCCGAGTACATGCTGCCGCGGCTCAAGCGTGCCTGGACACACCTGGGCCGGCAGCGTGGCGGCGTCGGCGTCCGTGGCGGTGAAGGTGAGAAGCAGATCGAGATTGACTCCCGCCTCATTCGAACCCGCATCAGCAAACTCAAGTCCGAGCTGAAGGCTGTTCGGCGGCGACGAGCCGAGCAGCGCAAAAAACGCCAGCGCGTGCCGGTGCCGAACAGTGCTATCGTCGGCTA
>DPYP01000440.1:700-4152 GCA_003545375.1 Lentisphaeria bacterium
GAGCTGCCGAATGGCCAGCCCCTGCTGCTTACCGACACTGTTGGGTTCGTTCGCAAGCTGCCGCATGACTTGGTGGAGGCTTTCAAGGCTACCCTTGAAGAGGCCGTTGACAGCGAGTTTCTACTGCTTGTGCTTGATGCTTCGTCTCCGTCTGTCGATGTTCACTACGACACGACCCGCGAGGTGCTCAAGGAGATCGGCGTCGTTGATCACGAAGCAATAATCGTGTTCAACAAGGCTGACTTGCTGTCGGAACCCTACGAACGATCGCGCTTGCAACGACGCTATCCGGATGCGGTGTTTATCTCGGCCCGGACCGGACTTGGCATTGACGAGTTGCTGGCGGAGATGTCGAAAATTCTCGATCGCAAATCGACTGTGATGCACCTGCGCTTGCCGTCTGATGCTTACCAGTTAGTGGCGCAGTTGCACCGCCTCGCCGTGGTTCAGGATTTGCGGTACGAGAACGACGGCATCTACATCACTGCTGCAGTGCCCTCCAATCGGTGTCACGAGTTCGAGGCGTACGTCATTGAACCGCAGCCTGCTTAAGGACTGCTGTTGTGGCGCGGTGCCCGCCTCTCCTTGCCCACCGGGTCTTCGTTTTCTGTATTTCGCAGCGGGACGAATCGAACCGTTACAAAGCCGTTACAGAAGTTTATGTGATACCTAACAAACGGCCGTACCTTCTCTGTAGCGGTGTATTCTGCAGCAGGTGTGTGGCGGCTTTCCGTTACGCTGCTGCCCGACTTTTAACCTCTCTTGATCCGTGTTTGTCCGATGTGGCTGCGTCAATTTCGAGCTGTTCTCGGCAATGCCGTGAAGGTGACCATGGGCGATCCGTTCTGCCTGGTGCTGCACCTGGCCGGAATCCTGCTCATGTGCCTGCTCGGTGTCATCCCGGGGTTTGCTGCCGGGGAACATCTCAAGCTGCTGCGTGACCAGTGTCTGGCGCTTATGTTCATGCTCGGCAGCCTCGGTTTCGTGTTCGGCTTCATTTGTGTCATTACCGACGACATCCGCCGAGGCGCCGGCAGCATTCTGGTGAGTCGGCCGATCGGTGAGTTTTGTCTGGTTGCCGGGAAGTGGTGTGGTGTTTTCGCTACCGTGCTGCTGTTGCACGTGTCGTTTCTCGTTGCCTACCTTTGGACGTCTGAAATTGCCTGGGACCCGGCGTTTTTGAATCTGGTCAGTCTGGCGTTCTACCTTGGTGCCATCGTGCTGGCGATGGGCGTGGCCGGCTTGCGTCACTATCTTTTCGGTGGTTCATATGCCGTCGTTGCCAATGTCACGCTTTTTGTCATGGTTGCTGCGGTCTTCACAGTGCGACTGTTGGTTAACGGCCCGGCAGAGTTCGACTGGTCCGGTATTCAAAGTGGCATCATGCTGGCGCTGGGACTCATTGCATTTTCCGCCTTTCTTCTGCCGGCTGCCATGTTCGCAGACTCCGCCATTGTCCTGAGTGTGGGCGTTGTGCTGTTTTTTTTCGGGCTGATCAGTAATTACCTTATATCATTGGGTTCACTGCCCGCGCAGTTGCAGTCGATTGTCCAATCGCTGCTGCCGAACTGGCAGATCTTCTGGGTAGCTGATCGGCTTGGTGCCGGCGCGGATGTTTCGATCGGGTACTACGTCTCGAGCGGCATTCACGCGGTCTTGCTGCTGGCTGTGGCGTTGATTGTTGGCGCCATCGTTTTCGAACGCATGGAGTTAAAAGCGGTATGAACTCGGACCGCAGACAGGAACGCATTGCTTTCGCCGGCGTCGTCCAGCTGATTTTTGCAGCGACACTGTACGCGCTTGGCCAGGAACATCGGCTGGCGATGGGCAGTTACTTCGTCGTGCAACTGGCGAACATTCTGCTGGTCGGAGGGTTGGTTGCCGGGCTTGCGGCGTTCCATGCCTGGATGGTGCGTTTGGCGGCGGCGGAGACCGGCGACGAGTCGGTTCACGACACGGATCACTTGCTTTTCGATAATGAAACCGACGCCATGGGCGAGCGTCAACGGGTCCGTCGGCAATTCGAGCGGATCATTCTGCCGGTGCTGGTCATTGGGTTGAGTGTGCTCGAAGGCGTGCTGGCCGTGTGGGTCATCCGCAGCCAGACAGCGTTGTCGATCACCCAGTCGTCCAACGAACTGGCCCCGCTTCTGAGCGTCGCGTCACTGCTGGCTGCTGCCGGCATCGTGTCATTCATCTACGGCAAGTACTGTGCAGCGATTGCGTACGGCGAGAATGCCGTTTTTCTACGGCCGGTCTGCGGCTTTGCATTATGGAGCGCGATCGTCTGTCTCGTCGGTGCAGTGACTGCGCTGTTGCGCTACTGGGGGCATGCAGGTATCGGCATCGCGGTCACCTGGATCTGTGCGGTGGCGGCCGTGTTGCTGGCGCTCGAGCGTCTCTTGTTGTGGATTGTCGAGCACTATCGTCCGCACACCGGACAGCTGCCGGATCGTACCATATATGAGAGCCGTCTGCTGGCGGTGTTCAGCCATCCGCGCGGGGTCATGGGAAATCTCGCCGACATTATCGACTACCAGTTCGGCCTCAAAATTTCCGAACAATGGCTGTCTCGTTTTGCGTTCCGTGCCGTGCTGCCGTACTTGGCACTCCAATCCGCCACCATACTGCTGCTTACCTGCCTGGTGCACATCGCGCCCCATGAGATAGGCTTGGCCGAACGCCCGGGCGTCGACGGCTACGAGCGACTCGAGCCCGGGTTGCATGTGCGTCTGCCGTGGCCGCTGACTCGCATCACGCGTGTCGCAGAGAGCCGGGTTGGCACTACGTCGATCGCCCCGTTGCCGAATCCGGTCAAGCCGGGTGAGGCCGCCAGCGACCTGTCGCTGTGGAGTGACGCGCGCTTCGCCGAAGGGCTGTACGTCACCGCCGTCGATCGTCGTGGCGTTGACGGTGACGATACGGTCTCGGCCAATCTGGCTGCCGGTGCCGTCACTGTCCGTTACGGTATTGCCGACGCGCAACTCTACCTTTCGCGAACCGCCGATCCTGCCAAGCTCATGGACGTGTTCTCTCGCCGGGCGCTGGTGCACTACCTGAGTACCCACGACTTCGATGCCATGTTGTCGGCCGGGCGTACGCGTATGGGTTCAGACCTGATGCGTGTTCTGGCGCCGCAACTCGAACCGTACGGGTTGCGCGTACTCAGCCTCGAAGTTACTGCATTCCAGCCGCCGCCGACTGCGGCCCAGGCCTTCCGGGAAGTGATTGATGCCCGGATGGCCAGCGCCGCCGCGTTGATCGACGCGGAGACCTATGCGGAACGCGCGGCAGCCGAGGCCGAACAGGCGTACGAGCAGCACAAGGCCGTAGCCGAGGCCGAGGCGGCGGAGATCAAGGCTGCTGCCAAAGTTGCCAACGAGGTCTACAAAACGCAGCACAAACATTATGTCGAATATCCGCGGATTTATCGGACGCGGGCTCGACTCGAT
>DPYP01000513.1:0-2463 GCA_003545375.1 Lentisphaeria bacterium
CCCGACACCTGAAACCTTTGCCATGTCATTCGAAATCACACCGCTCGACGAACACAATCAGGCGCTGCTGAACAACGTGCATCCGGCTGACTGGCGGAACCCGACGCCGGCGGACAAGTACAACCTCGTGGTGATCGGCGGCGGTGCCGCCGGATTGATCGTGTCGATCGTCACCGCCGGTCTCGGCGGCAAGGTGGCGTTGATCGAGCGCAACCTGATGGGGGGCGACTGCCTCAATGTGGGGTGCGTGCCGTCGAAAGCGGTGATCCGCTCGGCGCGGTTTCGCTCGGACATGCTGCGGGCCCGCGAGCTGGGATGGCGGCCGGTCGACGGGGTCGAGGTCGATTTCGCCGCGGTGATGGAGAGAATGCGCCGCATCCGTGCGACCATCAGCGACGACGACTCGGTACAACGCTACACCGACCACGGTGTCGACGTCTTTATCGGCGACGGCAGGTTTGTCGACAACAACACGGTCGAGGTCGGCGGTGCCAGGCTGAAGTTCAGGAAAGCCGTGATCGCGACCGGTGCCCGCGCCATCTGCCCGCCGATCCCGGGCATCGAGGAAGCCGGCTACCTGACCAACGAAACGGTATTCAATCTGACCGAGCTGCCGAAACGCCTGGCGGTCATCGGCGGCGGGCCGGTCGGCTGTGAGCTGGCACAGTCGTTCCGGCGCTTCGGCAGCGAAGTGACGATTCTCGAGATGATGCCGCAGTTCCTCGTTCGCGAAGACCCGGACGCGGCGGACATCCTGCGGCGGGCATTGGAGCGGGAAGGACTGCGCCTGGCGTTGAATGCGAAGATCGAGAGGATCGAGTCCGGCGACAGCGGCAAGGTCATTCATTTCACCATCGGCGGCAAGGCGCAGACCGTCGAGGTCGATGCTATCCTGGCGGGTGCCGGGCGGGCGCCCAACGTGCAGGGGCTCGGACTCGAAACGGTCGGCGTCGAGTACGACGAGGGTACCGGCGTCAAGGTCGACGACAAGCTGCGAACGACGAACCGGAATATTTTTGCGGCCGGTGACATCTGCACGCCCTACAAATTTACGCACACGGCCGACGCCGCGGCACAGATTGTCGTCGCCAACGCCCTGTTCATGGGTCGCAGCAAATTCTCGAGACTGGTTATTCCGTGGGCGACATACACGGATCCGGAGATCGCCCACGTCGGCATGTACGAAGCCGATGCAAAAGCACAAGGCATCGAACTGGACACCTACACGGCGCCGTTCGACGACGTCCACCGGGCGATTGCGGAAGGGGAAGAGGAGGGCTTCGTGAAAATCCACTGCCGCAGGGGCACGGACAAAATCGTCGGTGCGACGATTGTCGCGAGCCACGCCGGCGAGATGATCAGCGAAATCACCACGTGCATCGTGCACGGTATCGGGCTGGGCAAGATCGCCAGTGTCATCCATCCGTACCCGACCCAGGCGGAAGCAATCAAGAAATGCGCCGGCCTCTACAAGCGGACGAAGCTGACGCCACGGGTGGCAGGGCTGATAAGGAAGTGGTTGTCGTTTAGCAGATGATTACCCGATTGTTGGACACCTGAAACCTCCCACACACCCATGCCAGACTCCCAACAACCGGACGAACCCGTGAAGCGCCGCGAAGGCGTTCTGTTCTTCCAGGCTTACGTGCACCTGTTTTTTATCGGCATGTCGATGCTGCTGACGGGGGCCGTGTTCCGGCCGGTATGCCGGCAACTGATGCTGCGGGTCGAGCCGGGCACGCCGGTGCCCGGAATCTCTGTGCAGGCGATGAGGCACGTCGAACTGCTCGTGGCTGCCTGGGTGTGGCTGCTGCCGCTGGTGCTGCTACTTGACTGGGGCGTGCTGTGGGCCCTGAACCGGGCCGGGATCAAGCCGCTGACGATTGCCTGGTTCTGCATCGTCGTCCTGCTGTGCCTGGCGCATGTCGGCATCTGTATTGCCGGCGTGGTGCAGTTCATGATGTGCATCCGCGGGCAGGGCGGCTGATTATTTTTTGCGGCCCAGCCTGAATTTCTTGCGGACGTGAATCTTGGTGCACTTGCCGCAGGTGTAATTTTCCTTCTCCATCGTGCCGGCCTTGATCCTGTCCACGGCAACGTTGTTGGTGACCAGATTGCGGCCGGTGCTGGTGATCTGCTCACCGTCTTTATCCATGATAATCAACGTTGGGATACTGCGCTTCGTATTCAGCTTCTTCAGCTTGTTTGCCGCCGGCGAATTAAAGGGGACGGCCGGCCACGGCATGTCCGCTTTCTTCATGTACTCCTGCTGTTGTTCGACTTTGCGGTCGCTGCTGACAAGGACAACCTCGAAATCATCCCTGTTCTCGTTGCGATACTTGATCAGCAGCGGAGTGAATTTACGGCAGGGCGCACACCATTTGGCGGAGAAATAGAGAGCGACCAGTTTGCCATCGAGATAATCGATATCGACCGGTTGGTTTTCGCTGTCGACCAGGCCGT
>DPYP01000513.1:2879-8385 GCA_003545375.1 Lentisphaeria bacterium
CGAGCTGCAGGCAACGATGGATGTCAGCAATGTGAAGATCAGCACGAGTTGTGTATAGCGCAGCATCAGTCGGATCTTCCATGTTTCGAGTTGCGGAGACAAAAACGCATCCCGTGAATATAGCCTGAAAACTCGAAAGTGGAGCAGCCGCTATTGCTGCAGCCAGTAAAAGGCGGCATCGGCGAGCATGCCTCGTGCGGCAGCACCGTCGTCGGCCGAATCGACGGCGGTGCAGAACACCGCGTTGATGTATTTCCCGGGTTCACCCTGTTGATCACGCGAAGCGACGAAGACGGTACGTGTAAGCCAGGGGTTGAGGATGCACCAGCGGCTGGCGCCGCCGTTGTCGAAGGTGGCTGCCTCCCACTCGGCGAAGGTGCTGCTTGGCTGGGTAACCACGGCAAAAAGGATCCCGTTCGAGTCCGCAGCCCGGGCCGTGCGGACATCGATTTGTACGCAGGACACGTTGCCTGGCCTCAACGGTTCGCCAGCCGTTTCCGGTGTCAGCGCCAGCGCACAGTCCTTGTCCCCGCGCAGACTGTAGGCGCCCAGCGTCATGCCCTGTAAGGAACAGTTGACCAGCAGCATCGACCGGGTTTCTGACGGGCGGAACATGTGCATGAAATTGTGTTGCACGACTTCTGTTTTTGCGTACGTATTGACCAACCGTCCGGTGCCGGCGGCGAAAACCAGGTAGGCATCGTGTTCGAGCAGTACTGGGATAAGGGCGCGTATGTCCAGTTGTTCCCAGCGGCTTCGATCCGGCGCCAGGAAGATCCAACCGACAACCAGCAGTGCCGCCGTCATCCCGGTGAGCTGCGGCAGTCCGCCGCCGCCACGAAGACGGCCCAGCAGGGCATCGACCGCAACTGCAACCGGCAGCAGAATGAAAGGCACGAGGTAGCTGTACACGCGCATCGGTCCGACCGAGCCGGTGACCCAGGTAAACGCGGCAGCGGCACAGAGCAGCAGCACAGCCAGGTGAACCACCCTTCGGCGAATCAGACAGATCGCCGCGAGTGCGGTCGCTACAGTCAGTGCCGGCAACGTCAATCCCTGAACCAGATTGAGCGGTAGCAGAACGCGTTCCGCCACTTCCGCGGGTGAGCCCAGACCGATGGAATGCGTGAGGCCGGATCTGATCTTGAGCAACCAAAACAGAAAGGCCAGCGACAGCAAAACCATAGTGATAAAGGCCGGGAGCAGTGAACGCCACGTGATCGTGCCCCGGCGTATGTGGACCAGTTGCCCGACCGTCAGCCAGGCGAACAACGGTGCCCAGATCAACACCGCTGTAATAACCGAAAGCTGCAGCAGCACGGTCAGGAGCGCCAGTCCGAGGCACCAGGCTGCCTGCCGGCGAAGCCGCAGCTCGTGCAGTTGCAGCCACCAGCAGAGCAGGACGGCGAACAAAGCCTCGAAGACATAGCCGCGCAGCGTTTGCGAGAAGTGGATCAACACGGGGTCGACGGCGACCAGGGCGGCGGCCAGGATGCCGCAGCTTCGACGGCGGGTGAGGGCAGTTGCGAGCAGGGCGGCGGCCGGCACCAGCAGCAGTCCGGCGATCAGTGAACCGAGGCGCATCAGGATTTCCGACGGATGCTGGTCACCGGGGCCGACGGCGGCTGGCACCAGCGTGGAGATCATATTGGTCAGCGGATGCCGCACGTCCCTGGGATGCACCAGCGTATCGAAAGGTGTCATTGCAGAGAATTCGCGCCACGGCCAGATTTCGTCGTATTCGAGCGACCGTGTCAGGCCGTCCAGGCGCAGGGCTAGCGCCGTGATCATGACGACGGCCAGCAGCACCGCGTAGGGTAGCCACGACCGGGACGTTATCGGCTCGGGTGATTCTTCGTTGTTCGATTGGTCGGGGTGTTTACACATGAAATCTTCTGCCTTAATCTTCCCGCCTCAATCCCGAATTCCGTAATCCGGAATGACAATCCAGATGGATTAAGGCGGAAGAACTGCGGGTCCGCAGAGCCCCGCGAAGACCAGGTCGGGTACTTTTTCGTCGTCCGGGGGCAGGCTGTGCACCGTCGCCTCCGACGTAATGCCCGTGAGCATCAGGGCGGAGGTGAGCCCGAGGCGATTGGCACCGCGGATATCGGATTTGAGCGAATCACCGAGCGTCAGGATACGCTCCGGCTGCGTTGCCAGCGGCAGTCCGGTCCGTTGTTGCAATTGTGCGATGGCAAAATTGAACACGGCGGCATTTGGTTTGCCCAGATAGATTGGCGAGACTGTGTGGCTGTAGTCTTCGACAACCATGGCGATAAAACGCGCGACGCTCCCGGGCCCGATAGCGATACGGTTGGCACCTGCGGGCCAGTACCTGTCGGGGTTCGGCACGATCAGCAATGCGTCCTGGTTTGCGACGAGAAAATTGATCACGGCATTGCAGGTGCTGCCCATGTCGTAATTGCGTGCGCCGATGACCACTGCTGCGCACTCGGGCAGCGCCTCGAATGACCGCACTGGCCGGAGCCCCGCCTGCCGGGCGTAGCACGGGTCGCCGAGCTCGCCGATAACAAAGACCTGCTCGCCGGCGATCCCGTGTTCGATGACGCAGGCGGCCAGGGCGTCGCCACAGGAGGCGAGCTCGTCGGGGGCAACGTCGATACCTCTCTCCGCCAGCCAGTCGGCTTTCTGCTGATGCGAACGATCGCAGTCGTTGGTCACCAGAAAGAAGGGCACGTCGTCGGTCCGCAGCCATTGCAGAAACTCGGCGGCGCGCGGTACCGAGTGCTGACCGGTGGTCAGCGTGCCGTCGATGTCAATCAGCAGCCCATCGAACGCCTCGCGGCGGTCGGCGAACCAGTCCATGAAACTCTCTATTCGCGTGGTTTGCTGCACGTTAGTCGTCACTGAACGCTCTTTTACTCTTCTGCCGGTGCGGTCTTACGGCTCCGGCGGAAGTTCGCGAACAGCAGTTCGATGAACAGGAATGCGGCCAGCGCGATGGCGACGGCGTACCGCAGATCGGTCAGGTTGCTGGACGGCCTCTTGCCGGCAACCGTGAGGCCCGGGCTTCCGGATTTAAGAAGCTGGGCGTACACCTCGAGACTCTCGACAGTACGCGGGTCCGATTCGAGGCGTGTGTAGTTGAGCTCCAGTGGTGTGCCGTCAATCATGTGCACGCCTGGTTCGGCAAGGATTTCCGTGACCTCCAGACTGGCGGCAGCAGCGATGGCGGTATAGTCCTGGCCGACATCAGCGACCAGCACGCCGCGTTTCTTTTCGTCGCCCGGCTGGTACTGCACGATCTGATCGAGTAGCGGCAGGAAGGAGTACGACGTGGGAAACTCGCTCCATAGATGACTGAGATTGATGGCCAGCGTGAAACAGACACCGCGCCCGACATCCTCCTGGATGAGTAGGGGCGTTGCTTCGTTGATTCCCAGCAGGACCGTTGCATTCTCCGCTGCTTCCAGTTTGGCGAGTTTGTAGATCGGGAACAGCAGCAGATCGCTGCTCTCCTCTTCGAACACACGTGTCACCGAGCTGCCCCGTGCCATGTAACCAAGGCTGTACGCGGAGAGTTGATCGGATTGCCCGAGAATACCCAGAAAGTGGTTCTCTGTGATGCCCCAATGATTGAGTTTCGCCAGATTGTCGGCGCTGCGCCGGCCGGCGACATAGACGACCGTGCCGCCGTCTCTCAGGTATGTCTGCAGCGACTCCATCTCGACTTCACCCAGCGCCTGCACCGCGTCGAGCAGAAAAATTGCCTTGTAGCTATTGACGTCCTCGCTCCACAACAGGTCGGGCCCGCTGACATCGACTTCGGTAGCCGGAAGGCCCGGCGTGTTGACCGTGAGAGCGCTGCGCAGAAACAACGCTTCGATCTGTTTTTGGCGCGTCGGCCCCTCGCCGAAGATCACCGCAACTTGCGTTGGTGGCTGCGGTCCGATCCAGATGTGCCAGGCGTTGTCGAGTTGGTAGCCCTCGAGGCTGGCAATTTCGACGACGGCTTCGTTGGTCGCCGGGTCCTCGAGATCGATGACATGCTTCTCCGAATACTCACCGCGCAGCCGGACATCGATCGACGACGTCGTACCGGCCGTGATCGAGAGCTTTGCCTGCATAGGCTGCAGCGAGTAGTTGCGCACCTGCACGGTGGCGCGGATCCGCCGCTTCTGGGCCCGCATGAAATGCTCGGGATAAACGTCGAGGATAGCGACATTTGGTGGCGCTTTTTCATGGGGATTGACGATCTCCAGTTCGGCCTGGGCGGACACCCGCGGCAGCGACGACGGCGCCCAGTCCTGCTGCTGCAGATCGGTGAACAGATAGATGAGGCGCCGGACGCCGGGGGCTTCAGAAAACAACCCGTCGATGGCGCTGAGCGCGGACGAGTGATTGCCCGGTACGACCCCGGGCCGCAGGGCCTTCACCTTCGCCAGCACCTCGCTGGCCGGTGTGCCCAGGCCAGCGCGATCGATGATATGGTCAGACGATGCCAGCATAGCGAAGTTCGCATTCGGCTCGGCCCCGATGATTTCCCGCGTCTTCTTGACTGCGAACGATTCGAAATCGACTGCGTTCATGCTTGCCGACAGATCATAGAAAAGGACGATTTCCTTGCCGGCGTCCGACACAGCTGTTTTCGGCTTCTCCCAAATGGGCCGCGTGAAAAGCAACACGATGAGCGCGAGGATGGCGAGTCGCGCCAGAAGCGTCCAGAAATCTCGCAGGCCGCGGCGGCCGGACTGAAACTGCTGGCCCTTGAGAATATGCCGGATGGTCGGGAAAATGACGCGTCGCGGCACTTCGCGATGCATGAGGTGCAGAATGATCGGCACCGCCAGGGCGGCGAGGCCGGCGAGGAACAGTGGCGCCAGGAGACTCATCAGCGAAATTTCTCCCGACGGTTCAGATAGGCAGTCAGGCTGGATGCCAGCGGTTGCGAACTGCGCAACTGATGGTAGTCAATGTTGCTGCGACTGCAGAATAGCTGCAGGTCTTCGAGCTCGCGGCCGAAACGTTCGAGATATTCGCGGCGTACGATGCCCGGGCTGGTGATGATTTCGGCGCCCGTCTCGCTGTCGACAAAACGCATCGTGCTCGTGAAGCCGAAGTCGAGCTCGTCATCATCCAGTACCTGGAAAAGAATGCAGTCATGGTGGGCAAAGCGGAAATGGCGCAGGCCCTTGAGCATGTCGGTGTCGGTGTCGAGAAAATCACTGATCATCACGACGATACCGCGGCGGTTGAACGATTCACCCAGATAGTTGAGCACGACGGCATGGTCGCAACCGCCGCCGGCTTCGAGTCGGGAGAGTTCGGTACAGATCTGCTGCACCTGGCCGCTGCGATGACCGGGCGGAACGCCGGTGTGCACTTTGTCGCTGTAGGCGTAGAAGCCGACATTGTCGCCCTGGCGATTGACCAGGTAGGCGATGCAGGCGGCGATGATCTTGGCGTAGTGCAGCTTGCTGATGCCGTGGGTGCCGGTGTATTCCATCGAGGCACTGACGTCGAGCACAATGTAGCAGTTGGT
>DPYP01000091.1:0-9276 GCA_003545375.1 Lentisphaeria bacterium
CGTGTCACCAGCCCCTGCTGCAGTGACGAAATTTTCCACTTCGTAAACGGGAAACCACAGCTCACGATCGGCCCAGTTCTCCAGATCCCCGGTGCAGGCATCTGCGATCTTCGCAAGGCGCTCGGCACCCGCCGTGCGGATGTACAATCCACGACCGCCGAGCTTGACGCCGGCAACCGCAACGTCTAGATCCAGTAGCTTCCGGCCAAGCACCGTGACTTCATCGCCGTTCAGGTCGTCACCGCGACCAAAATGCGCGCGGTCAAGCATGTACAGAATCTCGTCGGCGCTCGGCATAAAAATGTCGAGATGCCCTTTGAGCCCAGCAAGGACCCGGGCCCAATCAACCTGACCGCTGGGGCCATCCGGATCAGGAACCGTCATATCGAGCGAAGTGGCAACGCCGCGTTCCTTGACGCGCTGCATCATCCGAATCAGGTTGGCACCGTCGTTCTCGTACATCTTCCGCATCAGTGTCGGATAGCCGAAATGAAAGATCGCTGCGCCGTCGATCTGGTCGTACGCGAGGTCATCGTCGGTGAACGTATTGTTGGCACCCGGGCAGTGCATGAACGTGCGGTCCTGGCCGGGAATACTGACAACGACCGTGTACGACGTCGCCTCTCCCGGTACGACATTCATGCCCGCACCAAGGCTTTCATCGTAACCGTTGAAAATGTCGACGATGCTGCCGCCGAAACTGTCATCGCCGACCTTGCCCATGAGCACCGCGGGAATGTCCAGGATGTGCAGGGCCACACCGGTATTCGACACTGCACCGCCGGTGGCGCTGATGGCCGGGCCAATCTCAACAAGCCGTCCAGGCACCAGTTCGAATCCGCGCTCGATCTCCGGAATAATATCTATGCAGACATGGCCTGCAACGACGACAAAACGCATCAGTTCCCCCTTTGGTAATTCACGATGAAGGTGTGCATGTCTTGATACTCGCTTACTGCCGGCGCCAGTTCGATGGCCTTTTTGATTGCCGACTTCGCACCATCAAAATCATCGATCAGCAGCAGAACCCCGGCAGCAACGCGGTAGTTCTTGTGATTGCCCGGCTCGATCTCCAGCGCTTTCTCGGCCGCCTGCCAGGCAATCTGCAGCAAATCGGCGGACGTCGATCTCAATTGGGTGATGAGACGCGCTGTAGCTCGATGCGGCATGGCGGCAATCGGTAGTTGCGGCGCATATTTCACGTAGGCCGCAGCCAGAGATTCGGGATCGTTGAGATCACGGTAGCAGAGAGCCAGACGGTAAAAGATGACCGGTGCCTTATCCTCCTTGGGATAGCGCTCGAGCCCCTGTGTCAGAATCTTGAGCGCCTCCTGAGGTCGCGCCATGTTGAGCTGCAGATGCGCACCCTGATGGTAAATGGCATCGTCGTTCCAGCCGAGATGGTTGTCAGGGTCGTCTTTGAGAATCTGGTTGAACAGTGCGAAGGCTTCGTTGAATTCCTGCCGGTCGGCGTGTTTCCGCGCAAGCTCAAAGATCAGCTCCGGATTCCCCGGATCCTCCTGCAGCCGCCGCCGGAGGTCGCCGAATGTATTTCGATCGTTGCGGTAGTCGCGGATAATCTCAGCCAACTTCGCCGGCTGGTTGACGCCAATGATCCGATCGACCTCCCGCATCTCCGGAGACAGAATCAGCATCGTCGGCGTCCCCGGCACTTCGAGGTCGGCGGCCAGCGCCTGGCCGGCTTCGGAGTCGAAGGCGATTTTGAGATTGACCATCGACTCGAGCTCCGCGACCATTGCCGGATCCGGCATCACCTCCGAAATCAGTTGGTGGCAATACCCGCACTTGTCCTTGACGAACACCAGGCAAAGAAGGCGGCCCGACTGCTCCGCATGGGCCGCCGCTGCATCGACGTCACCATCGAACCACGGAACCTGGCCGGAGGACACAGAAACCCAAAGTAAAAGAATAAAGAAGATCCGCATAGAATTGCTCCGCGACAAATATACTCACGGAATCCTGTCTGCGGTAGTAGCGACTGTATGGGGCCTTCCCATCCGTGGAAGCGTTACTCCGCTCCCCATCAACCGCGGGAAATCGTGAAATCCGGTGCGTCCACAAAGGTCAGGCGTTCGGACAGGTCGTTCAACGCCAGACGGGTTCTGCGGAATGAATCGGCGAGCGTCCGCAGAATATTCGCTACATTATACTTTTCGGCGAGCCGATGATGGCTGGCTACACCAAAGTTGGTACTGCCGATCGACTCGTAGTACTCGAGCTTCGGAGCACCTCTGCGATTGTGCCGATGCAGTAGATGTCTCGGAAAAATACCGGACCAGAACAACGAAAAGTTGCCGATATGCACCTGAATCACAAACCGGGTATAGTCGTCAACGCCGTCCATGGCAACAAGCATGTCGACAAGATAATCCATCGGCCGCCGGCCGCGGCGAGCTGTGCGTACACGCTCCATCCGAGAAAACTCGACAAGCAGTGCACCGACGTAGTCGGCAACATCGCGGCAGTGGATATCAACCCGACGCAGAGCGTGACGCGCCAGGATGTAAAAATACAGTTGGCTGGAGATGGAAAGCTGTTTGGGCGATTCGAGAATCACCCGGCGCAGTGCTTCGTCGTCGAGGATGAGATCACGGCACTCCGCGTCCTCGAGAAGCTTCACCAACGACACCTTCCGCCCGTCGCACGCAACGGCGTCAACAATAAAATCCAAGTCATCCGCAGTGATCCCGGTACGACATCTTGGCAACACCAACTCCATCGCAATCACCCGTTTTTAGCAGTTGATAACCCCTACCCCTGTGTCCTCCTTGCCCTTAGTTACTATAGCAGATTTCGGTCCACATTACAAATATCGAGTCAACACAAGGAACACGGGGTCAGAACAAAATTGCCTAACATTTATTTTCCCTTTACGTGCGTCGTTAAGCTCAGCAGACCAAGGTCTTCTGAAACATATTCACGGCACTGCTGGTGCCGGAACCGTGACGCGCAAGATCGAAGTGCGCTCGTTGTCCAACGGACGTGAGTCGGCTCTGCCGTGCTCGATCACTTTCGTCCATATCTCGACGTCGCCAGCCGCATTGGCGGCCGTGGCGTCCACGTTCAGCGTCCGACTCACCGACTCACCAACGGCGATATCCTGGAAGTTGTAGGATCTCTCGCCCTCGCCCACCCGCACTACAAGCGTCGCGGTGGCCACCGGTTCTGTACCGCGATTCTGCGCCGAGACCACGATCGTGACAGTCTCGGGATCGTCGTGCGAAGTTGCCAGGTAATGGCTCGCAATGCTCATGTCGTGAATGCCGGGTTCCTCACGTTCCATGATCCGCCGGACGTTCAGTACACCGGCACCGAAAACCTCGTCCTCACCCGGGAACCCGTTGTCGTCGGCATATTCGAGAAGAATCGACCGAGCCTCATCTGCAGTCATTCGCTCATCCATCGAAAGCATCGCGGCAAGAGTCCCGGTAACAAACGGCACCGCAGTCGATGTACCGCTGAAGCTGACCACGACATCGTCGGCCCACGCCGCATATACGCCGAGACCGGGTGCGGCAATGTCAACTGCATCGCCGGTATTGGCAAAACCCGCATGCTCACCGTCGGCACCAATCGCGGACACCGCCAGAACCGTCTCGTAACGCGCCGGATACGTCACGACACCGGCGGCGGCATTGCCGGTCGATGCAATAATCAGCACGTCGTGTTCAGCCGCATACGTCACGGCACGCCGTAGGACGTCAGCATCAAAGTCGGTACCAAGGCTCACATTGATCAGGTCCGCCCCCTGATTGACCGCCAGCACGATTCCTTCGGCAACCGTAAACACATCGCCGACGCCGGTGCTGTCCATCACACCAATCGCCAAAAGGTGCACCGCTGGCGAGATCCCCTGCAGCCTTTCGCCGTGCCCGACCAGCAGCGAGGCCACTGCTGTGCCGTGTCCGACAAGAGCCGACGACGCGTCCGGCTCAGCCTCGTTGACCAGGTCGAATCGGGTGACTGTCGTACCAGCCCCCGACGGCTGCGGATCCATGGTCGCCGTGTCCAGTACAGCAACCGTAATACCAGTGCCCCACGTGCTGATGTCACCGTCCGCACCCAGCCACAGCAGTGCCCGACGGCCAAAAGCCGACTGGCTGCCCACCGGTACGTCCACCTGCGGCGCCGGGACCCGCACGATATGGTTCCGCTGGCGCGACGCCACCGGCAACCCCTCCAGCAGTCGATCAAGCGTGTCAAAGTCACTGCGAACACGCACCATGTGCCACATATTCAGTGTACCGATGACTTGCGCTCTCGTATCGCCCACACGGTCAACGAATACCTGCAAATCCGCGGCCGTTTCGAAAGCCACGATGTACTCACGGACAGGCGTCAATGTGACGCGATCGGGAGCAGGACCTGCATCAGCATCCGAATCCGTCGGTGGCGGTGCGGTCGTTTGAACAGCACCCGCTGTGTCGGTATCCGCAACGGCGCGTGGACCCGGCTGCAAAGATACGATCGGTGATTCTACAGTCACTGGCTCAGGCGGCACGCATACGTCAGCCGGGCTACGCATCAAGACAGTAAGTACAGCGGCAGTGAGCACTGCGACAATGATGATGATCCAGCACCGCTTCATGGTACCTTGCAGTCGACGGCGAGCTGCGACAGCTCACCGCCTAGATCGAGATGAGGGAAACGCCGCTGCAGAGACTCGGCCAGCACCACTGTCGCTCTGGCAAACTCACGATGCGCCAGCGATCCGACCTGCCGCGGCCGATGCGACAAACGCTGGTGCAGATCGGCCACAGCTGCGAAATAGTCGTCGGTACCGTCGGCAAAACACCAACAGCGGAACTTCTCCCAGATATAGGCTATTGCAACATCGTTCGGGTGTACCATGTCGGCCTCGTAGAAGCGATAGTCTCGCAAGTCGTCCATGACGATTTCGTACGCTGGAAAATAATGCACCGCAGTGTACGCCTCCGCCAGAGTCTGAGCTGCAACAATCAGTCGTGCCTTGCTGAGCTGGTTGTCACAGGCATCGTCGCGCAGGTGCCGCACCGGACTGACAGTCAATATGACCGTGAGATCCGGTCGCAGCTCGAGGAGCCGCCCAATCAGGATGTGATAGGCTTCAACGATCTCGGAAGCTCCCACCCCGCGCCGCTCGAACCAGTCGGCCGGCATCCGATGACAATTGGCAACTGGCTGCCCGCTTCGTCTCAAAAAGTATACGAAAGACGTCCCGAATGTCAGAATCAGTACATCGGTACGCTCAAGGTGCAGACGGGCTTGGGCGAATCGCTCGTTTATTCGCAACAGGCAGGAATCGCAGTCGACATCGGAAAATTGACCGTGATGCTCCGGACTGTGCCAGCGACCGTCGAACTCGATCAAGTCGTCGCGAGTCCAGGTATTATTATCCAGCAGTCGACGAATCGCCGTTGACATCGAAAACGGGTTGTATAGAATACCATTTGCATTAACCAGTACATCGAGTCGACTCTGGATCAGACGCTGACCGATGCGCTCGGCGAAACAGGAACCAATCGCGAGGAAAACATCGGAAGGCCGGCGCTGCAGCGCCGCGCCTGACGGAGTCACTATTGTACGAAACGTTTCCATCCTTCAGCCTCGGAATGTAATGTCGGCCACAGATCGTATCGCCCGGATCATTGTCAATCTCGCACTCGATCAGACGTTCGACTATCGCGTCCCCGAAGATCTCGCCGGGAAAGTCCAGGTCGGCTCCAAGGTTACCATACCATTCGGCAAGAGTTCGCGCGATGGTTACGTCGTGGCTTTGTTGGAAACTTCCGAGTTTGATAATCTGAAGGAAGTCCAGGCAGTTGTCGGCGACCGACCGCTGATACCCGAAAAACTGTTGGCCCTGGGTCAGTGGATCGCCGACTATTATTGCTGCAGCCGCGAGCAGGCTACCCACGCCCTGTTGCCCAGTGTTGTGCGTGGCGGCCGAGTCTCGCCGAAAAAACAGAAATTCGTCAGGCTGGCGGACGATATCGACGTTGCCACCGCCCTCGAAAAACTCGGCACCCGGGCGCCTCGGCAAGCCGATGTCCTGCGCCTGCTCGCCCGCAACAACAACGTCTCGCTGGCGAATCTGGAAAAAGCGGCAAAAGTCACCGAGTCGCCAATCCGGGCACTCGAAGAGAAAAAGTACATCGTCATCGAGGACCAGGTCCAAGCGCGAAACCCCAACGCCTCCGTGGCTGTCCTGCCGACACAAACACTGCCACTTAATGAGGAACAGGCGGACGCACTGCAAATGGTGGCCGACAGCGTCGCTAAAGACCGCCGCGACGTTATCCTTCTCTACGGGGTTACCAGCAGCGGCAAGACAGAAGTATACCTGCAAGCCATCCAGGCAGGTCTCGACCGTGGCGAGGAATCAATTGTGCTCGTCCCGGAAATCGCACTCACGCCACAAACGATCGAGCAGTTCCGTGGCCGCTTCGGTGACGTCGTCAGCATCCTCCACAGCCATCTGAGTGACGGTGAACGCTACGACGAATGGACTCGTATCAACGAAGGCAGCGTCAAGATCGCCATCGGTGCCAGGTCTGCCGTGTTCGCACCGTTTCGCAATCTGGGACTCATCGTTGTAGATGAAGAGCACGAACCAAGCTATAAGCAGGATCGGCTGCCGCGCTACAACGCTCGCGACATTGCCGTCATGCGCGGCCAATTCGAAAATGTCACCGTCGTGCTGGGTACCGCGACGCCGGCTCTCGAATCGATGTACAACGTCGAACGCGGCAAGTACCGCGTGGCACGTCTCAACAAACGAGCTGACGATGCCCTGATGCCAACGATGGAAATCGTCGATATGGCAGAGGTCGCGATGAAGGAGGGACGACCACAAATCTTCTCACGACGCCTGATTAATGCCTTGCAGAACGTACTCGAGGAAGGCGAACAGGCCATGCTGTTTCTAAACCGCCGCGGCTACGCCACCCACATGCAATGCCTGAAATGCGGATTCACCGCAGGCTGCGATGACTGCACGGTCAGGTTCACCTACCACCGCCAGATCGATCGGCTGGTCTGCCACATGTGTGGTGAAACGCGGACCGCACCGCAAACCTGTCCGGAATGCAACGACGACAACATTAAGTACAGCGGGCTCGGCACCGAAAAGCTGGCAGGTGCCGTCAAGGGTATCCTGCCACACGCCCGCGTTCTGCGCATGGACTCCGACACCATGACCCGCAAGAACTCTTACCGTGAGGCACTCACCGCTTTCCGTGCCGGTGATTACGATATCCTCGTGGGAACACAGATGATCGCCAAAGGGCTGCATTTCCCGAACGTTACGCTGGTGGGGATTGTATTCGCCGACCTGACGCTGAATTTGCCCGATTTCCGCGCCGGCGAACGAACCTTTCAACTGCTTGTTCAGGTGGCGGGACGTGCCGGTCGCGGCGAACTGCCAGGTCATGTCATCGTCCAGACCTATACACCGTTTCATCCAGCCCTGCTGTCAGCAGTTAAACAGGATTATGACGAATTCTACGAAAACGAAATCGACGCCCGCCGACTGCTGAGCTTCCCGCCGTGTGCCCACCTTCTGCTGGCACAGTTTCGCGGTGAACAGGAACAGGCGGTCGCCAGCACGGCAGACGATTTTTTTCGGTTCCTGACGGCGCACCTGCCTGACTCGGTCCGGATGACGCCACCGATACCATGCGCCATTTTGAAGAAGCGGGGATCTTTTCACTATCAGATCCTGTTCACGACCGACCGCATCGTTTCTCTATCACGCTATATCAAGCAGGTCCTGGGAAAATTCAAGAAGCCCAAAGACATCCTTATCAGTATCGACGTCGACCCGATGTCCGTGCTGTAGAGAACACTGGCAACACTCAGCGATCGCACGGTGACAGAGGTACACTTAGCGGATGGTGATCTCGATGCTGTGCTTTTCCATCAGCGTCGCCGCGTAGCGTTGACGCGCCTCGTCGGCGCGACTCTGCCTTAGAACGTCACGAGCCAGACGGCGAAGATGTACGTTGACCTCGCGGTCCGGATTGTGGTTGCGTTCACTGATGAACTGGTCAATTTCGTCGTCGGTAGGTTCGAATGCGTTGGCATCGATTTCGCTGGACGCCAGTTGCAGGCGTTCGAGGATCAGGGATTCAACGAACATTTCCTCATCCAAAGACGAACCGCGCGTGCTCGACTGCAGCCTCCGCTCCCTCGCCTCATGCGCCAGTATATTGTTCCAGACAATCTCTGCAAATACCCCAGGCTCCAGATCTTTCGCAGACCCGAGCAATATCGGCGGAATAGATCGGCCGTTGATCAAAACCTCAGGCGGTTCGTCCGAGTAACCGATCATCGCCTTGAGTTCTTCCAGACTGTCCTCGAGACTTCCGCGGTAATTCGTGTCGCTGGTCCATCGCACACGGATTGCGCAATCCATGAGCACATACCCCACTTTCTGGCGATTAACTTTGACCGCCGTCTTCAGCCGCGCCAGTGTCAGGGCCTTCCATTGAGCTTCAGTTCTTTGCTGTTTCTTGCGTGTAACAATCCTCCTCGCAGCCCGGGTCATCTCGAGGTCCGTCATGCCTTCGAAATCCATAGGGTTGGATTTGATATAAGTCTCGACTTCAACCAGAGTCACAGTGACTGTCGGTACTGCGAATTTTGAATCGGCCTGACCGAGTTGAATGGCAAGTTGAGAATCAGCAACCCGCAGTCTTGCCCGAAGATCGCGCTCCATCTGTGCCCGGAAGTGCTTCGTCGCGTGCAGGTCATTCTCCTTAGCCTCGAGAACGATCGCCAGCCGTTCAACACCACGCAGTATCTGGCGCCGGGTATACCATTGACGGGTGCCAAGAGAAAGAACGTTGGCACCGAGCAGGTTGGCAACTTCCAGCAAGGTGACATCACGCTCACCAACAGTCGCCACAACCGTATATCCCGGATCCGGCGCCAGCGCTGGTGCGATCGTCACAACGAGAGACCCTTCCGGAATGTCGTCCGGTGCAGGTGACGGGACCGACGGGCGACGGGATAAATAGAGTGCAGCGCCGGCAGCAACGGCAACAAAAACAATCACAGAAACAAGGCGTTTCCTGGGTACAGTCATCTTTGAAGCATTTCTCGAGTCGCCGAAGTGCCGGAGAGATAAAATAAGGTTGTGACACTAATAAGCGTCACATAATCGAAACATAACAAACTTGTGACAGCTTAGCCGAGGCATTTTAGTAATATATCTTTTTGGGGAAAATTTTCAATTGCCCTGAAGCAGACGAATAAACAAAAAGCCCGGGTGCA
>DPYP01000058.1:0-1522 GCA_003545375.1 Lentisphaeria bacterium
GCGCGGCGCACGGCGTCGAGGTATCGCGGAGGCCTCAGGCAGGCACCGGCAAGCAGTTTGAGGTGTATGACAAGTTTAACCCCATTTATCGAAAGAACTTACCAGTCGCATGAAGCACCACCGATCCAGTTTTACCTTAATCGAACTTTTAGTGGTCATCGCCATCATCGCCATCCTGGCGTCCATGCTGCTGCCGGCGCTGCAGGGGGCCAAGAAGAAGGCCCACATCGCCGTGTGCATGGGCAACTTCAAGCAGATCGGGTTAGGGGTGACGTATTATGCCGACGATTATGATGGGAAAACCGTCGCTCATCACGGGGCGTACACGACCGCCTCCGCGCACGCCTACGGAATGTATTTTGCCAACACTGACGGCTCCGCCCGCCCGAACGAGAGTTACCGAAATTTCGGCTTTCTGGTGCAAACAGGGCACATACCGGATCCCCGACTGCTTTATTGTCCGTCTGAGTCGAACCCCGACCTTTCGTGGGGCACTTACGAAGGGTATTGGGTCCGGGGTGAGGTGGGGCCGCCTGGCGCGGTCAGAACTTCGATTTATTATAACCCCCATACGACCGCTCTTTGTCATTTCAGCTATTGCATGCCAAATATCGACCGCTACCCGAGCGACCATTCCATTGCCTACGATCGCCTCTTCGTTGCGGTTGGCAGCCCACTAATGGGCCATGCGCCGACCTGGAACATGCTCTATGTCGATGGTCACGTGACCAGTGTTACCAGTACAAGCGTCCAGAATCAGCTCATAGCCCGCAACGGCGTCCTCAACACCTGGCTCAACCCGACTGCCGACACGACCTGCGGGGGGGGCACGGCCAACACGGGCCAGTTGGAACCAATGCGTGAGGAGCTGGAAGGCAATCCGTATCCGTGAGCAGCTGGAAGGCAATTGACCATCGCCGGTGCCCCTTGCTCTCGCCGCCGCACGGTATAATGCGGGGTCGGGCCCGGGTCGGGCCCAGCAGTGAGCCGTTAGCGCCAATTTCTGGTCTCGATATGTCGCCTTGGTGTGCGCGCCACCGTTGCGCCGAAGTCGATCGATGCACGTCGTCCGGGCTCGGCAGACACCCCGGATAGTTCTCCCACATGCAGACCCGCTGCGTGTACGGCGTTTTCTCCAATCTCTCGGCAGTGGATCCGACGCGTTTCATGTCACAAACGGGTATAACAATGGCAGGTACCAGGCCGCCGTGATCTCTGGTATTGCTTCGCCATATGGCTACAATAGCCAAGAAGTATCTACTCATCAGGCTATTGGGGGTCGTCGGCATTGAACTAATTGCAATGGTAATTATGTCAGACCTACCTTCGGAAATTGTTGGAGCCGTAGTGACGAGATTTTTCGGGGCGGCGTTTGCTGAAATAATCTTTTTCGTGATCTGGTGGCTCTATTTCAAGAAGTCGAAACGCGTACAGAATACCTATGGATAAGGCAATAATGAAAACAGCGTGGGGTAAGCCTGTGCATATAATTCGGTTTTGTAGAACACTGCTGATCGTGCTG
>DPYP01000058.1:1830-2251 GCA_003545375.1 Lentisphaeria bacterium
GCTGATCGTGCTGGCGGTCGCGGTGTGCCTTGCCACTTTGATGGGGTGCGGCAATTCGGCTCTGGAAACAGAACGCAAGGCTGCTATGCAGGGATATGCCGATGCGCAGTACTACCTCGGCGTGATGTACGACCTCGGCGATGGTGTGGCTGAGGACGATGCCGAGGCAGTGAAGTGGTATCGCATGGCTGCTGAGCAGGGATATGCCGATGCGCAGTATAACCTCGGCGTGAAGTACGCCGAGGGCGAGGGTGTGCCTGAGAACGCTGCGGAGGCAATGAAGTGGTACCGCAAAGCGGTTGAGCAGGGAAATGCCCGCGCGCAGAACAACCTCGGCGTGATGTACAAAAAGGGCGTGGGTGTGCCTGAGGACGATTTCTGGGGTTGGGAGAACGATACCGAGGCGGTGAAGTGGTATCGC
>DPYP01000058.1:2569-5183 GCA_003545375.1 Lentisphaeria bacterium
GGCGGTGAAGTGGTATCGCAAGGCAGCCGAGCAGGGAAATGCCACGGCACAGAGCAATCTCGGCGTGATGTACGAAAATGGCGAGGGAGTGCCTAAGGACGACGTGGTTGCTTATGCTTGGTACAGCGCAGCGGCAGCATCCGGTCATGACAACGGCTGCGAAAATCGGGATGACATCAAGCGCAGACTCACGCTGTCCCAGCTTGAGAAGGGGCAGGTGATGGCGCGTGAAATCTTCGAGCGTATAGAGAAGCGGTGAGCGGAGAAGGCCCCTTCCTTTTGAGTTCCATGCTCCCTACTGCCTTTCACTATCAACCTGTGACGCCGTGAACCAAATAGAACAATGGAAGCATGATGGGTATCTCGTCCATCGCAACGTTTTTGAGGCGACATTGGTCGAGCATTTGCGGGAGGCCTGCGACGATTCTCTGGCCCAGTGGCAGCGCGAGAGCATCGCAGAAGGGGAACCCGGGGGACACTGCTACGGACCCAACGCCTGGGTCATGCTCCACCTCAACCATCCCAAGTATCACCACCACCATCCTCAACGTCTGGCTACACTGCTCAACGCCGTGGCCGATCCGCGCGTATTGGCCATTCTAAACGACATCTTTCGCGAACCCGCCGTCTTCAGCCAAATCAACTACTACATCGACCCGTTGCAATCGCGCCCGGACGGCTGGCACCGGGATTCTCAATTTCACGCCGAGTTCACCGGCGAAGACGAAACGTCGTCGATCCACCGCGAGGCTGATCCACCGCGCGAGATCCACATGCACATCCCCCTTGTGCCTACGGCGGCCACCGAAGTAGTGCCCGGCTCCCACCTGCGCACGGACACCCCAGAGGAAGACCGCATCCGCCGCGATGACCCCGACTCAGACGAGATGCCCGACACACTGCGACTCCATCTCGAACCAGGTGACCTGGCATTCTTCCACGTCAACGCCCTACACCGCGGCCTTTATTTGCAAGGCGTTCCCCGCCGGACCATTGCCGCCACCTTAAACCGCGCTTCCGACCCCCGGCCCCTAACAGCCGCAATGATGGAAAAACGAAGCGGTTACATCCCGACTTACCAACCCTGGTTCTCCAACCCCAAATATCTCGACGGATGTTCGCCGGCTGCGCGCGAGTTTTATCAACGATTTATCGATGTCTATGGAGAAAGTTGGCGTCCGGACTTCATGCAGACATTGCACCACAGCTTGCAGGAGTATTTTACGAAATACTAAACCGAGATTTGCCTGGAATTGGTATCTAAAACGCCTCGAGGGGAGCCTGACATGAAGCTCCAAATGATTGCCATGCTGATCACCTGTATGCTCCGGCTTGCCAGCCGAAGCCTTGGCGAAGGCTGGTGGAGGCGGGGGGCAGAGTGAGCATCCGCAAGCGTACCTCGAAGCTCGGCTCTGGACTGCTGCCGACCAGCTGCGTGCAAATTAACGCCTCAAGGGGCAGAACGGAGAGAGCCAGCGTCGAGGGTTACGGTCCGATGTCCTGCCAAATGTGCCTGTAGTTACGTTCCCCGGTCAACCACATAGGACGGAAATCGCGGACGTGTCCATCCATATAATAGGCGTTGGTCGTGTCTCTGGGATGGCGATAAGGGTACCAGGAGTCCTTGGTGGTCAGCAGTTTGTCAACTTCAGCCGATGAGAAATACGGCAGTCCAAAGACCGCGACACGATTGCCGACTTCTTCCGGGGTATCCATGACGAAGATCGCATCACTCGGCCCGTCAGCTTGTGGCTGTTCAAAGTCACAAGCCGTGAGATCCTCCGGCGGTCCGGTCAGAAACCCCTTGCGGAAGAAATGCTCGAGCTTGTACGGCACACCGTTGCCATCGGTGTTGCCCTTTTGCCACCAGTTTACAGGATTCCCGGGATAATCGCTCACCCACCAGCTCGCACCTCCCACGCAGCCGCGTCGGGCCACCGAAATGTTCATGCTGTAACTGGAGAGCCGCACGTCGGAGTTGAAGTAGGTCATTCCTTTACCCTCATCGACAATCGACCCGCCATCAGAATACCCCGACGATCCGGCCTCGGCCGGACACTGCATGATAGGGTACCGGTGCATTTCCCCCACTCCGGGTACCGGGCCGTCGTACATTTCGTCACCGCCGAGGTAGCCATGGGCCCCTAACCAACCGTACCAGGTGCCGCTTTGCCAGGGGACACCGGCGTAGCGGTAAAGCTCACCGATCGGCGGGATAAGGTTATCGTTTTCCATGGCGTACGCCGATTGCCCGGCGAACTATTGTTTCAGGTTCGACTTACACACAACTGATATTGCAACGCCCCTCGCTCGCTGCAATGCCGGTAGCAGCATGGCCGCGAGGATGGCGATGATTGCGACTACGGCCAGTAGTTCTATCAAGGTGAAGCGCCCCGATCCCTTGCTGTTGCGACAGTCGCCCGGGTTCATGGTTTTATTCCGTGTCATATTTGTAGTTTGGAGTCCGTCGCTTGCCCCGCTGACCGCACCATACCTCCGACACACACACGTGTGCAAGTGGAGAGTCTTATAATTCTGGTTTCAAACTGGACCGCGCCAGCGGCGACATCGTAAACGCAGAGCGTTTGGGCGGGCAGCAGCCGGTACTTGCTTT
>DPYP01000089.1:0-7526 GCA_003545375.1 Lentisphaeria bacterium
GCGTAGACACGTTTAACCGTGGCGGCCATACATAGCCGGGTGGCTCGCAACACGTACGCGCTCGAGCCATCGGGCCGGTGTGACATCAACGCGAGCGATGTCATGATCAGTTTCTTCAGACGCCTCAACGAGGCGCTGTGCTCGTTGTCCGCAACGGCACGAAATCTGCGGCATTCCAACGGGCCCGCCCCTTGAAATACGATTGCAAGCTAACCATATTACCCATCTACACACAATTTGATAATCGAGTTGTGCTCAAATCTCGGAGATCCACATGACAGACCGAAATTTCTTGCTGGCGATCGTGTTTGTATTGACTCTGGTCGTAGCTACCAACGCCCAGGACGACGGCAACAGTCCAGCAATCTGCAAGGGCTACGGCAAGTCCATCTGGGGCGAGAGCCCAGATGATACCGCTGTCAACGTAACTGACCTGAAGCTGCAACGATCGACCGGCAACTTTGAGTTGTATGAGTCGGAGACTGGCCCGGCCATGCAGACGACCTATCAGTACTACAACAAGCGTCTCTATTACATCATCGCAAAGTACAAGCTCCCGGAAGCTCCCGAAAAAGGTGTGGATGAGGCCGGTGTCGCAATTCTTAAGGACATGGTCAAGAAAAAATACCACGACGACCCGGACAACGCCAAAGCCCTACAGAAAGCGATGATTGTGCTTCACGTCGTGCCCGGGCAGAACGGCAAGGTCAATGTGATTTATGATAATCGCAGTGTCCGTGAGGAAGCGGAGAAAGCGCTGGAAGAAGGGCGTCGGAAGCGCGTCGAAAAAGCCCGCAAAGCAAGTAGCCAACGTTTTAAGGCAATTGAGGATTCCGGTATCAGCGAACAACTCTGAAGTCAACGCACGTCAGATTCATCGAAACGCCCTGTCGCAACCGCAGCGGGGCGTTTTTGCTGTAATAATGACACGCTGCTGGTTAAGAGCTGGATATGTGCGATTTGAGGCCGCATTCGTTCGAATTTGAAAAAATCGACGGTACATTTCGTTTCTTCAAATCACGGAACCCCAATTCCCATGCCATTTTCATTTGTCGCCACATGTCTTCTGCTGATCCTCAGCACCACCCTCAACGCCACCCCGCCGCCGGCTGACCCTGTCGGCTACTGGGCGTTCGATGCAGCAGATATAGATGGCTCGGCAGTGGCGGAGAAGAGCGGCAGTGGCGCAACCTGCCACATTCTCGAGGCGACGCTCGGCACCGGACGTGTCGGGGAGGCCCTCGCTCTCGACGGCGACGCCGACGGTATCACGATCAACGGTCTCGACGTCGCCAGCAAACAAATTGCGGTGTCGATGTGGATCCGGCGCGATTCGTCAGTTGGCGCTCGCCGATTGCTCAATTTCTGCACCAGCCAATTGACCGGCAACCGGAACGTCGATACCTACTTCTCGAAAACCACACAGGTCGGTTTTTCCGGCACCGAACTGTTCGTACACTCCGGCAAGGAGGGCAGAGCAGATTACAATCAGCCGTTGGTTGATCCCGGCATCATCAACGGCCGCTGGACTCACCTCGTCATCACGTGGGACACCGCGGCGAAGAGCAGCAACGTGCAGGTCTACGTCGATGGCAAGCTGCGAGTCAGGGCGGACCTGGACAAGGCACGCGATGTCGAGATCAAGGTCCGTGCAATCTTTGTCGGCCACATCAACGACCCGGATTCGCTGAAACAGGTTTTTCACGGTGCCATCGACGAGCTGGCCGTATACGATCGCGTGCTGACCGCGGAGGAGATCGCCGCCTATCACCTGGCCGTCAACGAAACCCACGGTGCCGAAGCCGTCATTCCCTTCGGCCAGGTGATCGAGATCAAATCCAAAGCGCCCGAGGGGCCGCCCTATGTGCCCGAGCCCTTGTTCTCCGGCCAACGCAAACTCATCCGCTGCGCCAGCGAACTGTGCAGCCGACTCCTGCATTCACCATCAATCGCCGCGACAGACCTGCCGGCCAAGGTGAAAATATGGCAGGATACCGGGCTCGATGGCATGATCTTTTCGATGGCCACACACAACCCGCCAGTCCCGGCGCGAGGCACCAATATGACCGGCCAATGGTGGGGTCTGGAAAAACGCCATTACGAAGAGTTCGAGCCGGAGATCAAGGCCTTCCAGTCTGTCGAAGACTGGGGACGTCTCACCGACAACTTCCTGTGGTCATCCTATGCAGTCTGGTGGGACGGCCCGCGAACTCGCTGCCAGAACTGGTTCAACGACGGGGACTGGGAGATCCTCCTGCACAACATTGGGTTGCACGCACGCATTGCAAAAGAATGCGGTTTCGTCGGCGTGCTGCTCGACTGCGAGCAATACAGGGGGCACCATGCGAATGGCACCTGGCATATTCCGTTTTCATATCCGGTTTACCGCGAAGGCAGCTACAAGCTCGACGGTGAAGAGGCCCCGCGCCCGTTCAACGAGGTGCGGGCGCAGGTGCGGCAGCGCGGTTTTCAATACGCCCGCACAGTCTGCGCCGCGTTCCCCGGCGCCCGCATCCTGATACTCCCAGGATTGTACGAGTGGACAGCGCGCTTGGGCAACGGACCGCTCGAACAAAATCACAACGGCCTGTTCCCCGCGTTCCTCGACGGCATGCTGCTCGGTCTCGACAAGAACGCCATGATGATCGGCGGCAGCGAACTGACCTACTCGAAGACCGACTACCGGCCGATCGCCAATGTCCGCAAAATGTACGATGACGCAATCGAGGGACTTTGCGGCGTGCGCGCGCTCAAGCGCAAGCTCAGTTTCGCCGGCGGCATCTGGGCTGACATCGGCAATTGGAGCGACACCGACGCCACGGTCAATTCCCGCGACTACAACAATCACCGGCGCGCCCTGCAGCACGCCTTCATGGTGTCCGGCGAGTACGCCTGGCTCTATGGTGAAAAGTCGTTTTTCCTGACAACCGAACCGACCGATGTGATGAAGGGCTATTTCCAGGCCAACATCGACGCCCACACCTTCGACGGCCCACCGCCCCACCAAGAACCGAAAGAATAGTCTCCACCTTTCTGAACCAAAAGGGAATCCCCCCCATGCCCCTCGACCTTTTTCAACTGATGCGCGAACTCGCCGACTTCGACACGGCCCTGCTCGCCAACACCATCAACTACATCGACCACACCCCGACTCACGACTATTACATGAGCGGCGACATTCAGTCGCTCACCCCGACCATCAGTCCAACGGTCGGCGTTGCCGTGACCTGTGAACTCGACAGCAGTTCCCCGGACAATCCTGTCGCGCTGGAATTGTACTGGCAACAACTCGAGCAGATCGAGGCGATGGATCTGCCGGCCGTCTGGATCATAAAAACCGTCGGCGAACGGCCAGATCACGAATGCGTCATCGGCGACGGCATGGCAAAGGTCCTCACCCGCGCCGGCTGCATCGGCGTCGTCAGCGATGGCCGGGTGCGCGACGTTGCCGGCGTCACCAGCGCCGGTCTCGCCGTGTACGCCCGCGGCAAATGCGTCCACCACACCGCGCTGCGTTTTACCAAAATCAATGAACCGGTCAACATCGGCGGCATCACAGTCAATCCTGGCGACGTCATCCACGCCAATGACGAAGGGGTCATCGTCGTACCGCCCACCTGCCTGGAGATTCTGCCGGAGCAGCTTATTTCCATGCGCGCCTTCGAGCACGACCTGCACCGGCAATGGCGCCGCACCGATTTGTCAATCGCCGACAAACGTCGCATCGGCATCGAGTTGTTCGAGAAATACGGCTTCACGAAATTCAAGAACGTCGAACTTTAGAGTTCGTCTCATGGAACTCGACAACGACAAGTACATCGACATCAGCGGCGGCCTGCCGCCGACAGACGAGGAAGAAACGCGCAACACGCCCCTGCGCGCCGGCTACGATTACAGTCAGTATGCCGCCGCCATCACCGGCTTCACTGGCGTCAACCTCCAGCGCATCACCGTCTCCAACTACTCGCCCGCGGTCCGTATCCGCGTCGGGCCCCGCGGCAATTTCAAGGGTGCGGTCGCACAACTTTCCGATCACACCCTGATCCTCGCTGTCTGTCGCCGCGTCACCGCCGCCGGGCTCTTCGGCATCCACGTCTACACCAGCAGCGATCGCGGTGATACCTGGACAGAAGTCAACGAGACGGAACTCTTCGGGAAGGAGATGAGCCTCACCGCCTTGACCGACGATTCACTGCTGATGACTGTCGAGTCCAAGGCCTTTGTCGAGGATATCACGCAGATGGTCTACTACCGCTCCAGCGACCGCGGCCGCACCTGGCGAACGGATACGATCAACAACCCGACAGTGCCCCGACGGCTTGTCGTCGAGGATGACGGCAGCCTGCTGATGGTGCGCGCCCTGCGTTCGCAATATCTCGATTACCTCTACGGCGACGTCGGCGTGCCTTTCGCACCCTCACCTCACCTCGAAATCGCCCGCTCGAGCGATGGCGGCGACACCTGGTCCTTCTCCGAAGGCAAAGTGGACTGGGACAACTGCCGGTTTGGAGAGACCTGCGCCGTCCGCTGCGCCGACGGTACGCTGCTCTGCGCCCTGCGTTCCAATCCACCCGGCACCCACGGCGAGGGCGGGCAGGTCACGTACCTGAGCCGCTCTACCGACCAGGGTGCCACCTGGAGCACCCCCTGGATCATGGGCAACACCGCCGAGGTCCAAGTGCATCTGCTGCTGCTCGGCGACGGGCGGTTGCTGGCTACCTACACCAACTATCACCTGCCCTTTGGAATCTGGGCAATCGTCAGCAGCGACAACGGCAACACCTGGAGCTTCGACCGGCCCATCCAACTTGCCATGTCGGCGGACTGCTACACTGGCTGGGGTTCGACCGTCGAACTCGACAACGGCGAACTGGTCACCTGCTGTTGCGTCTGTGCCTATGTCAACGAGCCAAGGGAACCGGGCGGCGCCGAACGCAACGTCCACGAAATCGTCCGCTGGCGCCTGCCATACTGATTTGCATCGCCTGTATTAACACCCCGAACAAACCGGGATCAGATCATGCCCACAATCCAACATGACGGCTGGACGTTCGAATTCGACCGCACCCAGCTGCGGCTCCTGAAAGACATGCAGATCGAAGCCACGCTGCCCCTGGCCCCGCTGCTCAACAGCCAGCCAACCAGCCTGGGCAAGTGGCGGGATGCCGGCGCCGATCACTACCAGGCGACGGTCAAAGGCCTCGGCACCGCACACATCGCAGTGCGTGAATGCCAGGTCGCCTTCTGGATCGAAACGAAGAAAAAGCAGTTCAACTGCCTCACCTACTTTCCTGAAACCACCTGGCAGGGCGACCGCTGGCAAAGCTACGTGTCCGACGAATGGGACCGGCTCTGGGAAAAGGACCGCGACCAGGAAATCGGCGTCTCCACCGCGTACATGCACATGATCAGCGTCTTCGGCGCCGACCCCGGCGGCATGCCGGACCCGCGAGAACGCCCGCCCACTTATGTCTGGAACGTCCCGCCACGCGCCTTCAGCCTGCAGACCGAGAGCGGCTTTGTCGGCTTCTCGCTTCCCGGCGGCCTGCCGCTGGGCATCATGCGCCTGAGCGTGCGGGACCAACGGTTTTCCTGCAATTTCGACATTATCCGCCCGTCCTGCACCGGGGGACGGCTGCCGGTCGTTTATATCGTGCCCGGGCTCGAAGGCGCGCACGACATCCTCGACGAGCACCGGCTCATTTCCGATCGTCTCGGGCTGACCCGCAAAAAATCGTCGAACCACCCGGCTTTCTGGAGTGCCCCTGTTTACAAGGCCAGTCTCGAGTACCTGCGACAATGGCGCGAGCTCGACGCAGGCAAGCCCACGTACGACATCAGCCAGGAAGACCGCGACAAACGCATGGCAGTGATCAATCCCGACAACCTGCGACGTTGGACCTATACCGTCAAGAAATCGCTGCGCGTCAAGGAAATGAGCGTCATGTTCGAGCAGGGCATCTTCCGGATCTACGGCGACTACACACCCGTACGCACGCTGGGCGGCACGGAAGGATTCCGCAAGATCGTGGATGAGTTTCATAGCAACGGTGTGCATGTGTGCTTCTACATCCACCCGTTCATGGTGAACAAGAAGATCCCCTACTTCCAGAAACATCCCGAAGCGCTGTGCAAGCCCATCACCCCATCGACAGAGACCTATTACAACACCGAACACCTCTACGATGCCGACCCGAAACTCGGGCTCATCGACTGGACTCATCCCAAGGGCCGCAACTACCTGCTCAAGCAGGTCGAGTACATCGTCTCGAACAAGCCGGGTTGTCTCGACGTCGACTGGCTCCGCTCGAATCACTGGCGCGGACCCGACCCGCGCCACTACAAGTTCCACGACCCCGACTGGGGCATCGGCGACATGATGAGCCTGAAGGCGCAGGCACTCATCTACAAAAAGGCGAAATCTGTAAAGAAGCATTGCCTGGTAAGCAAAGCCTCGCTCGGCGACTGCTATATGCAGCCCTATGCCGACGCCAACCTCCTCTGCGAGGATCATGTCTACGACACCCGGCACTGGTACGAGCGCAGCGACATCGCCACGCGACTGCAGCGTGACATGCTGTTCCTCACCGACCCGTATCACCTGTCGATCACCAAGCAGATGGAGTACTACACCGCGATGCTGGTGTTCTGCGTCCCCGAGGTGCCGGATGTCGAGCACGCCTTTCACCCCTATACCTGTTACCTGCCGATGCGGCCGCGGGATTTCCTGCGACGCCGCGCCGGCATCCGCGTCCAGGAGAACGCCCCGCTCAACATCACCGACATTGTCCACGTGCGGCGCCCGCAGAATTTCGAGGACGCCCCGGAGATCTGGCGCCAGCGCAGCGAAGGCCCACTGGCCGGCTGGTACGCCGCCCTGGCAATTTCGAAACAGGCCGCTGTCACCTACAGCGAGAAGGAAGCGCGCGTGACCGCATCCGAAACACGCCGCGTCCGTTTTCCGTTGCCCCCCGGCGCCGCCGTGAAAGGCGTCGAGATGGTACCACACAAAGGCAAAATCCAACCGCACACAGCCGAGTTCCTCGATCGTGACGGTGAAACCTGGGTCGACATGAAGATTGAAGACTCCGGCGGCGAGGCCTTCCCCGACTGGACCCCAATGACGCCGGCGCCGGCGCTCGGCGACACCGACAGCGGCGACGGCTGCCCGGCATACTATCGCGTCCGATACCGGTTGCCGTAAGCTGCAAGCCCCCTGCCTGGACACCGGCACGAATCGAACCCGCAGAACCTGCCGGTGTAACGAGATCTTTGAGCGCGCCACCAAGACGACCCCGACCTGTCTCTCCAGCTAATTGGGGTGAGGTATTCTTTTATCCCTCTCTATTGCCGCAAAGCTCCCCGATCACTCCGTGATCGAGCGCGCCGCGATAGAGACGAACGTCGCTCATCAGTCCTGCGAAATACGTGTCCGCCCCGAAACCGATCGTCAATGGACAAGTATTGCCGAGATTGAAGTCGCCCGGGTGAAACGGTGTCGAAGACGCTTGCAGGACGCCGTCGAC
>DPYP01000089.1:7934-10082 GCA_003545375.1 Lentisphaeria bacterium
CCATCTTGCCCGCTTCAAAGGCAAATACACGGCCGCCCGGCAAGGTCCCAGCGTACAAACGGCCGTCATGGACGGCCATTGACCAGAGGCGCCGCAGCTTCACCGGCGTCTCGTCGAGATTCGCGATCACATCGAACTGCCGGTCATCGCCTGCTTCCTCCATCCGCCAGGCATGCGCCATCGGCAGGCTGCCGATATAGAGCTTGCCGTTGTACATCGTCATGGCCATGATTTCCATCTCGTAACCAACCCGTCCGAGGCCTTTCCAGTTGTTGTCCCCCGCGTAGCGAAAAACTTCACCGCCAGGCCAGGTGCCGACGTAGAGCTCGCCGCGCACAGTGGCTGCACCATAGTTCTGCGTCGATCCCTCCGGCGTGCCGCAGTCTGTCCATTCGTTGCCGCCATCGAAGCGATAGATCGGGCCGCCGTTGCCCAGGGCATAGAGCGCGCCACGATAGACAGTCAACGACAGAACCCGGGAATCGGGACCGACGCAGGTCCACTCCGTGCCGCCGTCGTAGCGCCAGACGCCCTTGATGTGGTGACTGACGACGTAGAGCGAACCGTTCCAGACCTGTAGCGATGTCGCATCGTCCGCCTTGCCCATGTTGTACTTGCCCGTGTCCATGTCGTCGGGCAGGCCAACGGCTTCACCGGGATGCCCGCAACAGATCCACTCACCCTCCGCCGTTAGGCGGAACACCTGGCCACCCGGCGTGTTGTTCAGGATTTCGCCGAGACAGGACCCCACCAAAGCATAACGACCGGTGGCACAATAAAAATCACCGTTGAACTCGACAAGACCGCGAACAACGTTGCAGCCGACGGGATTGCCGAGGTCGACCCAGTCTTGCCCGCCGGCATAGCGCCACAGGTGCCCGCACTCGTCGGCGCCGATCTCGAGGGTACCGGCGTAGAGCTCTTCATTGACTACGGACAACGTGTCGATCTTCACGGCATTACCCGGGCGTCCGCAGTCGGCCCACGTGTGATCGGCGCGTGCGTCGTCGATGCCGAAACTCAACTGCCGCGCATTCGCCAGCGCTGCCGATGTCATCCCATCGTTCGTTGCGATGTAGAGATGCATACCTCGGCGGAGCTCGGGGTCGTACTTGCTCAGGATGCTGCCAGCGACATCGTGCCGGTCGGCATCACTGTTAACCCACGCCGTGATCGAAAAATCGTCCTGCCCGAGGTCGAGTGCCGGATGATCCGCAATCTCGATACAGGACGAGCGACCGTTGAAGGCGGCAGCCGTGTCCGTTTTTCCGTCCGGACCGGCATGGCCGAATACGATATCGGTCGGGGTCGATTGCAGGTCGGCAGCGGCGCGGTTGCCGGCATCGCCGGCCAAAGGCCAATGCCCGATCAGATCACCCATCGCACAACTCCGGCAGCTTGATCCTGCTGATACGGCACTTGTCAGTCATACTCTCGAACCCACTTCGACTGAAATTGTTGACACTCCGCCAGTGTACATCCGCACACAGCGACGGTCAACCAACGGGCACATCCAGCACGGCAATCCTGCGTCCCCGTCTCCGCCTCGTGCTAACTCAAATGATGCACCGGTCCCATTCCATAGACCGTCGTATCCATCCCCTCCATCCTCGCCTTGAGTTGCAGCGCCAGGAACTGCGAATAATGACGTGACTGGTGCAGGTTCCCACCATGAAACCATAGCCCCGGCTGATGCGTCGGCTTCCACATGTTTCGCAGTTCACCCTCCCACGGTCCGGGGTCCTTCGCCGTTTCCGACCCAAGCCCCCAGCACTTGCCCACTCGATCGGCCACCTCCTGCGAGATCAGCTTTGCGGCCCAGCCGTTCATTGATCCATACCCCGTTGCATAGACGATCAGGTCCGCCGACAGTTCCGTCCCGTCCGTCAGCACCACGGAGTGCTCCTTGATCCGCTCAATGTTCACCCCGCTCTTCAACTTGATCTTGCCGTCAATGATCATCTGCGACGCCCCCACATCTATGTAATACCCCGAGCCCCGCCGCATGTATTTCATAACCAGCCCCGACTCATCCTCACCAAAATCAAGCAGAAATCCCGCCTTTGACAAACGATCATAAAACTCGGCATCCTGTTCTCTGATCTGGTCGTACATCGGAACCTGCAGACCGGCCAGCAGCTTGTACGG
>DPYP01000089.1:10463-11605 GCA_003545375.1 Lentisphaeria bacterium
GCTGCGAATAAAGATCGCCCGCCGTCACCTCGAACAGTATCTCCGAAACAACAACGGTCGACGGAGACCGCTGAACCATCGTCACGTCCGCATCGTTCTCCCAAAGATCCGCACAAATATCGTGAGCCGAGTTGTTCGAACCCAGCACAACGCATTTACGCCCCTTGCAGTCCTCGCCACCGGCATGCTTGCCCGAATGATGCTGCACACCCTTGAACGTTTCGGCCCCGGGGAATTCCGGCACCTGAGGCAGGCCCGACATCCCCGTCGCAAATATCAATTGGCTGGGACGCAGCTCCACCGTCTTGCCCGCGCGGTCCACTGTCACTGCCCACTGCCCTGCAGCCTCATCGTATGCGGCTCCCTTGCACTCCGTCGAGTGCCAGTAGTTCAGCTCCATCACCTTTACATACATCTCAAGCCAATCGCCCACCTTGTCCTTGGGCGAGAACACCGGCCAATGATCCGGAAACGGAATGTACGGCAGATGGTCATACCATACGGGGTCGTGCAAACACAATGATTTATACCGGTTCCGCCACGAATCCCCCGCCCGTTCATTTCGCTCCACGATAATCGTCGGGACCCCCAGCATCTTCAGCCTTGCCCCCAATACGATACCCCCCTGCCCGCCACCAATAATCACGCAATAAGGCTGCCGCGTATAACCAAGTTCCGCCTCCTCCTGCTGCTTCAATTCGAGCCATGTTTTTCGCCCCTTGAACACCCCATGCTCGGTACCTTTGATACGCCTATGCCCCGTTTTTTCCTCAAACCCCTTCAACTCCACCATGGTGGTCAGCAGCGTCCGGCACTTTCCCCCTCTCAATCTCACATGCCCCAGCCCCCGGGCCACTGTGGTTTCGTACGTAAACCACCCTTCCACCACATCCTCATCCACCGTCGCCTCTCCTTGCATCTCCCACCCCCCCGGCTGTACATCCCCCAGCCTCGCCTCCAGCATCGCCTCAATACCTTCCTGTCCTTCCACCGTCACAATATTCCAGGTAAACGCCACCAAATCCCGCCAATAGCATTCCTGCTCAAACATCTCCACGGCCGCAGCCGTATCCCTTCGTTCAAGGACATCCCCGAATCCGGCTAACCACTGCGACAACTGTTGAGTCGGCGAACTCATGCAA
>DPYP01000302.1:0-13945 GCA_003545375.1 Lentisphaeria bacterium
ACCACCACCACCACCACGGCCACCGCCACCGCCACCGCCACGACCGAAATTCCTCGGCGCTGACTGCCTGGAACGGAAGGCGTCGTCACAATGATAGGCGTGTTCCATCTCGGCCGGCACCGGTTTGCCCAGCAAACGTTCGATCTCCCGCAGGTAGGCTCGGTCTTCGGCGCAACAAAACGAGATGGCGTCGCCTTCCGCGCCGGCCCGCGCCGTCCGGCCAATGCGATGTACGTACGTCTCAGCTTCGACGGGAAGATCGTAATTGATCACGTGCGTGATATCGTCTACATCCAATCCACGGGCTGCCACATCGGTAGCGACCAGTACCTGGAATCGGCCACGCTTGAAGCCGTCCAGCGCCTTGGTGCGCGCGGCCTGACTCTTGTTGCCATGAATGGCGGTGCCCCGAATGCCAGCGTCGTCGAGTTTCTGGACGACGCGGTTGGCAGCATGCTTCATCTGCGTGAACACGAGAACCTTGTTGATCTCCGGTTCTTTCAGCAAAGATACCAACAGGGCATCTTTGTTCCGTTTCCCGACGAAGAGCACCTTTTGAACGATGCGGTCGACTGTGGGTTCGTCCGGTGCAATTGTTACCCGGGCCGGGTTACGGACCATGGTATGGGCCAGGTCCACCATCTTCGGTGCCATGGTGGCGGAGAAGAACAGGGTCTGGCGGTCCTCCGGGATTACATCCAGTACCCGCTTGATGTCGGGAATGAAGCCCATGTCGAGCATCCGATCGACCTCGTCGAGAATAAAAACCTCCACGGCACCGAGATGGATATGTCCCTGCTGCATCAGATCGAGCAGCCGTCCGGGCGTGGCTACCAGGACATCGACACCACGATTCAGGGCCTTGACCTGCTGAACCTGACTGACGCCGCCAAAGATGACGGTGTGGCTGAGACGCAGATAGCGTCCATAGGTCCCGATGCTGTCAGCGATCTGCGCGGCAAGCTCACGCGTCGGAGCAAGAATGAGAGCCCGCGGTGTTCCTCGCTGCAGCCGGCGCCTGTCTCCGGCCAGTCGCTGCAGTAGCGGCAGCGTGAAGGCAGCGGTCTTGCCGGTGCCGGTCTGGGCAGTCCCCAACAGGTCCCGGCCTTCGAGCAGTTGCGGAATGCACTGCTCCTGGATGGGCGTGGGCGTGACGTAGCCCTCGGTGCTCACAGCGCGCTGCAGCTCCGGAATCAGAACGCCAAAGACGCCTTGCAAAGGCTGCTTATCGGTCTGCGGTTTTGAGGCGGACTGGTCACCTTCGGCGCGGGGCGCCTGTGTCTGGTCTTTCATGTTTTCCTGGTCCGGGGTAATACAAATCTCGACCCGCCGGACGCGTGGAAAAGACAGGACCGCTGTGATCGCGGCGATAAAGCACCCCGGCTCGAACGGCTGGGATGTGCGGTTTGGCTGGCGACACGAATTCGCCCAGCGAACCGTCGTGAGAGAGCATTTTCGTAATCGTAACTACACACAATGTAGCCGAACTGTCCGAAAACACAAGCTGCAGATATAAAACAGACTGTCAACTCGCTACGGATTGCATTCCGAATGTTTGCGATCTACTCTCGCTTCTGTGAACTCTGAACCAACACGACGGCCCAAAGTCCTGGTCACCGGCGCCGCCGGAAACTTCGCCCGCCGAATCGTCGACGGACTGTCGAACGATTTCGATCTGGTCCTGACGGACGTGCCCGAGGTTGCCGCGGCACATACCGGTATGATCCCAGTGGATCTGCTGGACTACGATGCCGTGCAGCGCGTGATCGCCGGAATCGACATGGTCGTGCATCTGGCGATCTCCAGTTATTATCGGTTCAAAAACCCACAGGGGCAAACCTACAACGACGAGCTGATGCGCGTCAATCTGATCGGAACCCAGCACGTGTTCGAAGCAGCCAGCCGCGTGGGAATCCGGCGTTTCGTATATGCCAGCAGCATGACAATCGACATCGGAACCCTGGCGCCGTGGCCGGTCGACCGGGACAACCCGCCACGGCCCAGTAATCTGTATGGTTGTACGAAGTTGTTCGGCGAGCAGCTCGGCGAGATGTACGCACGGCAAAACGGCATGTCGGTCGTCTGTCTGCGATTCGGACAACCCTTCCCACTGGGCCGCAACTCGGATCCGGCGCAATTGGCTTTGCCGCGCGTGCGCGGGTTGCTCGTCGCCTTCGCCGACATCGAACAGGCGGTGCGCTGTGCCCTGACCTGGCCGGGCATTGGCTACAAGGTGGCGCGAATCGTCTCCGCATCCACACCGGCAAACGTCGATTTGACCGCAGCTGCCGAGATTGGTTACCAGCCTTGCCGGCGGTTCACCCAGGCCGGCGAGGAGCCGGTCGCGGCAAAGCAGCCGCCGGCGGCGCCATGCAACAGCGTTGGCGAGGCGTTCAGGGTCGCCGCAATCATCACGACCTATTTCCCGTTGAGCCATGCGGATGTGATTGTCTCGCGCTGGCTCGAGCCGCGGGCGGGCGACGCCGATTGGGGATGGCCGCAACCGCAATCGCGCATCGTCTCCGCCTACATCGACCAGATCGGCGAAGACGACATGGGCTGCGAGATTCTGGAACGGAACGAGGTGCCTATTTACGACACGATAGAGCAGGCCTTGATCGCGGACGGTGAGCTTCGCGTCGACGCCGTGCTGTTGATCGGGGAACACGGCGAGTACGGGAAGAACGAGTTGGGCCAGCTCTTGTACCCGCGCAAGGAACTGTTCGACCAGATCGTTGCAGCCTATCGCCGCGTCGGCCAATGCGCACCGGTATTTTGCGACAAATTCCTTTCATGGAACTTCGAGTGGGCTGTCGATATGGTGCGGACGGCATTCGAGATGAACTTTCTGCTGTTCGGCGGCTCCTCCGTGCCGCTATGTCAGTTGTCGACGCCGTTTCGCCTGGCCCAGGGTGTGAAAAGCAGCCAGAAGGAAGCCGTTGTTGTTTTCCACGGTCCCGATGAGCCCTACGGCTACCACAGCCTCGAATTCGTCCAGCCGCTTATCGATAGTCGGCCGGGCGGCGAATCCGGGGTTCACATGGTGACCGCCTGGCGTGGTGACGACGTCTGGCGCGAACTCGAGGCGGGGACCTGGTCAGAGGAACTCATGGCGGCGGCGATCGCGGCAGCAGACGCCGCTGGGCCGACCGAGGTCAACAGCAGCGGAAATATCCGCGCCGATTGTGCCGCGGACGGCGGGCCGATGGCTTTCCAAATGAGCTATAGCGACGATATAACGGTCACCCATATCAACCTGGACGGGCACATCAAAAACTGGGGCATCGCAACTTTCCTCGAGGACGACACAATCAACGCCACCGCCCCGATCATGGGCGGGGACGACTCGCACCACGGACATTTCGCGACGCTGTGCCGGGTCATCGAGGAATCCTTCCAAAGCGGCCGGCAGCAGTACCCACCGTCGCGGTTGTTGCTGACAACCGGCCAGACCGCCGCGGTGATGCAGGCCCTGGCCCAGCCAGGACAACCCCTGTTCACGCCGGAACTGCTGATTCGATACAACGCATTCGATCTTCTCGGCTGGCATGACGACGGCAGCTTCGGCGCCATCTGAAACGAGCGAGACGTTCGTTCGCAGCGCTGTCGGGAAACAGTGTGCTCCCCGTTGGCGAAGTGTATTGTATACCGACAAGGCACGGCCTATTCTGAGTGCCGCGCGGATTACCCGAAACAGCGCGAACAAATCATAATGAATCCAACCGAACGTCAGGAACTGCGCCAAGAGATTGATCGGCAGATCACCGAAGTGCGTGCAGAGATCGAGGCAATAGGTGAATCCGCCAGCCCGGTGGCGCCGGACAATGCCATTGGCCGGGTCAGCCGCATGGACGCGATCAACAATCACGCGATCAACGAGGGTTCGCTGGGACGGGCCCGGGAACGGCTGGAACAACTGGAATCAGCGCTGGCGCGCATCGATCAACCGGACTTCGGCACCTGTGTGATGTGCCGGCAGCTAATTGCGCCGGCTCGGCTCGCTTACCTGCCCGACAGTACGCTGTGCGTGCAATGTGCCAGCCGGTAACTCGAGACTCGTTGCACACGAACAATCCGCGAGCCCGTGCAATGCACCGTGTGGGCGCATAATTGAATCTTTAGTCTGGTGCACACGCAGGGCCTTACTGTTCGTTTTCCCATTCCACTGCAAAACCCTCCGACCCGACCCATTACCCCAAAAGGCCGCATCACCGTTAACCCAACATCCGTAAACCTCATGCTCACATCAGAACAGACGAAACAGTATCACGACGAAGGCTACGTCCTGCTGACGAGTGTCTTCGATGACACGGATCTCGCCGGATGGCGCCGGGAAGCGGACAGGCTCGAAGCCATCGTCGCCCCCCCCGAACCCGACAAGCCGCGGCTGCAGGTCGAGCCGGAACCGGACGGTGGTAAGACGAAGTTGCGAATGATCGAGCCGCTGATCGACCTGTCTCCAGTGTACCGTGAGCTCAGCAAAGACCCGCGTGTCCTCGAATGCGTCGAGAGCATATACGAGGAACCGGCGTTTCTGTTCGAAGACAAAATAAACTACAAACCGGCACGGGTAGGCAGCGGCTTCCCGCTCCATCAGGACTATAGCTATTGGCAGGAGTTCTCGGAGAAGCTCCTGTCCGTCTTTATCCATATCGATGACGCGCCGCTGGAGACCGGCTGCATGAAGCTCATTCCGGGCACGCACCGCATGGGCCTGCTGCCGGTTAAAGAGGACGGACACTGTATCCGGACAGACGCTGTCGACTGGGACCAGATACGCACCTTCGAAAGCCAGGCAGGGGACGTCCTGATCTTCCACTGCCTGACGGCGCACGAATCTGATCCCAACTACTCAGACACCGACCGCCGCGCCTTCGTGCTCTCCTACAACCCGCAATCCGACGGCAACCAGTACCGCTACGATGACGAGCGATTGGCAAGCTACCACTGATGGAGAGACGCCGGCGGACCAGTACTTATGATGGACAATGAGATACAAGCGGTTTGCGATCTCTGCAGTCATCCCGATCTTTCATGTACACGGTGATGCCGACGAGACGGTGCCGCTCAAGAACAACGCCGGCAAACTGGCAAACCACTACGAGGCTCTCGGCGGCAATGTGCAACTGAGATTCTAAATGGCCTCGGCCATGAAGAAGCGATCGCGTTCATGAAATGCTCGGAATTGCTGACTTTCTTTCTCACGCGCGCCGTATGAAGCGTAAAGGCAATTCTATTACATGGGCTACACGCGGTTCGTCTACTGGGAACCAACCTCTCCACCATCCAACCTTTGGGACGACAGCGGACATCCGGACGGCGGCCCAATTAAAAAAATAGACGGCCGCGGCAGCCTCGACGTGGTCCTTACTGACTCCGTGTACCATGTCAACGGCAGCCTGGTCGCGTGGGCGCACTCGCAAGAGGACAACTGGTATCACTACGAGGAAAAGATCACGGAGATGAACGTCGAACTGCACCGGCATGCAAACAGCCTCACCACCGGCGTCGGTTGGTCCGGCAGTGCCTCATGGGGGCCATCCCAAAACTGCGAAGGGTACTGGGTCAACCATACGAACAACTCCTGGTATTACATCTATTGAGCTGGAATCCCGCGCCGTCACCCGCGGTGCAGGACAATCGCTTCCACGCGCCGATCGGCAATGCTCAACACGCCCGGCAACCGTGCCACTTCAACGAATCCAGCCTCTTCGAACCATTCGCGTTTGGTGCTGTCCGTCTCGGCCACGAACGCCTCCAGCAACACCTTGCCCTGTTCAGTTGCCCAGCCAATTGCAGTCTCCAATAATACTGATGCGTCGCCAGCGTACTGATCGTGGCAGGTCACCTCGAAACGCCCGGTATGTTCACGCAGCGGCCCTGGCCCCGGCATGACCGAGACGAATCCAAGCACCCGATGCGGCGAATCGACAGACACCAGTGACCACATATTGCCGCCGGCGCTCTCAACGGCGTACTTCACCGACGTAAAGTTGGACACCGCCCGGCGCGGCGCAGCGGCAAGCGGGCTGACCAGCCCCTGGTCGTAGTGCGCGAGTGCCGGGACGATGGGCTGCGCCATCAGGCAGACGACTGCCGACAGGTCGCCCCAGTTCGTCTCGCGCACGACTGTACGCTGACCAGGCGCGAAGGCGACACCTTCGTAATCCTCACCGCCAGGGCCGGGACGACGCATGCAGGCGCCCGCGAGACGCGTAAACCCGATGTGTTCGTACACACTCGACACAATGGGAGCATTGCCCAGGTACGCGACACGGCACCCGGCATCGAAGGCGATTTGCACCGCCCGCTCGGTGAGTGTGCGGGCGATGCCGCGGCGGCGCGCCGCCGGCACGGTGATCACGTCTTCGATGACGCAGACCTCGGGGCTGTCCACGGCGAAGGCTACGGAAGCGCTGCCTACCGGCGTGCCATCGAGTGTCCCGACAACCTGCCATGTAGTCAGCACGTCGGCGTATTGCCCGCGCATCGACTGCAACCAGTCGACGTCGGTACGCGGGAAGACCTGTTGCAGCAAATCAATCAGCCGCGTGCGTGCAGCCGGGTCAATGGGGTAACGATGGACAGTTACCTCGAATTGCTCTGGATCCATGTGACGGCGTTTCTGACAGGTTAAAATAGTTGCGGTGTTGAAAGGGGTGAGTGGTCGACAAAAAGGTTTGTCCAACCTTTTTACTTTTCAACCCCTCTCACCCCTTGAACGCCAATTTATATTCGCCGGGAAACAGGAATTGCATGAATTACGCCTCGGCCTCGACGTGCTTGTGCGGCCCACGCAGGGACAATCCCGCCGGGGCCGAACGAGTCGGCATCGGCGCGCTGGTCAGCGCAGTGTGGGACGACGGGCCGGCCGACCGGCACCGGGACCACACCTCCGGCGCCCTTGCACCGCTGGCCGGCGTGCAGCTGGACCAGGCAAGCGATGTTGACAGGTCGCATTGGGTCTGGTAAACTTGTCAAAGCTGTGGGAATGGACGAAATCCGGCGGCTTATTGCAACTTTCTTCCTTCGAAAAACCTTGGCAACCCGGGAGGCATTCCTGATTATGCGAACCTTTGTTTCTATGGTGACAATCTTCGTGATCACCCTGGCCACCGTTGCCCAGGGGGCCGACAAAATGGTCGCCATCGCCGAGCTCGGCGATGTCCTGGCCAAAGTCGACGGCAAACCAATTCTCAAGGCGGACGTCTATCCGGTGGGGCTACCGATGAAAGTGAGCCTGGAGCAATCGGTCAAGCCCAGGGTCGGCGAACACATTGACCGGATGCTGGTGATTCAGGCAGCCGTTGCCGAGCGGCTGGACAAAACGAAGGCTTACCGGAAAGGGATGCGGGCGATCGAGCAAAAGACCACGCTGGCAGAGAACGCCCTGTTGGCCCGCCATTACGAATCAAAGCTGCCGGCGACGATCGCAGCCCACAACCGCAGCGCCATAACCGATGCGGAGGCAGCCGCCTTCGTCAAGAAGGACAAAAAGCTCTACAGGGGCAAGACCAGGCGAGAGGCGGTCGAACTGGCCCGCGGTCATATATCTCGCGATCGGCAGCTCGGCGCCGGTATCGACTGGATGACCAAGAACCTGGGCAACCGAGAGGTCACGATCAACGGCAAGGCAATACCGGCAGCAACAATTGCTGCCGCGATCGACGCTGCCGACCGCCGTTACTGGCGGCCCGAGGCGCTCTTGCTCAAGGCCGTAGGCGAAATGGTGATCACACAGGAAGCCAAGGCAACCCGCGAGAATTCCAAAACGATCTGGGAAGACGCCGACCGGGTCCGGGCGCTGATCGCAGCAGCTAAGATCGAGGTTGCCGGCAATAGCTTCACATTGGGCAACGACCGGGGTGTCAGTAGCGTGCTGCCGCGGTTGGATTTGACGAAAATGTCCACAATTCAGCCCGTAGTTCTGGAGCTGGTCAAGAGCATCGTGATGGCAGACATGGCGCGGACGGAGGGGTTGGACGAAGACGAGGCGTATGGGCAACAGGCTGCGCAGACGGCATCGTTCCGGACCCATCGCCAAACCCAACTGCTGATCAAGCTCTACCGCGAAAAGCACCTCGATGCGGACGCGCAAAACGCCGACTTCGAGACCCTGGTCGCGGCACTGCGCGACAATGCCAGGATCAAGTATCTGCTGGATTGAAACTGTTAATTGCCATTAACCGCGGTTCGCAGCCTTAGCTGATCGGTGGCGAATTGGTGTCATTCCATTTTGTACATTTGAAATGATCGGCATGAAAAGCAATGACAACGCCAAAACTGCCCCGTCCTCCCCCCCGCAACCAGCGTCAACGAGAGTGACTCGAAAACAGTTCACCTGCGGAGCCGCACATGGTGCACCGATCCGTAAAGAGTGAACTGCAGACAAACTCACCTTCAATTGCACCATGCCCACTGCCATAGTGACAGGATAGTGCCTTTGCTGAGAGGAGGATCGAAGTGACCCCAATTGGATGTGGATTCAAAGCGGCTGTAATCGGTTGCGGGATGGCCGGCCGTGGCCATGCCGAAAAAGCGCAAAGCCTGGGACTCGAGGTGGTCGGATTCGGCGACCAACTCGAGGAAGCTGCCGAGCGGGCGCGGACGGAATTCGGCGGGCGCTATGCAACCACCGATACCGGTCGTATCATGCGTGACGACTCCATCGACGTGGTGCTGATTGCCACCCATCACGACGCCCACCATCCGCTGGCAATTGCGGCTGCAGAGGCTGGCAAACACATTCTGCTGGAGAAGCCGATGTGTCTCACCTACGCACAGGCGGTGGAGGTGGCGGAAGCGGTCGAGAAAGCCGGCGTCAAGTGTGTGATCAACTGCAAATTCCGCATTGCGCCTGCAGTCCGAAAGGTTCGCCAGCTTTTGCCCCGGCCACGGGTAAGTCACGGCCAGTTGGCCATGAGAGAATCCGAGAACATTGGCAACCCCTGGGTATGGCGGGCGGACGATGGTGGTGGGCTGCTGATCAGTACGACGGTGCATACCATCGATTTGCTCGGGTACCTGATGGATAGCGCCGCCGACCGGGTCTATGCCGAGGGTCGGGTTTTCGGAGACAACAAGGGTACCGAGGGCTACCCGGATGCGCTCGTCGGTACGATCTTGTGGAAGAATGGCGGGCTTTCCACCGTTATCAGCACTGATCAGGGGATGAACCCGTTCGTATCCAAGTGGTTCCTCGAGATATGGGATGGAGAACGCAGCGCCGTGTTGTCGGCCGACATGAATCGCGCCGATTTCAGTGGTTGCGACGTTGACCATGTGGACGCCAGGGAATTGCCCCAGGAGACCCAGGACAACGCCGCAATGATGGTAAACCTGATCGAGGCGATTCGGACCGATGGCGATACATTGTGCGACGCCCGCGATGGCGTACAAGCCGTGGCCATCTGCAACGCCCTCGACGCGGCGGCGCGCACGGGTACCCCCCAAACAGTTCAGTGAGAGAAATCAACGGATCATGAACCTGTCGCTATCAGCCAGAATCGCCGAACTCGAGCACGTCAAAGATCAGCCGGCTGTTGGCTTCGAGGAGTTGGCGCGATTGGCCAGTGAGATCGGCTACGAGGCATTATGCATTCGATCCGCCCAGGTGACCTTGGATACACCCGACGATGATATCGAGCAGGCGCGACAGCTTCTGGATCACTATGGTCTTCAGGCTTCAATGGTCTGCCCGGGGCCGGGGGTGTCTGCCAACACGGCGGATTCGGGTCAAGCGCTCAGAAACATTGGCCGGCATCTGGACGTGACCGAGTTGCTTGGTTCCAAGTTACTTCGCGTTTCGGTCATGCGGAAAGACGACGTGATCTGGGCGCAGCGCGCAGCCGATCAAGCCCGCGAGCGCGGCATTCGTCTCGTGCAAATGACACACACCGAGTGCCCGTTCGAGACCGTGGATGATTGTCTGGAGATGCTGACGCGCATTGACCGGCCTGATGACTTCGGCCTCTGCGTCGAACCCGCCAACCTGCTTGTATGCGGCGATGACTACGGCCCGGATGCCCTCCGGCGGATCAGCCCGCATATCTTCAACGTGTACGTTCAGAACGTGCGGGTTGATGAGACGGGAAGCAGCAGCGTCGTCACCAACGCCGGCATTGTCCGCTACCAGCGCCTGATCGTCGGCGAGGAAACCCCGGAGGCACAGGCAGGAGTTGACTTCGATCGTTTTTTTGAAGGGCTGCAATCCATCCAATATGCCGGGTTCGTGACCTGCCATCAGCCTTTGGTAGAAGGGACAAGCGTCTCCGAGTTGGCCCAATTCGTCTACGATCGCCTGACACGTTCTCTCGGTTGACCGGGCGATACGAAGGCACCCGTATACAGCGCTGTCAATCTTGGGCACCTCGTCTTTTATGGCCAACAATGAAGTTGCCCGTCGCGCAATGCCGCGCATCATCGACACGAGTTGCGAATCATCGCACTCCGACTATGGCGCAGTCAAGGTATTCAATTCAATGAGATAAAGGAGTCCAAAGTGTGAGCAATAGTGCCTTCAGGTTTGCGTTTATTGCCGATCCTCAACTTGGGATGAACAGCCCGCCAGACCTCCGCGGGCCGGGTTCAGACAAAGAACGGTTCGATCGTGCCATCGCCTATGTAAACGGCAACGACATTGCCTTCGTTGTGCCCGACATAATTACTACGGCGGTGGATTGGCAGTAACTTACCCGTTACACTATTGTCCCTGATGATCCATGAAAAGAGAATCTGGCATCTTAAGGGACTACGGCGTATTCCCGTAACACAACGGCCTCTCATAGCCGGGGTAGGACTGACTGAATGATTATTCATGAAGAGAAAATTACGCAGTTCCATACCGACGGCTATTTCATTCTTGATTCAGTCATTCCGGATGAACATCTTGAGTTGTTGCGGCGAAACTGCGAAGCAGGAATCGTTCAGAAAAACGCCGCAATGGATGAACTAGGCACCGATGTCATGGGTATTACGCACCGTGATCAACGTTATTTTATTGGCAAGGCGGCACAGGGACTCCCGGAATTACGCCAGTTCCTGTTCAGCGAGTTGATAGGTGATATCTGTCAGGCTATCCTCGGCGGCACCGTATACTTCAAGAGTGACCAGTTTGTGGTTAAATACGGCATGTCGTCAATGGAATTTTCCTGGCACCAGGATTCCGGCTACAGCCAGAAGCGCCTCGGCGATCACCCTGAAATTCTCACCTTCTGGTGCCCGCTTGACGACGTGGCTGAAGACAACGGCACGATTTACGTCCTGCCGATGCAGCGCCTCGGGAAGAGAGAAGTTGTTGACCATGTGAAGATGGAAGGCACCAACGACCTGGTCGGCTATTTCGGGGATGACCCGGGAGAGCCGATTATCGCGGCGGCTGGGAGCCTGGTTGTTTTTTCCAGCCTCACGTTTCACCGCAGCGGTGCCAATAGCAGCGGCCGAAAGCGCCGCGTCTACACACCGCAATACACCGCCGAGCCGATGCCGGGGAACGACCCGAGTGATATCAACGAATTATTCCTGCAGGATGGCGTCAGGCGCGTGGTGGTTGAACAATAAATTCAGTGTTACACCACAAAACGTTTCCCTTTCAACTCTCTGAACTAAAGAACTGAATTATCTCCAATCGCAGTGGCTACAGCATCGGTTTTCCGCAAGCGAACCTTTCAGCGTTTAAATCCATCGCTGTTGCCGTGCCCTCGAAAGCGATGTTGTTACGCAAGTGCTGTAAGTAAGTATATCCACCAATGCCCGAGCTCCGCCTACCACCAAACATAGGCGCCCCCCCCTCGGAACACATCTGCTCAGCTATGGATCAGCTTCGGCGTGTTGGCTTCCATCCAGGAGCGCAGCGCTGCTACATCATCGTCCGTCGCACTGGCATACGGGCCGCGTGACTGTACCCGCATCGATAAAAAGCCGGACGCTTTGCCGGTCAACCGATCGATGGCGGTATCTTTGTAGCCTTTCTTTCTGAACGGGTCCATGCCCGTTGATTTCAATTTCTTGATGTAATCGGTACGCCCTTGAAGTTCGACCCAATCCTGTGCCTGCAACAGCGCAAACATATCAAGGAGATACTGCGGATGCATGTAAATCAAAGAACTGGCGGCGCCAATCGCGCCGTGCGGACCGAATTCACACCAGGCAAGCTCGCCAACCCAGACATTCAAAAACTCGCTGAGCTGACGACAGCCCTCCGGCGAAAAACCGAGGGTTTCGGAATTGGCCTTCACTGAGCTGTAGCCTTCGACCTGTTCATGGATGGCACGATGCTGGTCCAGCGTCAGCGCTTTTTTCGAGCGCAGTGTTTCATAAATGTTGAAAGACAGTCCCGGGCAGGCCCCAGCGACCTCTTCGAAAAATGGTACGACTTCGTCATCTTCCAGCGCCATCCAGTACGGCAGGGCAATCTGCACGGCATCGGCCCCTGCTTCGGCGGCGACTTCGGCTCGACGCTGGGCACCGCGGGTCGACGTCGCCGTGATGCCAATCATCACCGGTGTATCCTGTTTGCGACATTCGTCGATGGTTGCCTTGGTGATCGCCGTCCATTCGTCGATCTCGGTGGCATAGAATTCACCTGTAGTCCCGGCGGTATATATGCCCGGTGCACCTGCGGCACAGGTCTTTGCGACGTCCATACGGTAGGTGTCTTCGTCGAAGGTATCGGCCGGGGTCCAGGCAACCGGCAGACCCGCCCAGGGGCCGATCATGTCATTTCGTTGAAGCATTGGCAGAAAATGTCCCTGTTCGGTTTTCCCACTGGAGTCTCATTCTTGAAATTATGAATGCAACCCGATGTATTCTGTACCGCACGCCGAATAATACCAGTTCCCCGCCCCGGAACCGCATCGCCGCGACAACCCGGCTGTAACCTCTCTGTGACATCCGCGGCAGCATCCTGAAAGATCGACCTGCAGCACGGATCTGGCGGCCAATGATCGACCTATAGATGAAGAAAAATGGGTCCACCACGAATGACGGAGCCGGCGCTGATGAGACAAGGAATTTCAAAGACAGCACAATAGTCAATTCGTGCTAAATTTCGATTGACGCAATGTATTTTGAGTGCTCAGTTGTATCAGAATTAACAGCAAAGGGAAACGACAAATGGGTGAGCGTCTTAAAGACAAGGTCGCATTCGTAACCGGTATCGGCTCGGTCGGCCCCGGCTGGGGCAACGGCAAGGCGGCGGCGGTGCTGTTCGCACGAGAAGGGGCAAAAGTCTTCGGAGTCGACATCAATCTGGCCGCGGCCGAAGAAACGAAGGAGATCATCGACACGGAAGGCGGTGACTGTTCGGTAATGAGGACCGATGTCTCCAGTGCCAACGACGTGAAGGCCGCAGTGGATTGCTGCATCGAAACCTATGGCCACATCGACGTGCTGCACAACAATGTCGGCATCCTGGAAGTCGGTGGCTGTGTCGAAGCCTCTGAAGAGAGCTGGGACCGGGTCAACGCGGTCAACCTCAAGAGCATGTTTCTCACCTGCAAGTATGTGCTGCCGCATATGGAGCAGCAAGGCAGCGGCGCCGTTGTCAACATCTCGTCCATCTCCGCCACGCATGATCTGGGAACGACCTACGTTTCCTACAGCGCGACAAATGCCGCGATCCTTCAGCTTACCCAGAGTGTCGCCCTGCAGTACGCGAAGAAAAACATCCGCGCCAATTCAATACTGCCGGGGTTCTTGAACACGCCGATGGTCGTGGAATCACTCACCGCCGCCTACGGCGGTGACACGCAGAAGATGATCGAACAACGCGACGCACTATGCCCGATGGGTAAGATGGGAGATGCCTGGGATGTGGCGAACGCCGCTTTGTTCCTGGCCTCCGACGAGGCGAAATACATTACCGGCGCACAACTGGTCGTTGATGGCGGGCTGACCTGCAAATGCGTCTGAGGCAGTCATGAATATCGGCTCGTTACTGACGCAG
>DPYP01000302.1:14310-19869 GCA_003545375.1 Lentisphaeria bacterium
CGGCGAGACGCAGTCCAGCTACGCCGAGTACAACGCACGCTGCAATCGCCTGGCAAACGCGCTGGGAAGTCTCGGCCTCCGTCCCGGGGACCATGTCGGCCTGCTGATGTACAACTGCCCGGAAATGCTCGAGGCGATGTTCGCCTGCTTCAAGGCCGGGTTCGGGGCGGTGCCGATCAACTTTCGCCTGCACCCGAAAGAGTTCGCCTTCATCATCGATCACTCGGAAGCCCGGGCCGTCATCGTGTCGCCCGAGTTCGACGCGTCGATCGCCGAGATACGCGACCGGATCCCGAAGGTGGAGCATATCATCACCGTGTCGCCCGAACCGCCGGGCGAGCTGCAGGCCTATGACGATCTTCTCACCGGTGCCTCCGATCAATTCACGGACGTTAACAGATCGCCGGACGATATCGCCTGGATCTTCTATACATCCGGCACGACCGGCCAGTCCAAGGGCGCGATGCTGACCCACCGCAACCTGATGGCCATGACCTGGACGTTTTATGCCGACATGGTTGAAAACTTCGGCACCGATGAAGTCGATCTGCACGCTGCGCCCCTGTCGCACGGCAGCGGCTTGTACGCGCTGCCAAACATCGCCAGGGCAGCAACCAACATCATTTCGGATAAATCATTCGATGCCGAGAAGATCCTGCAAATCATCGAGACCAGGCAGGTCACCAACTTCTTCGCGGCGCCGACGATGATCAAACGACTGCTCGACTGCCCTGCCTTCGAGCGCTACGACCTGAGCTCGCTCAAGGCGCTGATGTACGGCGGTGCACCGATGCTGGTCAACGACCTGACGAATGCGATGGAAAAACTCGGCCCATGCCTGGTGCAGCTCTACGGCCAGGGCGAGTCGCCGATGACGATTACCTATCTCTCCCATGAAGACCACATACTCGATGGAACTCCAGAGCAGATGAAACGGCTCGGTTCGGCCGGCTACGCGCGCACCGGCGTCGAGGTCGCCGTCGTCGATGCGCATGACACGCCGCTGCCGGCGGGGCAGATGGGCGAGATTGTGACGCGCTCGGATCTGGTCATGAAAGGGTACTGGAACAATCCCCAGGACACCGAGAAAACGCTGCGCAACGGCTGGCTGCACACCGGTGATGTCGGGTACCTGGACGAGCGCGGGTATCTGTTTCTGATGGATCGATCGAAAGACATGATCATCAGCGGCGGCGAGAATATCTATCCGCGCGAGATCGAGGAAGCGATCATTCAGCATCCAGCCGTCCGGGAAGTGGCGGTGATCGGCATCCCCGATGCGGAATGGGGCGAGGCCATCAAGGCTGTGGTAGCTCTCGTTCCCGGCGGCAGCGCCACAGAGGAGGAATTGATCGCCTTCTGCAAAGAACAGATCGCCAGCTACAAAAAACCGAAGTCCATAGATTTCATCGATGAGCTGCCGAAGAACAACTACGGCAAGATCGTCAAACGCGAACTGCGCGACCGCTACTGGTCAGATCACCAGCGCCAGGTCTGACTCTTGAAATTCCACGAGCCTCTGTCTCTCGATCGCAGCTCACCCGCCCTTTACATCAAAAGCATGTAGATAATCGCCGTGGCGAATATACAAAACCCCGTTGGACACGACGGGATGCGCCCAGTGCGCATCCCCGCCGTTGACGATCATGAACTGGCTGACGATTTGCACGGGGCCCGTTGCGTCTGCTGTCCCAAGCCACACCACGCCACCTTCGTCGTAGCAGTAAAACATGCCTTCGGCCCAGGTGATGGCACCCTTGTTTGTCCGTCCCGGTGGGAATTCAGCATAGACGGTCTTGCCAGACCCGAACTCTACGCAAACGAATTGGCCGCGAGAATTATTAAGCCAGTTGAACCCGTAAAAGTGGCCGTCTCGAAAAATCACGCTGCCAAAGTCGTTGTCGAGATCTTTGTTGCGCCAAATCTCCGTCACTGCTGCACCGTCTTCCGATAGCTTCAACAGCACGCTGCCGGTATCCCAGCCGCTCGACGTAAAAACGTGCCCATCGTGATGCAAGGGTGTCTGCGCGTTGATCCCATGCACATTGATCTGCCCATGATTCCATAGGAGTTTACCGTCGGCTGCGTCGACACCGAAAATCCCCTTCCCGGTACTGCCAATCACGAGATGACGGTCACCATGGGTCACGGCAATAGGCGAAACGTATCCGGCAGCCACATTCAGTGGCCCCGACTTCCAAATTTCGGCTCCGGTGCGTTTGTCCAAAGCCACCATAGTGACGGTGTTCCCGCCCGGCGTGCAGATGACCTTGTCGCCATCAATCAGCAAAGACTCGGCATATCCCCAGTCCCCGAATTGGCCATTGTATTTATCTTTGACGTCAACAGCCCAGACTTCGGTACCGTCGGCCGCCTGCAAACAAACCACCCGCCCGTTGCCGCTCATCACGTATACATGCTCTCCGTCAATCGTCGGCGTGCAGCGAACGCCCGGAAGACTGCCGCTCCACCCCGGACCGTTGCCGACCTGCCACTTCGTCGTTCCGTCCATATTCAGTGCGAACACGAGCATGTCGTCGCCGACTTTTCCGCTAGTGTAAATCGTACCGTCCGTTATGGACACCGTGGAATAGCCAACACCAAAGCCGGTCTTAGCCCACAGCAGTTTCGGGCCGCCCTCCGGCCACTGCTTCAACAGACCTGTTTCGTGCGAGATGTTGTCGAGACCCGGGCCATTGAACTGCGGCCAGTCGTCGCCATACACAATGCCTGCGCACAGCGCGAGGACAATGCAGAGAATTGTTGTAGCCGTCGACCGCATGTTGTTATGTCGAAAAGTCAAAATACACACTCCATCGTTGCTGATTGTTCGCAGTTTGCAGGACGGATACGGAAAACAGTCCTATCCGTCTTCAGTAAGATACTCTTTTTTGTAGTCGCGGTCCTTGCGGTTCCAATAAAAATTTCGGGGCGTTGCCAGCGTTTGCGGGGGTGTCCCGATCGTCAGGATGAACGCTCGCCGGGGTACGGCGGATCGATTGCCGCTCGTATAATGCGCGGTGCGACAGTGGTGCACCGTCGCACCACCTGCCACCAATGGGCACGGAACTTTATTCGCTTCGTCAACACAACCGTCGTCGATCTCCAGGGCAATGATGTTCGGATCATTCTGCCAGGTATGATGCGGATGTACATCGCCTTTGTGTGAGCCGGGGATAAACTGCATGCAGCCCATGTCTGCGGTCGTTTCCTGCAGAGCAATCCAGACCGACAGCTCCTGGTACGCCTTGTCATCATCCCAGTAAGACTCGTCCTGATGCCACGGAGTCGCCCCTGTGGACCCCGGGGGTTTGACGATCGCATGATCGCGTACGATGAGATCGTCGCGCGTGCAGTCACCGGTGTCCAGCAGTTGCATGGCGATGTCGAGTGACGCCTGCCATGCCAATGACCCCGCCAATTCGGTCACGTGATGCGACGGATGCAACATCTGCGGGACCGAGCCGTGATCCAGCTCGGCGTCCGGGTCATTGCCGGTCAAGTCGAAGTACAGGGGGTTGCCGCCATCGGCCGGAATGCTGAACAATCGATCGAAAATATCCTGCAACCGTGCGACTTCATCCGCAGCAATGATCGGGTCCAAAGATATAAATCCCTGATCGCGATACCGCTCACACTCTCCACTCTTCAGTTGCATAGTGTCTTCCTGGTCAACCTGTTCTTGTGATGACACCACGACGGCGCCACCCTATCGATCAGAAACCTGCGCGAGTGTGCCGCCGTCAACGACAATCGACTGGCCGGTGATCGCCCGTGCATCGTCGCTGAGCAAGAAGGCGATAACACGGCCCACATCATCCTGGCCGGTCAAATACGGCAGTGCCTGCTTCGACTTTATCCACATCTCGAGGTACCCTTCGGCATCGTCGGTCAACCGGGAGATCACCTTGCGGCTTTGCGGACCGTCGACCAGGCCGGGCAGGACACAATTCACCCGGACGCCCTGGGGCCCGTAATCCAAAGCCATGCCGCGCGTCAGACTCTCGACGGCGCCCTTCGAGGCAGCGTACACCGCGTGCCCCGGTGCCGTCGCGCGACTGTTTATCGAACCGATGTTGACGATCGCCCCGTGCCTCGCCTCGAGCGCGCTGTATGCGGCACGTGACAAACGGAACATCGCCCGAATATTGACTGCCATGAGGGTGTCGAACTGGTCATCGGTGATCTCTGTCGAATCCTTGACCAGGCCGACCCCGGCGTTGTTGACACATCCATTCAGGCCGCCGTACAGTTCAAGTGCATGGTCAACGATCTGTGCCGGTGCGTCGGTCTCGGTGATATCGGCAAATAGCACGTCCGCATGCCAGCCGGCCTCAGCCGCTTCCGCCTGCATAGCCGCGACCGCCTCCCGATCGATCTCGACGACGAGTACCCGCCAGCCGGCCTGGGCAAGCACACGCGTCGCACCGATCCCGATGCCGCCACCGGCACCGCCGGTGACGATCACACTTCGTTCGTTGGAGCTCATGTCTCTGTTCCTCGTGGAAAAACGTACAACAGAAAATAGTCGCAAGTATAGACGGTGCCACTCACATGTACATTATTTTTCAGGCTGGAATTAACCTGGGCTTGCAGGGTGAAATCTTCAACAGGATGTATTGTACGCGGTCCAGCGTGATCGTGAACAACGAACTATTGCCTTCTTCTCACCATGTTGATCATTGACGGCCATCTCGATATGGGGTACAACGCCTTGTTCCACCGGCGTGACCTGACCAGGAGTATTCAGGAACTGCGCGAGCGTGAAGATCCGGTTCGTTCCGATCTGTCTTCGCATCCGGACTCTCTGGACCGGCGCGGCGGCAGTCCCCACACTTTGAACAAAGGGATTGTCACCGTCTGCCTGCCGGAAATGCGCCGCGCCGAGGTCGGCATCATGCTGACAACGATCATGGCCCGTGCCCAGACACCGGGTCCGACTACGCACAACGCCTGCCGCACGCGTCACACGGCAGAAGCCCGCGGTCGGGCGCACCTGGCTTATTACCAGGCGCTCGAGCGCCGCGGGGAAGTGACTTTCATCAAGTCCAAGGACGACCTCGAGCGCTCTGTCACTGCATGGCAAGACCCGCAGCCGGATACACCGATCGGCCTGATCCTGAGTATGGAGAGCGCCGATCCGATTAGCTCGCCGGAGGCTGTAGCGGAGTGGTGGGAAGCCGGGTTGCGCTCGGTGACGCTCACCCACTTCGGTGCCAATACCTACGGCCACGGCACCGGCAGCCTGGGGGGGCTCTACCCTCCGGCATACCCGCTCCTGGATGCGATGCGGGAGACCGATATGATCATCGATCTGACCCATGCCAGTGACCAGGCGTTCTGGCAAATCCTCGATTACTGGGACGGCCCCGTTCATGCCAGCCACTGTAATTGCCGGGCACTGGTCCAGGGCCAAAGGCTGTTGAGCGACGACATGCTCCGGGCAATCATCGAACGGGACGGGGTGATCGGCATCGTCTTCGTTGACACGATGGTTAATCCGCAGGTGAACTGGGACGACCGCAGTACGTTCGTGTCGCAGGCGGCGCGGCCGATGCG
>DPYP01000605.1:0-4840 GCA_003545375.1 Lentisphaeria bacterium
GTCGTGGAACTGCAGCGCCCAGACCTTCTCATTGACGGTGCGGAGACCATCCGGGCTGTTGAGTACGAAGACGCTCGGGGGCAAATGATCGAGCAGCCAGGTGTTCATCAGATACCGTGCGTCGAACGGCGGGTCGGTACGGATAAAGACGGCATCTATCTCGTCCTGTCCGAGCCGCGTCGGGTCACCGCATTCAAAGGGCTGAGCGGCGTCCATGCTCGGCACAACCGGCGTGGCGTCGAAACTGAGTCCGAGATTATCCAGGTGCAACCCGTCATTGGGCACATACCAAAGTTTGTGCCCGCGTCGATCGGCACCGATCATGAAGATGAAGGAGGTGTCCTTCTCGATTTTGACGGTGGACAACGGGTCCATGAGAAAGAGAAAGTTCATGGGCATAACGGTGGCTTGAAAATTAGGGTATTAAAGGAATGTACCGGACTGTTCGCGGTGATCAAGGATTTGTATGGGAATCTCACATGAACCCTGGCCGCACCGCGGGGGGGCGGTCGGGTTGTCTGGGCAAGCGCAACTCCGGGAACATGCTGAGTCCTTCCCAGGTGTCGGAGCTGGCGCACCAGATGATATCGGTTTCGGCGTAGAGTGTCGTGCCGTGAGCCGGCGGCGCCAGTTCGGGACGGTCGATCCAGTCGTGCCGACTCCAGACACCGTGCATGCGGTAGGCTTCGCCGGTGAGACAATAGTCGCGGTAATACGCTTCCAATTTCTCGTTGACGCTGGAAAAGCCTTCGCCGGGTCGCCGTAACTGGGCAAACGCTGCCTGCCGAGGGTGGCGTCCGTCTGCACCCGCAAGTGGATCAGTGGGCAGCAGCTCGCAGGCTCCATGGCCAGGTCCCAGCCCGGCTGCGGCAGCGCCGTCAAGTCGTTGGCATCGATGCAGACATGTGCGCCGATATCCTGGCAGCGCAACCATTGCACGCGACCAACGACGTCGGTATCCAGCTCGCACCTCCGGCCGTTGAGCATGACTTTGAACGGCGCCGCACCGGCATCGTTCTTCTGTGCCATGACAAAAATTTCGGCAGCCTCCACTTCCGGTACAGAAACTACAACACGCACGATCGCCGGTATATCGCACGGATAGAAGCTGCCGGGTTCGAGTCGCCCGTTTTCGGTATGGAAGAGAAGGCTGTTCATATGAATTGGGTTCGATGGTTGCGATGCCGCGCAAACATATAATATATCCCGTTTGTCGCCGGTTGGCACATCACAAGTACATATCACGGGACGTTGCCAGGCTCCGGTCGCTCCTGTAGATTCCGCGTTAACATAGTTCATTCCAACCGCTCGGAAGCAGAGCAAGCACGATCATGCCTCACAGCGACCGCCATACGACGCATCAGTTCGGTACTTTCGCGGGCGTGTTTACCCCGTCGATCCTGACGATCTTCGGGTTGATCATGTTCATGCGCTGCAATTTCGTCGTCGGCCAGGCCGGCATCCTCCACAGCCTGGCGATCCTCATCCTGTGCATCGGCATCACGTTGCTGACGGCACTTTCGCTGGCGGCGATCTCGACCAATACACCGGTGGCCGGCGGTGGTGCTTATTTTCTGATCTCCCGCGTGCTGGGGCCGGGGTTCGGTTCGGCGATCGGCATCGCGCTGTTCCTGGCGCAAGCGTTGTCCGTGCCATTTTACATCCTCGGATTCGTCGAAGCGCTGATCACGAGTTTTCCGGCTCTGAAGGAGTTTTTTCTGCCGCTGTGTCTGCTGACGCTGGTCATACTGTTTGGAGTTGCCTGGATCGGGGCGGAGTGGGCATTGAAGCTGCAGTTCGTCGTCCTCGCCGTACTGTGCATCGGAATCCTGTCATTCATGATCGGCGCCTGGATGCGGTTCAGCAGCGAGCAGATGTGGGTCAACTGGCAGCCGCAGTACCAACAGGGAAATGATATCTGGGACATGTTCGCGATTTACTTTCCAGCGGTAACCGGGATCATGGCCGGGGTTAGCATGTCTGGCGACCTCAAGGATCCGGCACGGTCAATCCCCCGGGGCACGCTGCTGGCGGTGCTTGTCAGTTTCGTTGTCTATGGGCTGCAGATCGTCATTTGCGGTGGCATGGCGTCGGCCGAGGCGCTGCGGCAGGATCCGTTCAAGATTCTGGTGACCAATGCCGTCGCGGGCACCGGCTACCTGGTCATCGCGAGCGTTTTCTGCGCGACATTGTCGAGCGCCATCGGCTCGAAACTCGGGGCGCCGCGGGTGCTGCAAGCGCTTGGGCGCGACGGTGCGCTGCCTGGTCTGGGGCTTTTCGCCCGCGGCACGGCGCACGGCGACGAACCGCGGCGGGCGCTGGTCGCCACGCTGATAATCGGCGCCATCATCCTGGTGCTGGTTGGCGACAGCAGCGAGGGCACCGGGCTCAACCTGTTGGCCGGCATAGTATCGATGGTTTTTCTTTATACCTACGGCATGACCAATCTGGCGGCATTCGTCGAGTCATTCGGCGGCAACCCGTCATTCCGGCCGCGGTTCCATCTGTTTCACTGGACAACGGCGCTGGCCGGCATGATGGCCTGTGTCTGGGCCGCGGTCATGATCAATACGGCGGTCGCCGTACTGGCGTTGGCGCTGCTGGTCATCCTCTTCCTGTTGGCTCGGCGGCAGGTGCTGACGGAAGGCTACGGTGACGCCCGCCGCGGCTTCGTCTACCAGCGTCTACGCAACAACATGCTGATGCTCGAACGCATGCCGGCGCACCCGAAGAACTGGCGCCCAACGATTCTTGTATTTTCCGGCAACCCGCTCGCCCGGCTGTCGCTGGTCACCTACGCCGGCTGGCTGGGCATGAACTGCGGTATCATTTCCGTCGTCGAGGTGCTGGTCGGCGAGCTCAGGGACATTTCGGCCGATCAACAGGAGGAGGCACGCGAGCGACTGGCCCAGTTTGTGACCGAAAACCACCTCGACGTCTTTCCCGAAACCGTGGTCATGAGCAATTTCGACCGCGATCTGTCGCTGTTTCTGCAGTCGTTTTCCATAGGTCCGATCAAACCGAACATCGTGCTGTTCGGCTGGGTCCATGAACCCGACCGGGTGCAACCGTATTTTCAACATCTGCGCACGGTTGAGCGTCTTGGCAAGAATATCGTCATCGTCATCGACCGCGGTCTGCTGGTAGTCAACGACCGGCGGCGAATCGACTGCTGGTGGCGCGGCCAGCGAAACGGCTCGCTGATTTTCATCCTGGCACATTTGATCCAGCAGAACGAGGACTGGCACGGCGTTCAGCTGCGCGTCCTGCGGCAGGTGCGCCACGCCAATGAAGTCGCCGGTGCACAGGAGGAACTCGAGCAAATCTGCGAGGCTGCTCGCATCGATGCGGAAATCAAAATACCCGTTTCCGAAGAACCCTACGCTAAAGTACTGCGGCAGGAGTCGGAGGACGCGACGCTGATCCTGATGGGCTTCATCGCTCCGAGCAGTACGTCGGAACTGGCTTTCCACGAGAGCACCACCGAAAATCTCCGTGACATGCCGAGCACGATCCTCGTGTCTTCGGCAGGCGAAGCGGATTTACTCGCCTGATCCTATGGCCAGACACAAACCACGACCTGTCACTAATGCCACGGACACCACGGCTGTGAAAAGTCTACGCCAACTGCGCAGCCGCCGCGAACGCGAGCGTACCGGCACCTTCTACATCGAAGGCAACCGGATCGTCGCGCAGGCTCTCGCCTCCGACTACGAGGTTGTCGAAGGGGTCATCGCCCCGGATCTGCTCGCCGGCGGCCACGCCCATGAGACGGCAACGGCGCTGCAAGCCAGCGGCGCTCCGGTCACAGAACTTTCGCGCCAGGCGTTCGAAAGCATTTCGTATAAAGAGAACCTGCAGGGAATCGGCGCTGTGCTCCGTGCCCGCCTCGAGACTCTCGACCCGGTAGTGCCAAGCTCCGACGAATTCTGGATGGCGCTGGACAACGTCGGGAACTCCGGCAATCTCGGGGCGATTCTGCGGACGTGCGACGCGGTCGGCTGCGCCGGTATCATTCTGTTGGGGCACACGACGGATGCATATCACCCGGCGGCTGTTCGTGCCAGCATGGGCGCGGTGTTCGCACAGCGCCTTGTGCGAGCTGAGTTCGATGCCTTCGTGGCCTGGAAACAGACCTCCGGTTGCCACGTTGTGGGAACTTCCGGTGAGGCATCGCAGTCGTATCGGGCCTTGACGTATCCACGCCCCTGCATCCTGCTGATGGGCAGCGAACGCCTGGGCCTGACCGAGGCGCAACAGGCAGCCTGCGACCAGGTGGTCAGCATCCCGATGGTCGGCACCGGCGACTCGCTCAACCTCGGTGTTGCCGCCAGCATCCTGCTGTATGAGGTTTTCCACCAGCAACACGTGAAAGGATCCCCTTGAATGCAAATCCATACAGGCGGCAGGGAATCTGTTACTGGCAGGTTCCAGTATCACACCGCTATTCTTGAACCATCCATGGGCGGCGTTACGTTCTGCCACAACTCCGACCGTATCAACCAAAAGAAGATCGCCATGCACACCATTCGCCGCATCTTGCTTACTGTCACTGTTCTGACACTTACCGCGCTGACGACAGGCGGGCAAACATTCGAGAACGTCACAGCAGCAATGGGACTGTCGCCCGAGAATAACGGCGCCTCGTGGGTCGATGTCAACAACGACGGCTGGGTTGATCTCGTGGCCGGCGCCCTGTGGCTCAACCAGGAAGGAAAGAAATTCGTCAAAGTCGGCGGCGGCGGTTCGCTGTTGAGCTGGGCGGACTTCGACAATGACGGCAATCTCGATTGGTTCCACGCCGGCGGCGGCGGTATTGGATTCGGCAACGGCGACGGCA
>DPYP01000192.1:0-2877 GCA_003545375.1 Lentisphaeria bacterium
CCGTCCTGGCGATAGCAGTACGCCATGTTGTTGTAGGCCCGGGCGAACTTGCTGTTGTACTTGACGGCTTTCTCGTACCACCTGATGGCTTTTTCCCACTTCTTTTTCTTCTGGAAGCCGGCGCCTTTGTTGTAGGCGGCGTCGGCCAGCTCATCCGGGGTCTTGGCACCGCCGCCCGATTTCGGGGCGCGGTATTCGCTGTCGCTTTCCTTGGACGGGGCGGCACCGGAAAAATAAGCGGTGAAACAGAAAGCCAGGAGAATGGCCATCAGAAAAAGTGGCAGTCGCTGCAGCATGGGAAAAACCTCTTCGGGTTCGAGTTGAATGAAGACGGGTAAGGGAAGGTAATGTGAATTTGGAAAGGGTGCAAGAGGATTTGGGATGGGTTGATGGGCTGAACAACGTTATAGCTCGGAGAGGAAGACGGCATGTCGAATGAACCGACGCATAGGACCGTTTCTACTGAATCTCTTCCGTGACCAGTCCGAGGACTTTTTCGAAGACGGGCCAGGCGGTTCCGGGGGTTTTGAGGTCGTTGGCGATCATCGCAAAGGCGATCGCAGGTTCGCCGTCGATGAACAGGTAGCCGGACAGGGCCTTGACATCGCGGAGGGTGCCGGTCTTGGCGCGGACCCGGCCTTCGAGCGACGGCAGGTGCTGTTTGAGTGTGCCCGACCGGCCGGAGACCGCCAGGCTGTCGAGCCAGAACTCGTGATGCGGTGAGCGCAGCATGGTGTCGAGCAGGCTCAGCATGTTGGCGGCGGACACGCGGTTGCGTCGGCTGAGGCCGGAGCCGTCGGCGGCGACGAAGCTGCGGAGATCGATGCCGGTGCCTGCGAGGTTGGCGCGCACGGCGCGGCCGCCGTTCTTGAAGCCGGCTTCGCCGTATCGCTGATGCCCGAGCACCAGACACAGGGTCTCGGCCCGGAAATTATCGCTGTAAACGACCATGTCCGGCAAGAGCTCGCGCAGGGACAAGCCCTCGAGCGTCAGCAGCGGTACCGGCACGGTCTCCAGCTTGAGAGGTTCTCCGCGAACAGTGATTCCGGCGTCCTCGAGCATGTCCTGCAGCACGGCGCAGTACCAGGTGCCCGGCGCCATGGCCTCGAGCCGCCAGTAGTCCTGACTGTCACGGCCCAGGTTGATTTCGATGTTGTCGGTGCGGCCGGAGGTGCGGCGCCGCCGCTGGGAGCCGTCCCATTCCTTGTAGCGGAACGCGAAGCTGACGAGTTTCTCCGGTGCGTAAATGACGAGGCCGTCGCGCACGTCGATGTCGACGGTGTTCTCGTTGAACGACAGCGCGCCGACACAGGGGTAATGCTCGTTGGTGACGACTTGCTGCCAGCCGCCGCTGTGGTCGGGGAAGAGCCCGCCGCGCACGGTGCGGATGCCGCGGGCCCGCAGGGACTCTGCGAGTTTTTCGACCTGTCCGCGGAGAATGTCACGGCGTTCGGCGGCCGTCAGGTCACTGGGGTAGCGGGCGGTAAAGACAATGGCGCCATTGCCGCGCACGACGAGGTTGCCGTGGAGTGTGCCGTCTTCGATGGCGCCGGCAGTGAAAAATTCGGTGGTCGAGCGGAAGTCGGGGCCAAGCTCGTGCAGTGCCGCTGCGGCGACAAAGAGCTTCTGGTTCGATGCCGGGATCAGGGCGCGGTCGAGGTTGCGCTGATACAGCAGCTCGCCGGTCTGCAGGCTATGGATGCCGCAGGTCCAGACGGCGTCTGCGACGACCGGGGTGCGGTCGAAGAGTTCGTCGAGATCCTGCTGCAGGTCGGCTGCTGCGACAGCCGCCAGGAAAAGGAGCAAGATGAAGGCGCGGGGCATGGGAGAATATAGCGCACAGGATGCGACAACGCCGGAGGATAATCAAGAGGGAGAGGGCGGCATGGGAATAATCGAACCGAACACAAATGACGGAATCTTCCCGGTCCCTTACATGCCGGCGAGTTGTCGCGCTTTGCGGAGGAGCTCGCGGACGGCGTCCCAGTCACCGGCAGCGATCATCTCCTCGGGTATGTAGGGTTGCATCGGGGCGCTGATAAAGGGGAGTTTTCGCCATGTCGGCAGGTCCTCCAGCTCGACCGTGCCGGTCGGCCCGAACATGACATCCGGATAGATCGTCGCCATGATTTCCACCAGCGGCATGCCGATGAAGTCGACTGGACAGAGCTTCAGGACCTTGACCGTGCGGCCGACATCTTCGAAGGCGTCGTGGACGTTTTGAATATCCTGCAGTGTCGAGATCCCCGGCATGTACGGCACATCAGCCTCGACCGCGACGTCCAGAATGCGGCGGCTGAACGTGGCGGATACCAGCAGGTCGACGTTCAGGGTGACGGCGCGTTCGGCATCCGCTTTGGTTTTCAGGGTGCCGGCTGCGAGGTAGAGCAGTTTGCGCTGGGGCGTTTCGTTGAACGCACGGATCAGCGGTTCGGCGTCGTCCATCGGGCGGCACAGAACTTCAAACAGCGGATATCCTTCTTCATGGAGGATCTCAGCGAACCCGGCGAGTGCGTCGACGGACAATACCGGATGGACGTTGCATTGTATCGGCGCTGTTTTCAGGCTTTCCAGAACATCGTGATTCATGTGAATCATCCGGGTTGGGATTCACGGAGCATACTCGCGGGGGCTGTGAATGCCAACAGCGTTGCAGACAAATGAAATGATATGATATAGTACGCGCACGAACGCTGAACCCCGCACACGCCTTTCCTTGATGGTCCTGGGTATCCTCACAGTCGAACTTGATATCGAACACGCCATGTCGCTCAAGGACAAGCGTGCTGTGCTCAACAGTGTGCGCGACCGCGTCCGCAAGAAGTTCAACGTTTCGATTGCCGAGATCGAAGGGCATGACGTCTGGAACTACGCCTG
>DPYP01000192.1:3283-3791 GCA_003545375.1 Lentisphaeria bacterium
GACTGTGTGGTTGCGGACTTCTCAATAGATTTTATCCGTGCCGGGACCTGAGCAGCTTGTCAGTTTGTCACTGCCGTTGACGCACAGCGACTGCGGCCGTATATTTACTGTTTCGAGTTCTGACCATCCCCTGTGTCCGTAATCTGTTTAATAGACCGAGGCCAGCACCAGTGAGTAAAACGAAAGAAGAGGTTCTGGAGACGCCGCCTGGAGCGGCCGAACCAGCTGCTGACAAAGACCCGAAAGCCGCACCCGAGGCGGATATCGAGGCTGCCGCTGTGCCCGACGCTGCCGACGCCACGGAAGACGCCGAAGAGGAACCGCAGCTACCGCCGACGCCTGAAGAGCAGATCGCCCAGCTCACAGATGCTGTCGCCGAGGCCAAGGACAAACACTTGCGGCTGCGAGCCGAATTGGACAACTTCCGCAAGCGCAGCCAGCGCGATATCTCCAGTGCCAGAATCATCGGCAAGACTGCTGCGATCGAGTCGATCCTGCCGATCGTCGA
>DPYP01000368.1:0-1268 GCA_003545375.1 Lentisphaeria bacterium
GCCGTCGTCTGTGTGATTGCCGTTACCCATGCGGCCGATGTACATACCGGGGCGCAGACGAATATGCTCGAGGGAACTGAGTTTCTTGAGTTTGCTTTCGTCGTAGTTGTGTTTTGTTTTCGGCATGGTCCTGCGGGTTCAGGTTTCTTTACTCTTCGATCTCGACGGGGACGAATCGTTCATTAGTCGTCACCACGATCTGATCGATACCCACGTCGTCTTCACGTTCGGCAATCACGATTTTCTGGCTGCCATCCTCCAACGGCACCGAGCCGGGGACTCTGACCCAGTGCCAGCGCTTGTAGTTGCCGTCCTCGCCAACCTCAATTCTCGGCCGTCCCGGCACCTGCAGAAACACAGAGTTGTTGCATTCGCTCTTCCACAAGGTGCGGAACCAGAAATAGGCTTCCCCCTTCACCGGCACGTCCAGTGTGACTTCGAGGCGACCAGTAGGTTCAGCGTTCTTGTCTCTCGCAGGTATATACACAAACTTGCCACCGCCGACGTCCGGGTCATCGGCGATCGTCATCGACCCACTCAGGTTTTTGGCTGCTTCGACTTCGATCACATAGTGGTACTTCGTAGGCTTTTCGGCCGTTTGCGTCCCTGAACCTTCTGTCGCCTGGTTCGATTGTGGCTCATCGGCGGACTCGGAAGGCGCCGTCCCTTTGCCGCAACCGGTGAGCAGGCAGGCGATGAGAGCACACAGGATTCCACCAAAAAACCGGTTGCTGTTCATGGTGTCACTCAACGATTTTATTGAGTGGATATTCGACAATCCCCTCAGCCCCGGCTTCTTTCAGGTTCGGGATTTGATCTCGCACCACATACTCGTCAACGATCGTGGTCAGCGCCACCCAATCCTCGTCGACCAGAGGCGACACGGTCGGGCGCCGCAGGGCCGGCAGCATATCGAGGACTTTGTTGATATCGCTCTTGCGCACGTTGAGCATAAGACCAACGCGGCTTTCCGCATTCAGCACGGCTTGCAGCAGCATCGACAGGCGCTTGATCTTGCGCGATTTGAACTCGTCCTTCCAGGCGGCCTCGTTGGCGATCAAACGGGTCGTCGATGTACACAATGTGTCGATGATCTTGAGGTTGTTGGCGCGCAGTGACGAGCCGGTCTCCGTGATCTCGACGATGGCATCGGCCAAACGCGGCGGCTTCACCTCGGTCGCGCCCCAGCTGAATTCGATGCTGGCTTCGACGTTGTGTTCGGCCAGGTAGCGTTCGGTCATGCCGACCGCTTCGGTGGCAATACGCTT
>DPYP01000368.1:1590-6405 GCA_003545375.1 Lentisphaeria bacterium
CCCTGCAAATCCTGCGGGCCGCGGATCGGCGAGTCCTCAGGCACTGCCAACACCCAACGCAACGGCCGGCGGCCAACCTTGCCATAGATGAGCTCCGCGACTTCGACGACTTCGGCGCCGGATTCAACCACCCAGTCGTGGCCCGTGAGTCCGGCATCGAGGATGCCTTCATCGACGTACCGTGCCATCTCCTGTGCCCGGATCAGCATACACTCGATCTCCGGGTCGTCGATGCTGGGATAGTACGAGCGCGAACTGACGGTGATGCGATAACCCGCCTTGCCGAACATTTCAACCGTACTGTCCTGCAGACTGCCTTTTGGAATGCCCAGTTGCAGTTTATCCATGAAATCTGTTTCCCTTTTGGCGATGGCCGCTGGCCACCGTTCATTTAAGACCTATTTACCATACACTTCATCGGGGTCAAATACCGGATCGCCGACAGCGTCCAGGTCGTCCCCGTCAACACGGCGATAGAAGCAGGTGCGGTAGCCGGTATGGCAGGCAGCGCCACCGACCTGCTCGATCTTGTAAACCACGGCATCGGCGTCGCAGTCGACAAGGATTTCCTTGATCTTTTGCACGTTGCCCGAGCTTTCGCCCTTGACCCACAATTTGCCGCGCGAACGTGACCAGTAGGTGGCATTGCCGGTTTCCAGGGTATGCTGCCAGGCCTGATCGTTGATGAAGGCAAGCATCAACACTTCCCCCGTTTCGAAATCCTGTGCGATGGCCGGAATCAGGCCGTCTTCTGATTTGGAAAAATCCAGTTCTACCATGACAACCCCGAAATTATAACCCGACAACTCGCAGTTCGTTTCGAAAGAAAACCCGGCAACAGACGAATAAAACGTAAAGGATGAAATCGAACTTCGGAACTCTGACCTTTGAAAACCGACGCCAACTGTCCATTCACTCGACCAAGCCGTGGCGAACCGCCAACATGTAAACATAGCAGGAAATCCCCACCGTGCAACGACAAATCCTGGTGCAATTGTTGATATGCCAACTGCACGTCAGTAAGTTAGATACATCGTTTTGTCACGCAAATACCCCACGCTGCCTGCCGGGTTTCCGGCGAAAATCCCGAGTAGTCCTGCCAGGATTCCCCCATGCACACCGAATCCGGTACCTCCCCAACGCACGTCACGCTCCTGATCGGCGCGTTCCTGCTTCTTTCCGTGCCCGCGATGTTCCTGCCCGAACTCTCGCACGAAGAAGCGCTGCACGCGACAATCGCCCGGGAGATGCTGCATAACAACGATTTCGTGACACCGCATTTCCAGGGTTCCGCCATTCTGGTTGCGCCCATGTGCGCCTGGATGTTGAGTTTGATTTCAATGACCGTGGGACTGAACGAAGCCACCATCCGACTGGTCGGCATCCTGCCCGCCGTGCTACTGGCATTGATATGCATGTTTACCGTGCGTCGCACGGTTCCCGGCGGCGGGGCGCTCGCCACGGGTGCTGCAGTGTGTTTGAGCCTGGCGGCCATTTACATCGGCGGCGTCGCCGAGAACGACATGCTGTTCGCCCTCTTCATCAATGCCGCCTGGATCTCCTTTTACCTTCTCAGTCGCGAGCGCAAGCGCTGGATGTACGCCTGGAGCACTGCACACCTGCTGCTGGTATGTGCCCTGTTAACAGGTGGAATCCAGGCACTGTTCTTCTTCTATTTCCCGCTGCTGCTTATGCGGCGTCCGCTGAAGATCATCCGGCGTCTCTGGAAACTGGAGCATCTGTTTCCGCTGGCAGTTCTGCTTATCGGCATGATCTGTTGGCTGCTGCTGGTGCCATTCGTCAAAGAAGAGGTCGTGCGGGTGTTTCAAGAGTTTACGCCCGCTGAGCATGCAGTCGGCTACCTGCGCCGGGTCGTCGAATTTCCGCTGCGTGCGGTGATCGGCTTCCTACCCTGGGTCTTCCTCGCATGGCCGGGATTCTGTGCGGCTTTCCACCCACTCGAGAAGAATCCGGTGCTGTGCCAATATCTGCGAACTATCGTCTACTCGCTGTTCTATTTTTTCTGGATCATTCCTGCCAGTGACTCGAAGGTGCTGCTGCCACTGATCGGACCGGTAGCGATCCTACTGGGTATGAACTACCAACTGCTGATCCGCCGCTACAGCCGCCAACTGCGCATGCTGCCCCTGGCGTTGTCCGGTATCGCTGTTGCCGGCATTATCGCCACGGCAGTGACCGGTGTGCTGCTCCGCCTGCAGGTGATTACCTGGCAGGTCCCGACCCCGATGATTCTGGTCACCAGTGGATGTATGCTCGCCGCCGCCGGCATTGTCACCGCCGTCTGGCTTAACCGTCGCAAAGCACCCGTCTGGCTGCTGGTTGCCGGATCCGTGATGGCCGTACAACTCACCGCTGTCGGCAGTTTCCAGGTCTACAACCACCTCTACAACAGCCACAGCCGCGACTTTGCCCACGGTTTTTCCACAAGCCTGCCGCCCGGCATCACGGTCTACGAAATCATACCGGGCCACGACCTCTATCCATCCGAGTGCTACTATCTCAATCGCCGGGTCGTCCGGCTCAACAACATCAAAGACCTGCCGGTACGTGCCAAAAACGTCTACGTCCTCGGCCGCCACCGTATGCCGATATCCCCGTTCTACGAATGGCACGAACTGAGTGATATCACCGAATACAAAAAAATGAAACTGCGCCTGTGGGAAGGCGTGCGGCGCTGAGTTCAGCACTCGAATTCTGTATTCATCAGTTGCCAGGGCTTCGGCATTGCCCTTGATCCATCTCCCCTCCCCTCACACGATCATGATGCATGAAGGATGAGGTAGCGGGATCGCTTCACCCACAGCTGTCAAGCGGCCGGTGGCAGCGTCGATACGGAATGCCACGAGGTTGGCTCCACCGTGATTTACACTGTCGATGTTCGCTGCCAGGAGAATACCGCCGTCCGGCGTGATCGCCAGATTCTGAGTGTAGTTGCCCCGCCCCGAAACGACCTCCACCAGGGTGAGACAGCCATCCTCGCCGATGCCGTAGACTGCAATACTGTCGTGCAGGCGATTGGTGCAGTATAGCCAGGAACCGCACGGGGAGATCTTGATATCGGCGGTATAGCTCTCACCGTCAAAGTCGTCGGGCAACGTAGAAATCACTTGGCGTTCGATGAGAATGCCCGTATCAGCACAGTAACTGAAGACGTTGACAGAGTTTGCCAGCTCATTGTTCGCGTAAGCAAAGCGACCGTTGGGGTGGAAAGTAAAATGCCGCGGCCCGCCGCCGCCGACAGTGCGGACGTACGGCTGTAGATTGGGCGTCAGAGTCGCAGTCGCAGCATCGAGACGATAGCAGCGAATCTGGTCGGCCCCCAGATCACAGGCGTACATGTAGTTGCCGTCGGGGCTGATCTCGGCGCAATGCGCGTGCGCCGCCTCCTGCCGTGCAGGATCGACCAGGCTGGCACCTTCGTGCTGAAAAAATGATTGCATTTCTCCCAGCGAGCCGTCGGCCTGCACCGGGTACGACCCGACATCGCCGCTCGTGTAGTTCGCGATGACGACGGCCTTGCCGGTTGGATCAACCCGGACGTAACACATCGACAGGCCTTTCGACGGCTGACGATTCAACTCCTTCAATTCGCCGCTGTCGTCAACGATTTCGAAAGCCGCGGTTTGACCTTCCGCACTATCGAAATCACCGGTCGTCACTGTGGCATACAGGTATTTGCTGTCGGGCGAAAGAGCGATGAAAAACGCATTGTCAAGATCGCCTGTACGATGTAATGGCTCCAGGGCACCGCTGCCGGTATCCAGACGGAAAGCGTGGATCGCACCGTCGTCACCGGTTGCGCATGCTGTTACGAATACGAGATGTTTGTCAGCCATGATCTGGGTCTCTGGTTATGATTTGATGCGTGTTCAGTCGATATGGCACGGTGCGCACCTGCTCAATCAGGCAATTCGTGCCAGTGCCTCATGCAGGAGAGATTCCAATTTCGCTTCATCGGTCAAACGCCCGTACGGATCATCATACGGCGCGATCGTGTTGGCCGCCATATCCCAATGCACCGGGCCATAACGGCCGGGAGCGTCGGATTTCACAAGGAGTTGATAGAGTACATCGCCCTGATTGTAATGCCAGAATTCACCTGGGTAATGCATGAACCCATGGCGCTCCATGACCTCAGTGATCTGCTCACGGTTCGTACGCTGCTCAGCCGTGACAAACGGTGACTGCATCGGCGTGATTTCACTCATTTCCAGGTACGGCTTGCCGCGACAAAGCTCCGATCCGTCATCCCGACGGTAAACGGAAATATCGACAGCAGCCCCCTGCGTGTGGGTCCCGCAGACCGGGTTCTGCGCCACCATCGCGCGGGCGCGCTTAAACAGAAGGTCGAGTGGCGGCACCTCGCCGTGACACTCCCAGACGCACATCCGGACAACCTGATCGAACGTCCGCGGCGAGCGTCCCAGACGAGTCTGCATTTCCTGTGTGCGAAAGCCATCCTCAATTTTCAAGATCCAGCCATGCTCGTTCATTTCACGGGCGGCATTAATAAGGTGCACCAACAGCCCCTCGCGGATATAAAACAGACGATCGAATTCGTCGGCCAGGCGGCTGTCGGAAAACTGCACCTCGACCCCAGCCGCGGCCATGGCATCAGGAATCGAGCCCAGCGCTTCACCGGACTCTTCGTATCGATAGGCGATGACCTGCTCCATGAGGTCGTTGGCAGCATCAAGCGATGTCGTCCAGTAAGCGCGTCTGGCATCCTCGTCCGGTCGGCTCATCGATCACCCCGGGGCTTCTGGAAAAGTAGGGCCGGCATCGTCACAGCAG
>DPYP01000413.1:0-5507 GCA_003545375.1 Lentisphaeria bacterium
CTGCCGGGAAATTGCCTTTAACGGATTTTTCCCGGCCAGTAGTACTGCTACCGGACTAAGCCCGGAATTCAAGGAATCGGGCACGATGCCGGGTAGACGTGCCGCTCTTTTTTTCTGACAAGGTTCAGTACGCTGACGGGGCAGGTGAACCACGTCGATGCAATCCGAAGCTCTGGAACGGATGTGTGTAGCCGCAACGCATTCCGCAGGAAATAAACCGGATTTGTGCTGCTGCCGCGCAAGATCGTCTGTGGTGATCCGTATACACAGTTGAAGTTATATATCGCAGGCAATACCATGACATCAGTACGAATTACGGATTGGCAGCCGGAGGAACTTGCAGTCATCTTCCGGTACCACATGACCGCTCCAGTGCAACTGGATGCGGCCGACAACCTGCTGTTTGCGATACCCAAGCCGGGCCTGCAGCACTTCGTGCATGGCTACGAACGGAAGAGCTTTGGCGACCTGTTCACGGATTCCCGGACGCCACTGGAATTGTTGATAAGGATAAAGAATGCTGCGAAAAGGAGCCGGCTGGACACAGTCGGCTCGTTACCGCCGGCGATCGCGACCGTGCTCTACTACACCAGCATCAGCGCGGCATTGATCCGCTGGGATCAGCGTATCACGAACCTGGATGACATGGCCTTGCGTAAAGGGCTTGATTGGGCCATAGCCAAGACTTGGATTGACGATTCGACCCGCCAAATACTGGTCCAGGGGCGCGAGGTGGTGGATCAACTGTCATGAAAAGGGAATCGATACGGCATTGCGCGATACAGACACCGACCGTTGATTTGATTCAGCTTGTAGTTAACTTTATGTTGGCTGGGGAGTTTTGCTGGAAGACAAACGCTCATAACAACATAGACATGTCCGGTAAAGAACGAAACGACAAAGAATTCCTGACCACGCGCTGGAGCGAGGTGGAGCAGGCTGGAAACGCTCAAAATACGGAGGGATTCCAGGCTCGTGACAACGTCGTGAAACGCTATTATCCGGCGTTGGTGGCCCACCTGGTGTCTGTCAAAAGGATCCCGGTTCAACGTGCCGAGGATTATTTGCAGAGTTTTGTTGAAAGGAAGATTCTGGAAAAGGACCTGTTGAGCAGTGCCGACAGGAAGAAAGGCCTGTTCAGGACATATCTCATGAGTTGCCTGGACAGGTTTGTCATCGACGAGATCCGCCGGGAAAAGGCCTCGATCCGGAAGCCGAAGTCGGAGGTGCCGATCGAAGATTACGAAGACCGGATCGAGGGTGACAGGTATATCCATTCGCCGGACATTATGTGGGCCAGACAGGTGTTGGACGAAACGATCCGGGAGATGCAGGCAAACTGCCGAACCGCCGGGAGAGATGAAGTCTGGGGCATCTTTAAGCAGCAGTTGCTGGATCCCATCCTGGAAGGGACGCCGAAACCGCCCTACGAGGAACTGATCAAGCGTTTCAACCTGAAATCACCGACGCAAGCCTACAATCTGCTGGCAACCGGGAAACGAATGTATCTGAGATGCCTGCGACGAGTCGTGGCAGAGTATGCGGGTGATGATCACGACATCGATTGTGAACTTGCCGATCTTTATTCAATCGTGTCGCGGGCATCGTGATGAGTACCGGAAAGGTGGACGAGTGGACAACAACTTGATCCCGACAATTCGTCAGAGTGACCCTGCCGTCCTGGCCCAGCTGCTGCAGCCGAATATTACGGGTCATACCCCCTGGGATGAAGATGACCTGTGGGCAATTTTGCAACATCAGCTGGCAGCCCCGCTGGCATTTGAACTCGACGACGAACTGCGACAACAGACCGAACAGACGATGATAAGTTCCGGCATACGCCATGATGAGCCGGACTGCTACGGCACACTATTGGCCGGGCATTCGCCGTCCGTGGATCAACTGCGGGCAATGAAAAACTTCGCCAAGGCCTGCATGAAAAGACAGGATGCCCCATTGCCGGATCAAGTGGCTGGAGTGATTTATTACGGCAGCATTGCCGCAGCCCTGGTCAATTGCAGTGCAAGAATCAGCCAGTTGACCGACGAGGATCTGTGCACGGGGTTCCATTGGGTTCTCGAGAAGAAATGGGTGGATGCAGACGTCCGGACCTTGATCAAGGCAGCATCGCAGGCTTTGTGAGCAGCGGAATTCCCGTTGATGCAAAGGGCACTATGCCACGTTCGCGAGGTCGCCACTCGCCGGTTGTGGTGCTATTCATCGATAATCATCGCGTCGCGGATTGATCTGTTCGTATACCGCCTCGAATTCAGGGTCGCTGTCCCGCCATCGGGCTACGGTCGCTCTACTGCCACCGCTGTGACCCATTTGCTTTAGCGCTGCCGTATCACTTATGCCGCTGCTGACCAGTTCGATAAACTCCCGCTTTTTCTCCGCCGTGCCCATTTTGGCCTTTGCCGAGGGGGCGGGGGGCCTGACAACGTGCTTGATCATTATCTCGGTCTCGTCAAGCCTGCCCTTTGCCGCGGGAGCAGGGTCCGACATTATCTCGGTATCATCAAGCTTGACCCTTGCAGAGAGAGCAGGGGCCGCCGGCGTAGTAAAAAGGGAATTGTCGTCGGCCGGCGCGGCCGGGGGTTGATCGAAAACGCCGCTGCTGTCGATCCATTCCTTCAGGGCATCCCTGCCGAATCGGATCACCTTCGGAGTCAGGCGTCGATGGGGGATCGCGCCTTCCCTCAGCAGCTCAAAAAGCGCCGTTCTGCCTATCCCTAAGTAATCCGCCGCCTGATCAGGGTCCAGCACTTCCGGATAATACCGGGGCTTTAGATCGTCTTCGTTCGGTTCACCTTGTTTCACGTTCGGCCCCCGCTGTTTTGCGTTCGTTGTCAGGGTGATTATTCATCTAAGAAAAATATGCCATGGCAATACGTCCGTTCAAGTCCATCTGAGGTGGAAAATACCAGTTATGCGTTCGCATGCGTTGTATAAAGTGAAAATATATTGTTTTTAAAAATCGCCTAAAAACCTTGTATGACATGGGGTTCCGCCGTTTTTTGGAGTGCGTCGGCCTTGTACCCCGCATAGCCCCGGTAAGCCAGCCCACGGCGAAGGCGGCGGCAACGGCGAAAACCATGGCGGGTTCCATGGGCGGCGGCTCCTGTGGCCAATTGGTTTTACGTAGCCCAAATAGTTGAACATAGGGTGAACGCACTTACCGAGGCGGAATACTTATTGTCGTATAAAAAGAACAACCCCTTGAAAATCAAGGGGTTGTTTTGGTACACTCGCTCGGACTCGAACCGAGGACCCGCTGATTAAGAGTCAGCTGCTCTAACCAACTGAGCTACGAGTGCATACAACTGGGTCGGCAAGCGGGGAATATAGGTAAGGTTCGGTGACTGTCAAATACTTCGGTACCACGGCCTACACGGAAACTATTGGTTTCCTTTCGGGGTATCCAGCTATTTGTTCTCGAACACATCGGGCGAGTAGAAAAACGTTGAGTACGAGCAGCAGCAAGTTCGATACGTTGGCCACATTCCGGCCTGCTTCGCGTCCTTCGTGCCCTGGTGGTGAAAAACGCTCGTCAACCGACCGGCAAACTGACGTCGTCGAAGTTGTCCATGATCCGCTCGGCGTTCATGCGCTTGACGGTGTCGACGGCAGTGTCGAGCGCCATGGTTTCCTGTTCCTGAACGGCATATCGGCGCCAGGTGATGCTGCGTTCCTCGAGCTCCCTGCCGCCGAGGATCCACATGTTCGGCGTCTTCGACGTCACAGCCTTGCGAATCTTCTTGTTAAACGAATCATTGCTGTCATCGATGTCGGCGCGGATGAGATCCTGCACCAGCAGGTCCTTGATCTCTTCGGCGTATTCCTGGACATGGTCGGCGACCGGGATGAGCTGTACCTGCAGCGGCGCCAGCCATGTCGGGAAGGCAGCACCATAGGACTCGATGAGGAACGACACGATGCGCTCGTGCGTGCTCAGCGGGGCGCGGTGGATGATGTACGGGCGCTGATCGCTCCCGTCACGATCGACATAGGTCAGGTCGAAACGTTCGGCCACGGCGAAGTCGAGCTGGCAGGTCGACACTGTTTCCTCGCGGCCAAGGATATTGGCCAGTTGGATATCGATCTTCGGCCCGTAGAACGCAGCTTCTCCGGGCGCTTCGTCGAAGTCGATGTTGTTGTTCTTGAGGATGTCGCGGACGATCACTTCGCTGCGCTGCCATTCCGGCTCGTTGTCGACGAATTTGTCCTTGCTCTCGTCGTGCAGCGACAGGCGCACGCGAAAATCACCGATACGCAGGTGCGAGTAGTACATGCGGTACATGTTCATGACCGCGTTGAACTCTCCCTCGACCTGGTCGTTCTCGCAATAAATATGCGCGTCGTTCATGCACATGGCACGCACGCGCAGCAGGCCGCTGAGCGAACCGTGGCGTTCGTAGCGAAAGTCGTCGCCGTACTCGGCAAGGCGCAGCGGCAGGTCACGGTAGCTGCGGCTTTCGCTGGCGTAAACCTTGTGGTGATGCGGGCAGTTCATCGGCCGCAGGTAATACTCATCGCCATCGTCGAGCTTCATGGGCGGGAACATATCTTCCGCGAAGTACGGCAGGTGGCCGCTGCGATAGAAGAGTTGCGAGCGCGTGATGCACGGCGTCGAGACGCGTTGGTACCCGGCCTTGAACTCTTCTTCCCGGGCCCACTGCTCGAGGCTGTCGCGAATGACCGTTCCTTTCGGCAGCCATAGCGGCAGGCCGACACCGACTTCCTCGTCGATGGTGTACAGGTGCAGTTCACGTCCGAGCTTGCGATGGTCGCGCTGCCGTGCCAGTTCGCGGCGCGCCTTATAATCCTTCAGCGCATCGGGAGACTCGAAGCAGAGGCCGTAGATGCGCGTAAGCATCGGGTTCTTCTCGTCACCGCGCCAGTAGCTGCCCGCGATGTTGTCGAGGGAGAAACTGGCCTTGGGCACTTGCCCGGTGTGTTCGAGGTGCGGCCCCTCGCACATGTCTACAAACGGGCCGTTCTGGTAGAATCCGAGCTGGCCGTCGGCGGCCTTGCCGGTGTCGACCAGCTCGCGGGCGTACTCGACTTTGTACGTCTGACGGCCGGCTTCGAGCAACTCGACAGCCTCGTCGAGGCTTTTCGTGACGTTCTCGAACGGCTGCTTCTCCTTGATAATCTTCTGCATGCGCTTGGTCAGGTCCTTGAGATCATCGGCAGTCACCGGTTCGTCGCCGAAATCGAAATCGTAGTAGAATCCGGTATCCACCGGCGGCCCGAACCCAAGCTGCGCCTGAGGGCGAATCTGCAGGACTGCCTGGGCGAGGATGTGCGCCAGGGAATGGCGAAGGCGATAGAGCTGGTCGACTGAAGGTTCTGGTGACATAGCTGTACTACGGTTGCTGGTTTTAGGAATCGATCGGATCAGACAAGTGATGACAAGTGGCAGATCCCAGGTGCCACCGTTATGGGGCTGTCGCCTCTATGTCAATGTCAGCCGGTTCGGGGTCGACCGGTGCGGGGTCGACTGG
>DPYP01000217.1:0-10011 GCA_003545375.1 Lentisphaeria bacterium
GGCAAAAATGCCGATGAAATTTTCCGGAAGAGCCATTCCGCCGTCACTGGAACGGAGTGACGGGCCCTTGGAAATGATCCAGACGACCTGGAAAATCGCTCCTGCGGCCATACCGAAGAAAATGACCGCCCACAATTGAGAAAAGGAAAATCCACCAATTAAGGTTCCCGCAATGGTTGGCAAACCGGCGAGCAACCCCAAGCCGATAATCCGGGAAATCCCAGCCGTGCATGCTGCCAGAGGAACAACGATTGCCAGGCCCTCGGTGATGTTGTGCAGCGTAAACCCGAGCACAAGCCGTGTCCCCATTGACACATCGCCATGAATAAATGCGGAGCCGACAACCAATCCTTCACCCAGATTATGCAATCCGATGCCCAGGGCGATCAAACAGGACACACGCAGTGCCAACGAGCGGCCCCCGTCGTCCAGAACCATTTCCTTGCCGGCATTCTTCAGCGTCATCAGGCCTATAAATACCAAAAGACCTACGCCCAGGAGCAGTATTTCACCATTGTAACTGCCGGCAAGTTCTTCCGTGAACTCGAAACCTTCCTTCATCGTGTCCAACCCGAGAAAGATCAACAGGCCAACGGTCAAGGCCGACAGAAAACGCAGATACTTATCGGACAAATAGGGGAGCACGGGCAACCAGAGCAGTCCAAGGGCAACGGGGATCACCCCGATGATCACCCCGAGGATGATAAAGAACCAAGTGTTTTTTGACGATGCAACCGGCGTTTCCAAGGCAATAGGAATTTCCGCATCCCAGGTAATGCCATTTCGGGAAATAATGCCGATTACGTAGGCTTCTCCTTCCACCCAATGATAATTGACGATGGTAATTACACCATGCTCCAGATGTCCGAGAGTCTTGTCGGCCGGCTCCATGGTGAAGTTCCAATAAGCCTCTTCAATTGAAACTTGTGCAACGGTAAGCTCGTCCGGCCCATCGTTCATGACTTCTATCTGGAATCCATGCGGCTTGATGATGATCCGCTGAATCGACAGTTCCTCAATGGGCGGAACCTTGGTGGGCAACAGGTCTTTCCTGTCGCCGAGTTTGACAATGGCGCAGCAAAGGATGCCCAGGACAGCAATCGGCAAAAGGCCGTAGAGCCAGGCTCTGGCAGATTTTTTTGGTTCGTCACTCATGGCAATCAAACGACCTCAAAATTTCCCATCCACCCGAGCTCTGCAAACTCACTCTGATGGGCGTGGAACATGTACAAACCGGTCTTCGGGAAACGTATCTCGAGAATCGAACGCTCGCCCTGGCAGAACATCACAGTGTCGGTGAAGTATTCTGCCTTCATACTGGTGCCGGTTCGGTTCTCATAGAAAAAATTGGCATGCAAATGAAATGAATTGATGGGGTCGAATTCCGTCGTGTTGACCAGATAAATCCTCACCAGCTCATCTTTTTTCACTTTGATGGGATAGCGCATGTGATGGTTTGCGACGCTGTTCACCGCATAGATTTCATTGTCCCCATCAAAGTTGGTGTCAAAGCCATTCATGACCATGACCAATTCACGAGCGGGTTCACGCCCTTCCTTCGGGTCAATGATATAGGTGCCGTAGAGCCCCTTGTGGATATGCCGTTTCAAAGGAACCGAATGGCAATGATAGAGGTGCAGGCCAAAGGGCTCAGCCATGAATTCATACTCGAAAGTTTCATTCTGGAAAACAAATTGATGCTTCATGGACCCATCCATTTCCGACGAATGGTAACCATGAAAGTGAATGGTGTGGGGATGATTGTTCTGGTTGATGAATTTGATATAAATCTCATCACCTTCACGACAGCGAATTGTTGGACCGGGTACATGACCGGTCTTGCCGCCAGGACCAGGAATCTGATTGCCGTCCTGATCATGGGGCGTTTCAGAGGTGTAGGCCCATGCCGGAAAGAACAGACCCGGGGCGATTTCAATCTCCTTGTCAACGGCAAAAAATGTATACTCACGCCGTTTTTTGCCGTCGCCCAAATCCTTTGTCACCTTTCCCCAGTCGAAATGGGTGAGGAATAAATCAGGGTCCAAGGTTCCGCTTGTGCAGTCACCGATAACCCCCATATCCGAGGCCATAGGCTGACCGCCAGTTCCTGATTTGTCTTGGCATGATGGGTCTGCGCAGCCGAGTGCTTTGAGAGAACTGGAAGCCAGTGCCGCAGCGCCCAGAGTTAAACCACCGCTCGCAAGAAAATCACGCCGGTTCACACCGGTACTGCGTTTTTTCTTATTTGTCTTTTCATCGCCCATATAGACCCTTTCATAGACAGAGAATAATCTTCATCATAATAAACATAAGCCTATATTTAGACATGTCAAAATATTTTTTCAGCGGAGGGGGTTTTTATCTGATAGGGAGGTGTAATTAAATCTTGTACCTTATTCAATTATATTGCCGGGTTGTCAAAGACTGCTCCGCATTGAATTGGTATCACGTAAAGTGCTCGGGATAAAGCATTTGAATAAATTCCGATCAGCGTCTATTCGAGAACAGCCGCTTGCCGGGAGATAAACAATCCCGGTCCCGATGTGGTTGAAAACTGGCAATTGGCAAGGCGGCCAAGAGCAAACATCATGGTACAATCTGTCCCTAATGAGGCTCGAACCCAGAAAGTATCCCCTGATGGGGGGACTGCCGCAACTGGCGTATCTCAGAAATCCGGAATGTCCTGCATTGTCACAAGATTTCACATATGAGCTGGGTGCCACTGGGGTAGCCACGCATTCAGAACCGCGCTTGGTCGGGCAACCGCTGGCTGAAATACAAAACCCCTCTGGTGCAGAGACTGCCAAGGTCGAACGCGTCTCCCTTGAACGGCCGTGACACTCAGATAGGTTAGGGGCATGCGTTTTCACAACTCATGGATACTCCTCTTTGCCGCGGTCGTTTTTGCCGGCTGCCGGCACGTCGTGCTCGTACCCCAGACCGCCGATATTCTGAGTGCGCCCGTGCGTGGGATGTGGGAAGTGCGGCACGACGCTGACAGCTATACTGCCTGTTATGTCCGGCGTGCAGCGGAAGACCGCGTTGATGTCATTGTTGCACAGACGACCGAGTTGCAGGCGGACTGGGCGAAGTGGATCGAGAGCGGTAACAGCGACGCCGCCAGCCGCATGACGTTGATTCTCCAGCCCGGCACCTTGCAAATCCAGAAGCGCTACGACTGGCTGAAGGAAGAGACTTTCGGGCCGCCTGCCGACGAACGCGGATTTCGGTTTTCCGGCCGACGCATTGCCGCGGGAGCCGGTGTCGTCGCACCCGGCCGACTGCCCGCCGCACTGCGCACCGGCAAACCCGGATTCTGGCTTGGCATCTACGGGGATCCGACCAAAGCAGATCTTCCCGGGCACCCGCAGATTCGTGGCTTGCGCATCAGCACCATCGGTGCTATGAGCGCCGCCGCGAACGTCGGTCTGCGGCCCGGCGACGTCGTTGTCAGCGTCGGCCCATGGGGTTACGACGATCCGGTGTTTGAGGGTATCCTGCCGTTGGCGCGCGGTGCCCGCGCGCGTTATCTGCCGCACGACGTCATGCCTCTGCAGTACCTGCGCGACGGCGTCCTGCACAAGGTGGATATGCGGCTGCCCGAATTCCCGACCTACGATCGCCCGATCAGCGCCGAATTCCGCGAAGCCATCGACTCCATTTCCGGTGATCCTCCGTCGCCGGAGGAGGAACTGCTCGATATTCTGGCAACTGCCACTGACAGCGCCGATGCCAATGCCGATTTGTTGCGGCGCCTGTCGGAAGCACACACTATCACCGACGTCGGGCGACTGTGGCCAATGGTCGCGGCGCACACCCGGCCGTTCGCGACGCTGCTCGTGAAGGAACATTGCGTCGGTCTCGTGCTGCCCCTGACCAGTGGCGCTGCGCTGCAGGACACGACGTGGCTGAATTCGATCTACCTGGCGACACCGCCGCCGGCACCGGCACTGCCGGACTATCGTGGTGCCGACCTTGACGGGCATCTCGCCTACATCGACGGCGTGCTTGCGGCGTCCGCAGACTTCAATCGCGATGCTTTCGCGGCGTTCACCGACGACGAGCGGACGTTCATCGCCGGGCAGATGCCGGGACTGCTGCAGGGTTTTACCGAGGCACACATGATGTGGTTCGACACGGACCTCGAGCGGCAGACGGGTAACGTCAAGCTGGGAATGATGCTGCGGCGTCTGGATATGGATGCGCTGATTGCGCAGTTCCGGACGACGGCGCTGTTGCTTGACGAGGCGTTCATTATGTCAATCGGTAACGCACTCGGCGACCGGGCGCAGAACGAAGGAATCCTTGTCGATCACAACGGAGGCGCCGGCCGGGTGCTGATCGGCGGCCCTGGGAACGACCGCTACCTGTCGGGGGCCGATGCCGCCGTACTGATCGATCTGGGCGGTGACGATTTCTATGGCAACAATACCGGCAGCAGCGTTCCCGGCAGCATAGCCTCTGCCGTGTTGATTGACCTGGGCGGCGACGATTTTTACGAGAACTGGCGACACATGCGCCAGGGCTGCGGGTTCATGGGCGTCGGCCTGATCGCCGACCATGGCGGCAACGATACATATATAGGCATACGCGGCTCACAGGGTACGGGGTTCGCCGGCATCGGCGTGCTGGCAGATTGGCAGGGCAGTGACACCTACCGCAGTATTGACTACGGGCAGGGCGTTGGCCAGTTCGGTGCGGGACTGCTAATAGACAGGGACGGCGACAATCGCTTCGAGGGGCATCTGTCGTGCCAGGGCGTCGGATTCACCGGTGGGCTCGGTATAGTTTACAGCGCCGGAGAAACTGGCAACGACACCTACTACAACAAAGGGCAACACATGAGTGGCTACGCCGACGATGCCTCATTCGCGGGCTGGGGCCAGGGTGTCGGTATCGGGCATCGGCCGTACTTTTCCGGCGGTATCGGCATGATCGTCGACAACGGCGGCAACGATCAATACGCCGGCGGCACGTTCAGCATCGGCGGCGGCTATTACTATGGGCTCGGCATCGTCAACGACAGGAGCGGCGACGACCGCTATCGTGGCACACGCTACAACATGGGCTTCACGGCGCACCAGGCGGTAGGTATCTTTGTCGATGAGCGTGGCAATGACGACTATCGCACGACGCACTATGTGGCGTCGGGCATGGCGTGGGATGAGTGTACAACGCTGTTCATTGACGGGCAGGGTGACGACCGCTACGACGGTCCCGGTTTCGCGCACTGTCATTCAGCGCAGAACGGGTTTACCATTTTCGTGGACAGGGACGGTTCCGACCGGTATATCGGCAGCCCGCCGGCGAAGATCAACGGCAACCAGTACCACGACGGCACCAGCGTCGCGTACTTTCTCGACCTGGGATCCGGTGTCGACGATTTCGGATCCGAACGTAACGCGAATGAATTGTACGTATTCGATGATTATGCGTTTTTCGTCGATGCCGAATCGACCGCTGCTGCGATTGTGAAAGCGAAGGCCGGCGAAATCCGCAACGGCAAGGATGAGGTGGAGTAGCGATGACATGCGCTCAGCGATAGCACGGCACCAGAAAGAGAGATGACGAGTGAGCTTCTCTTGCACCTGAAACCTGAACACTGAATATTCTCCCATGCATTCACCGGCGCTGACCGAATCGGCGCCTACCGGGGAAGAGACTTTTGAAAGAGTATCAGAATCGCAGTACCGGGTTGATCGGACGTACGGCCTGGATACTGGTCTTCGTGATCATCGGTTGCGAAGTGGCGGTGATGCTGTGGCTGCCGAAAACGATGGTAGCGCAGGAGGTCTGGGGTATCGAGGTTGCCCGACAGCGAACGATCCGTCTGCTTGATCAACAGCGCAGCCGTATCCGTCGCTGGAAATTCGCCAGTGATGCCGGCACCCGCGAGGAGATGACTGTCGTGCTCGTTTCACAGGAGCTCGATGTGGCGGCACAGTACCTCCGCAATCACGGCAAGTATCTGAACTGGCGACAGAACGACGAAATTTTCGAGGACCTGTCGATGTACCAGGGCCTTCTGGACAAGCTTGAACCGGGCACGCTGTATCCGGACGCAGAGGAACTCGACATCGATGAGCCGCTGCGAACCTTGCTGGAGGAGTAATGGCCGCCGCTGTCTTTGTCGATCGCGACGGTACGATTATCGTCGACAAACATTATCTGGCAGATGCCGATGGTGTCGAACTGCTGGCGAATTCCGGCGAGGGGTTGCGGACAATCCAGGACCTGGGGTTCTGCCTGGTTCTGGTCACCAATCAGTCAGGTGTCGGTCGCGGTTGGTTCGATAAGGACACGGTCGTGGCACAGCATCTTCGGTTGCGGGAATTGCTGGCTCCGTACGGTGTGCAGTTCGCAGCGATCAAGGTCTGCCCGCACGTGCCCGACGACGGTTGTGAATGTCGCAAACCGAAACCGCTGATGCTGATCGAAGCCGCGCAGGAATTGAAACTGGACCTGGCCGCGTCATTCATGATCGGTGACACGCCTGCGGACGTCGAGGCCGGCCGAGCTGCCGGGTGCCGAACAATTTGCATCGGTACCGAGGCGTCCGCCGATCACCAGGCAAACGATTTACTCGCCGCCGCCGAGATTATTGGCAGCGGCACCCACTCGTAATCCCGATCAGGAGGTCCAGATGAAGAACTGCGTTACGCTCGTTACCGGAGCGGGTAGAGGGATCGGCCGGGCAATTGCCGTGGCTATGGCCGCCGCCGGCGCGCGGGTCGTTGGCACGGCGCGCAGCCAGGATCAGCTCGACAGTCTCGCCGCCGAGATTACCGATGCCGGTGGCCAGGCGTTCACTGTCGTCGATGATCTTGCGGACTCTGCAGCGCCGGCTCGCATTCATGCGGCCACAATCGAACACTGGGGCGCTGTTGAAGTGCTCGTCAATAATGCCGGGATCGGCAGCAGTCAGAATCCGAAACCAATTGTCGATTTCGACGATGATTTCTGGCACCTGACAATGGCTGTCAACGTCACTGCGCCCTATCTGCTGACCAAGCTGGTACTGCCCGCGATGATCGAAAAGCAATGGGGGCGTATCATCAATATCTCATCGATCAATGCGAAGGTTGCAGGGGTGCACACGTCCGCCTACACGGCCAGCAAACACGCGATTACCGGACTGACGAAAGCGACAGCAGTGGAAGTTGCGGCGCAGGGTATCACCGTCAACGCTGTCTGTCCCGGAACCACCGAATCGTTTATGAACAATAAGCGACTGGAATACGACGCGCAGCGTCTGGGCACAACGATCGAGGAACTGGAAGCCAAAGCTTCGCCGCTGGAGCGCCGGCTGGCTCCCGATGAAATCGCAGCCCTCGCCGTGTTCCTCGCACAGGATCAAGCCCGTGCGATCAACGGCCAGTCGATCAACGTTTGCGGCGGCACGGTGATGGTGTGAATACTAAGGTTTCAGGTTTCGCAACAACTAAATAGGGGTGCCAGTGCCGGCCCCACGTCCCCTGACAACTTCTTTCCCCGACACCTGAAACCTGATACCTTTGCCCCCTACGCTGACGTGCCTGGTACCGCGATCCGTTGCAGGGCTGTCCGGATCCGTGTCGGTACTGCTGTCGACTGCTTCGTTACGCGGTTGACGAAGACATGTACAAAATAACCGGTCGCAGCAGGTTCTTCGCTGCCTTGACGGAACAGGCCGATTTCGTAGCGTACACTCGAGCGCCCGAGTTTGGCGACGCGCAGCCCGGCGTCGATGTGCTCGGGAAACGTCAGTTCATGCAGGTACCGGCACATGCTCTCGGCGCAAATGCCGATCACGTCGTCGTGGACCGGGTCGAGTTCGCCTTCGCCCATGAGATACTCGCAGATCACCGTGTCGAAATATGAGTAATAGATGACGTTGTTGACGTGATGGTACATGTCGACATCCTTCCAGCGCGTGGGGATCACGAGGAAATGGGAATAGTCGTCGCGGCGTTCAACTGTTGATTTCGACATCCGTTGGGTTCGTTCCTGAGTGTGAAAGTGATGTGTAGGGCATTGCGATCGACAGCACGATAGGCCCGCTGCCGCTGCTTTCAAGAATGTTCGTTTCCTTACAGTCGCTTGACAGGTGGCAACAGTTTCCTGTAACTTGTGCACTTGAATGATCCATGAATCTCACCCATCGGTGCGATATTCATGAGTTGCCTGGGACAAAATTACGAGGAAAATACCGATGGATGTTGACAGGACAACCGTAGAGTTGGACGACGACCAACCGAAGCCTCTGACTTCCGAGCGCTACGAATTCTACGATCGGTTGACTGCCATGCCCCGCATCTCCCGGGCGATCGGCTCCGAACTCGATCTCGACGCCATACTCTTCGAAGTCGTCAAAGAGCTTTCCAGCATCCTCAAGGCGGCGCACGCCACGCTGTTTCTCGTCGATACCGAGACCAATGAGCTATGGTCCAAAGTGTTGCTCGAAGGCAACGAACTCAAGGAGATCCGCCTGTCGCTGGGCGACGGCATTGCCGGGCATGTCGCCGCCACCGCTCGGCCTCTGAACATTCAGGACGCCTACAACGATCCGCGATTCGATTCGCAATATGACCAGGTCAGCGGCATCAAAACCCGCACCGTCATGTGCTGCCCGGTGCAGACCGCTAACGGCCAGGTCGTTGGTGTCATCGAAGTGCTCAACAAGGACAAGGGCTGTTTTACTCTGGCCGACATGATCGTCGTTGAGACTATCCAGCCGAGTCTCGGAATCGCCATCGAAAACGCTGTACTCTATCAGTCGCTGCTCAGCCAGAACAAAACCCTGGAGCGCACCCAGGACGCCTTGCAGGCACGCATGAGGGAACTTGATCTGCTCTACACGCTCGAAAAAGTCATCGCCAGCCACCACGAAAACAATGACGACTTGATTCGTGAAATGCTGCGTGAAGCGGCTGTCAGCATTGGTACCGGTGTCATAATGTGTGTCCTTGCCGACGGCCCGACGGCCCAGGCCCATGTCGCCGATTGCCGAGATGATCCTGTGTTCACAACGCTGCAGACCAAACCCGTCGGGAAACTGCTGGAGGTCCTGCAGCACGGTAAAGCCTGGTCGGCGGAAACAGTCGAAACAATGCTCGGCGACGGACTGGACGGCTATATTTTCGACGACGACCTGATCGTCCTGGTGTCGTTGCCGGAGGCGGCATTTGCGGAGGATTCCGGGAAGTCGGGAGCGTTGGTAGCCCTCAGCCCGCGCCACCACTCGGTGTTGGAACCGGAAGCCTACGAAAAGATGATGTCCCTGATTGCATCCCAGATCGCCCGTGGTCTGAACATCGCCGAGGCCAACTGACGCATGCCGAATTCACAAGCCTTCGGCGTCGTGCCCATACGGCGCACGCCCGAGAGTTTCGAGTACCTGCTGATCCAGCATCAGGCCGGACACTGGGGCTTTCCAAAAGGCCATGCCGAAGGTGAGGAGACGCCCTTTGAATCCGCCCGCCGCGAGTTCGAGGAAGAGACCGGCATCCTGGATTACCGGATTGACGAGAGCGTCTGCTTCAGTGAGTCTTATGTTTTCGAGAAGAAGGGGGTGACGAAGGAAAAAACCGTCGTCTATTTTCCGGCCGTCGTGCACAGCTTGGAAGTGACCGTACAGGTGGCGGAAATCGGCGATTATGCCTGGCTGTCGCATGCACAGGCGCGCGAGCGCATCAGTTTCGAGGAAAGTCGACAGTTGCTGGACGAAGCGAACCAGTATTTCCAAGACGGCATGACGGAGTCTGCCGCCGGCCTGCAACGTAAGGTTGCCGCCTTCGGAATCGACAAAATCCAGCGTCATATCTTCCTGTGCTGCGACCAGACCAAGCCGAAATGCTGCGACAAAGCCTGCAGCCTGGCGTCATGGGAGCACCTCAAGTCGCGGCTTACGGAGCTCGGGCTTGATCGTGCCGGGGGCGTTTACCGCACCAAGGCGAACTGTCTTCGCATCTGCGAGCAGGGTCCGATTGCCCTCGTCTATCCCGAAGGCACCTGGTACCATTCCTGTACACC
>DPYP01000168.1:0-5127 GCA_003545375.1 Lentisphaeria bacterium
CCCATTGCGCTTCGCTGGGAAGGTTCAGTCCGGCCCATCTGCAAAACGCCTTGGCGTTTTTCCAGCTCACCCATACCACGGGGTAGTCGTCTTTGTCCGACATGATACTCTTTCCACGCCAGTGCCGCAGATACAGGTCATAGTCGGGATCCGGGTCGATGTCGCCTTTGCCGTCGTATCCGGTCGCTTCGACAAACCTGCGAAACTGGGCGTTGGTCACCTCCGTCTTGCCGATGTAAAAAGGCTCGCCTATGGTCACTTGCACCTTCTTGGCCGGCCCCATCGCGAAGCTGCCTGCCGGCACCAGGATCATTTCCATGCCGGTTTTCTCATGGATGATCTTATCGGCGAAACTCTTGAATGATGATGCCGTTGCTCCCGCCGCTGCGTGGTACCCGGCGGGGACCGTCAACTGCTGTGCCCGGGCTGCTGTTCCAAGGCAGGAAACAACCACTATCGCTGCAATGACATGTCTCATGGCATCGCCTCCAGCTTAAGCGCGATCAGGCCCCATGGCTCGATTGTCATAGTCCGTGTCAGGACGCCGCCTGCCCATTCGCCGACCACCTCCTCGCCTGCCGGTGTCCAGCGCGTCACCTTCAGTTTTCTGTCGGCGCCGATTTCCGCAATCTCATTGAGATCCTGGGTCCAGGTGAAGGCGTGTTCCGTTGCCTTGTCGTAGTTCAAAAAGAACAGCCCGACCGTCCCGTCGGGGGCCCGCCAGGCGCTGCCTTCAACCGCCTTTACCGGAAAAGCAGGCTCATACTGCCCGCATGCAGTGCCTGGCAGTATCGGCAGGTTGCCCTCAATCCTGGGGGGCCTGAGCATCTCGCCGTAGCCCAGGTACGGCCTGGCGAACTGGTCGTGACACCGCAAGAGGTCCCGGTAGTAGAACCCCATATCACCATGCTCTCCGACGGCCAGCCACGGCATTACATTGTTTCTGCCATTCTGGGTTCCCATCATCCACCACCGTCCGATGGTCTGCGGCGTGCTGCAGTTTGCTACGCCGCCGAACACCTGCGTGTAGTCATGGTATACTGCGAAGTAAACGGGGGTGTTTGTGTCCACCCCTCCGGTGTGCACCGTTTCGAGCACATCGATGCACCACTCCGCGGTGTCCTCGGCACAGAGCATCACCTCAGGATTCAGCTTCTTGCATTCTCTGCGCACTTCTTCGTACAGCTCGTGCACGCCCTTCGACCAGTAGTCACCGCCGGCGATGGGGTGCCCGTGATCGGTGTTGAAACAATCTTCCGTGTGGTTGGTGAAGTAGTCAAAATAGACACCGTCAACTCCGTACTTGCCCACCAGTTTCTTCGACAGCTCAACCATTTTCCGGCGCCACAACTTGGTGGCTGGGCACATTGCTGCGGAGAGATCATGACTGCCTGCATAGGTCACTGGTACAATGCCCTGTTCCATCAGCAGGCCCCCTTTGTGCTCGGCATCTTCCATCCGATAGCTTTCGGTAGCGGTGTTCCACAGCCACCCGATCACGTAGGGCACGACTCGTATGTTTTTCGCCTGCAGTTCCTGCACCAGCTGTATATACCGCTTCGAACCGATTCTCGGGGGGAGATAATCGGGATTGGTATCGTGGTCATAGACGTCTGACATCCAGCCGTAATCGTGGCAGATGGCGCTCTCCGGCACATCGAAGAAATTTCTATGCAAGTCCTCGACCTCGATATTTCCGCCGTTCTTCAGGCGGTTGTTCGTCCAATACGCCAGCTTGACAAGCCACTGCGGATAATCCGCCCGTTGATAAATCGGTCCCTTCCTGCACCAGGGGGCTGTCAAAGCCCATTCCCGGTAAATCCGCGCCGCGTCAAACCAGTCGCCCTGGAACGGTCCCACGACGATATCACCGGGGCTGCGATACTCGCGCACCAGCGCCTTTGCTCCCCAATTCAGTACCGGATGCGCAATGGAAAAGGCCAGCCTTCCGCTCTCTGCATCCGGTGTCCAGATGAAATACTTGCGATTGGCCTGGCCGTCTTCCTCGGCACAGTAGAGTCCCTGTCCATTACCCATGAGCGCCGTGAACTGCATCGCTGCAAGCGGATATTTGTAGTTCAGTGTCTCGCCCGAAACAAGCGGGGATTTCTTCACTTCCCCCATGGCGTTCGTACTGAGTATCTGGTCGCTCTCACCGCCCTTCGTGAAAGGCAGGATGCCTGTCAGCACAGGAAACGTCACGGTCATCAACCCTGGTCCCCTGTTCCTCGCCTTGACCTGTATCCTCGACCGTGCCAGGCTCTCGCCGCTTCGCAGCCGCGTTTCCACCTTGACCCGCACGTCCGCCAAAGGCCAGGTGAACGAGAGCTTCCCTTCCCCTTTCCGCGCCGCGAACTTCACCTTGCACGGCATGCCCGCATTCTCATAGGACAGTCGTTCTCCGTCGCTTCTCTTCAGGTCCAACTTCCACAGCGTCGCCTCCGATGCCGCTACCCTCAGGAGTTGTTTCCCTGATCTCAAATCACGGATTCTCAGGATGCCCCCGCCGTTTTCCGTCCCCGACCACAAGTAAATCACCTGTTCATTGCGCAGGTAGGGGAATCCATCCAGTATCCCTGCCTCGACTTTCCCAGAGCGCTTTGCTTTTGCATCGGCCGCTTTGCTCATCAGCTTTGCCAGCGCCTTGTCCGCCATTGTCGGGTTCATGACAACGGGCGGTTCTGCAGGGACCGGTTTGCTCACCAGCTCTGGATTGCCGTAGCTCGGCGCGTACGGAAAGGGAGCGACCGGCAGGGGGTCGAGATCCCACAGTGAAAAGTCGTCGAGCCGAATGATGCCGCCTTTGCCGCCCTTGCCCCTCGCATACGGGTTCACCATCATTCTGTAGAAATCTTCAGGGGTCGTGGTCGCTTCGGCAGTGAACTCACCGGCGACGTATTTCCACTGGCCGTCGACCGTCATATCGAAATGCAGGTCGAGGCGGTCCTGATTGGTATCGTTTTTCATGTTCCGGACGATGACGCTTCTGATCGGGCCGTCGGGGTTACCGCCGGCGACGATCTTGTACCAGATGGAGAACCGGTATTTCCCGTCGCCGCGAAGGCCGTACACCGGCCGTTTTATCCAGTTAGCGCAGGTGAACGTATCGGTGGTGTCGATTTGCAGCGATCGTTTGCCGGTTGAGTCCGGTCGCGTGTCGTCGCTCGATGAGTAGACCACCCCGACGGCGCCGGCGCCCTTGCAATGCCACGGCTCCCATCCTGATTCGCCCGTCTCGAAATCGCCGTGGGCGAGCAGCTCGCGCCCGTCGGCAGCATTGGTCATCGCCAGCAGTGGCATGATCAGGACAACAAGCCACCAGGCGACCGTGATGAATCGCGGCTCATCTTTCAACCGTGCCGATTCTGCTTGTTTCCCTAATATCATATTACACATTCTCCACACCTCACCGATTGAGGTTGATCACACAGCCCTGGCGCATTGCCTGGTCTGCGGCGTAGGCGATCTCGTGTCCGTGAATTGAATCCATCAGGTCGGTTGTGGAAGCCGACGGTTGCTCACCGCGAACGACCCGCACGAAATCCTTGACAAGCCGCAGGTCGCCGCCGCCATGCATATCCTCACTCACTCCCACCTCAATGGCTTGCTCGGTGTACCCATTGCCCTGGTCGGCATCCGGTTGTCTGACTACAAAACAGCCATCCTCCATGGTGCCTTGAATTTCTCCTTCCGTACCACGGATATGAATGGTTCGGCAGGCTTTCGCCGTGCCACCAATCATGTCGTGTGTCGCGACAGCCCCGTCATCAAATTCAATCATGACCGATTGATGATCGACCACGTCGTTATCACATCGCCAGACACATCGGCCGTGGGGGCTGTCCGTTTTCAGATATTCAATTTTCTGTTCATCGGTTGGATCGGCAATATGTTCAATCCCTCGCCACACATGCGTCCCATAGACATCGTTGCCGATGAAGTTTTTCCTGGCGGAGTAGTGACAGTTGGCTTCAATCTCACAGTCCGCCAGACACCGCGACCCGGAGCCGGGCGGGGCATTTTCCTCCCGGAAATACATCAACGAACCGAAGCTCGAAACGCGTTCAGGCGCTGCGCCCCGCTTGAACCAGCAGATCAGGTCCAGGTCGTGACAACACTTCGTGAGCAGCATGGGGCAGACTTCCTCGCGATTCCATTTGCCGCGAACAAAGCTTTCGCCCATGTGATCGTATCCGACATTCTCGCTGGTGTTGATTGCCATGATTCTGCCGATTCGCCCCTGCTCAATTTCCCGTTGAACCGCAACGTAAAAAGGCGCGTGGCGCAGCACATGACAGACCATCAATTTCTGGTTGGTGTTCTGTGTTGCCCCAACGAGGGTCTCGAATTCTGCCTGCGAGGTTGCGATCGGTTTTTCCAGCAGGATATAATACCCTGCCGCGACCAGCGGCAGGGTGGTTGAAACGTGCAATCGGTCCATGGTGCCATTGATCACAGCGTCGGCCAGTTTCGGCTGCCGGGCGAATGCTTCGGCACTTTCAAAACAGTGTTGCTCAGGGATGTCGAACAGCCGGGCAGCTTTGTCACGACGCAATTCATCCGGATCCGCTACTGCGACAATCCGCATCTTGTCCGGATGCTGTAAAGCGTATGCACTATAGACCAGCGAGCGGTTGCCGGCGCCGACGATTGCCGCGGTCACTGGTTGGTCATGGGCCATTTGTGATACGCTCTGTTGCCTTTGCGAGGATCTGGACTGTCGAAATTTTACCCTTCGGAATGCGAAGCCGAATTGTGGGAAATTCGTAATGGCGATAGAGTCGGTTTTCGACTTGCATGTGAGGTGGAACCATGAACCAGTGAACCGTTATTGCAATGAGTTCCTGATTTTTCCGTTAATCCTGCGGCTTGAGCCCGTCCACGTACTTTCTGTGGGCGGCAGCTCGCGCCTCGTTGACTGTGGCGTTCACGCTCCTGTAGTTCAGCACCACGCCACGGCGGCGCTGCGCCGTCTGATTCGGCCCGCTGCGGTGGGCACAGAGGAAGTGGTGAATCGAGGCGTCGCCGCGCCGGAGAAGTGCTGGCACCTCCGGGCAGTTGGAGAGATCAGACGTGGGTGACAAGCCTTTACTGAACAGTTCTACACCGGTTTCAAAATGAGACAGG
>DPYP01000024.1:0-5080 GCA_003545375.1 Lentisphaeria bacterium
ACGCAACTCCAGCGGCCTGCCGCGCAATTTGACGGTCATCTTACCGTCCTGCGGCTTACGGGTTTCGGCAATGTCGAGGCGTGACAGCACCTTGATACGGGCAACCACAGCACGGATGTTCTGTGACGGAATCTTCAGCACCTCGCGGCACACANNCACCTGCACCTGCTGCAGGCCCGGCTGCGTGATCTCCACAGGATCTTCGGCTGTCAGGATCTTACATTCCGGCGTATTGATCACCCCGAGCACGGCGTGCAACGAAGTCGTCTTACCGGAACCGGTCGGGCCCACGACAAGGAACAGGCCATTCGGATAGGTGAGGGCTTTGTCGATGAGCGCGCGGTTGTGTTCAGTGAGGTTGAGCTTGTCGATCGGCAGCGGCTCGCCGGCAGCCAATACACGCATGACGCAACTCTCGCCGTTCACCGTCGGCAGCGTCGCGATACGCAACTCCAGCGGCCTGCCGCGTAATTTTACGGTCATCTTGCCGTCCTGCGGCTTGCGGTTTTCGGCAATATCGAGGCGTGACAGGACCTTGATACGGGCAACCACGGCACGAATGTTCTGCGCCGGGATCTTCAGCACCTCGCGGCACACACCGTCTACACGCATACGGACGGAGGCCGGCGCCTTGTCCTTGCTCGGCTCGATATGGACATCAGAAGCGTTGAGGTTGAGCGCGTCGATGATCAGGCGGTTGACGATCTGCACAATAGTCGAAGCAGACTCGTCAATCAGATCCGCACCGACCTCGGCGTCCTGGTCGCCATCGTCCGTCTGCAACTGGTGGACCAGGTCCTCCAGGTTCATGTCCGGTTCTTCCAGCGCGGCAGTCGACAACTCGAAGCCGAGGTACTTTAGAATGTCTTCCTGCAGGCCGACGAGGAACTCGTAGTTCCGGGCGTTGATGACGTTCTGAATGTCCATGATCCGTTCATGGTCGTTCGGATCGTCGATCAGGATGATCGCCTTCTCCTGGTTCCCTGCGAGCGGCACCCAGAAATTACTCGCCAGATAACTGCTGTTCAGTTTTTCCAGCAACTCCGTATCGGGCTGGAGATCGGGGTTGTACGGAAAGAACGGTACCTGGTAATATTGCTCGAGCGAGGCACCGACTTCTTCGAGCGGTATACCCAGCTCCTCGGTCATCAGCAGCGTGATCGAGGTCTCATCCGTCGTCGCCTTGTCATCCAGCGTTTCAAGCTGTTCAAGGGATATTTTGCCTTTCTTGATCAGATAGTCGAAAGGGCTCAGCGTCGTCTTGAGATCGAAGCGGAATTTCTGGCCGATCAGGTTGGCGATCTCATCGACATGGCCCTTGTCATCCTCGGTAAAGCCGCCGACGCCGTTCTTGTTGATCACCTGAAGCACACCGAGCAAGGTGTCCTTGAACTTGATCGGCACAACGACCATCGACTGGGTAAGGAATCCGCTGGCTTCGTCGAAGCTGTAATCAAAGGCCAGCTGCGGGTGAATCACTTTAAGTGAATCGGCGTCGTAGACATCATCGACAAGGATCGACTGGTGACTCATAGCAACGTAGCCTGCCACCGATGTCGGGCTCAGCGGCAGCCGGATTTCCTCGACCATCTCGTCGCCGCTGCGATAGTACGAAATGATCTCGCGGCCGTGACGGTCCCGCCGGTAAATGGTCAGACGCTCCGCCTGCAGGAAGTCCAGCAGCTCCCGCTCCAGCTCCCACTGGATCTCCTCGAAGCGTTCGGCAGACTGCAGGCGTTCATATATCTGATTGAGCTGCGCCTGCTGTTCGAGGGAGCTGCGCAAGTTCGGATTGCCAATAGTCGTCATCGTCCGGCCCCTGTGTTCTATGGTGGTGTAGCGCCAATGGTCGCAGGTGTTCTGGGGAAAAACGCTCCTGACCAGGGGGTAACTTCCGTAGCAACTCGGCATCCACGGTGCCCCAGTACGCAGTACCAGCTATTTTCATGTACTGTATACATTACGGAATTACCGACACAGATGCAAGTTGCAATGTTTGTCCGCGTCTGCTTCCCGCGTTATCGTATTAGTGCGACTCTCAACACGGACAGCCCTGTATCGATGAAGACACATTGCCCCGATGAATTTGCAGCTTTGGCGAAGACGCACAACGTCATTCCCATGGTGCGTGAGCAGCTTGCTGATCAGAAGACCCCGATCAGCATGGCCAACAAGCTCCGGCGGCACGGCCGCTTTTTCCTGCTCGAAAGCGTTGAGGGCGGGGAAACCTGGGGGCGCTTCTCGATCCTCGGCGTCGACATCCGCAAGGAGTTCATCGTCAACGCCGATCAGGCAGTTCTGCGCACAGACGCCGGCGAGACTGTTCTGCCCGGCAACCCGGTCGACGCGCTGCAGGCTTACCTCAAGGATTTCACGACTGTACAGGTGCCAGGGCTGCCGCGCTTCTTCGGCGGCGCTGTCGGGTATTTCTCGTTCGAGACTGTTCGTTTTTTCGAGCGCTGCGGCACCGTCAAGGCTTTCGATGCGCCGTTCCCCGACGCTTATTTCATGATCGCCGACCAGCTCGTTGTCTTCGACAACATCAATCATACGCTGAAGATCGTCTGTTGCGTGCATCCCCGCGACTTCGACTCGGTCGCGGCGGCGTACGAGCACGGCTGCGCCCAGCTCGATACCATGGAAGAACTGCTGGCGCAGCCCGCCCCCTCGGCAAAGGCAAGCGCCGACGACACCGGTGCGATCGATATGCAGTCGAACATGAAACAAGCCGACTACAAGGCGATGGTAGAAAAAGCCAGGCGCTACATCGTCGACGGTGACATCATACAGGTCGTGCTGGCCCAGCATTTCAGCGCTGATATCGACGCCGATGCTTTCGATATCTACCGCGCCCTGCGCTATATCAACCCGTCGCCTTACATGTATTTTCTGCAGCTCGACGACGAGCGCGCCATTGCCGGGTCTTCTCCGGAGGTCATGGTGCGGGTCACCGACAACCACGCCACGGTGCGGCCGATCGCCGGCACTCGGCCGCGCGGCAGTGATGATGCCGAAGACCAGGCACTGGCGGCCGAACTGCTGGCCGACCCCAAGGAGATCGCCGAGCACGTCATGCTCGTCGACCTGGCGCGTAACGACCTGGGCCGCATCGCGCCCATCGGCAGCGTCACTGTGCGCGAGTACATGGTCATCGAGAAATACTCCCACGTCATGCACATCGTTTCGCACGTCGACTCCGAGGTCCTGCCGGAATACGACGCCATCGACGTGTTCAAGGCGACGTTCCCGGCCGGGACGCTGTCCGGGGCCCCGAAGGTGCGTGCCATGGAAATCATCAACGAGCTCGAACCCGCAGCGCGTGGCCCGTATGGCGGCGCCCTCGGATATATTTCGTATGGCGGCAACGTCATGGACATGGCGATCACCATCCGTACCGTCGTCAAACATGGGACCACGGCAACCGTCACCGCCGGCGCCGGCATCGTTTACGACAGTGTGCCGGAGAACGAATATCACGAAACCCTGCACAAGAGCCGCGGCATGCGCCGCGCCCTGGAACTGGCAGCCCGCGGGCTGAATATCGACACGAACCCGGGTGATTCATGATTGCCATGATCGACAACTACGACTCGTTCACTTTCAATCTTGTTCAGGAAATGGGTAAGATGGGGGCGGAAATATCCGTATACCGTAATGACAAGATCACGGTGAGCGAGCTCCAAGCCCTGCCGCTGAAAGCCCTGATCGTTTCGCCGGGCCCCTGCACCCCGACCGAAGCCGGGATCAGTGTCGAGGCGATCCAGGCCTTCAGCGGAAAGATTCCGGTCTTCGGTGTCTGTCTGGGGCATCAATCGATTGTGCAGGCCTTTTCCGGCAGGATCATCCATGCCAAAGCAATCATGCACGGCAAAACGTCCAAGATCCGGCACAACGGCGAAGGGCTCTTCGAGGGCCTCGACAATCCGTTCGACGGCGGGCGCTACCACTCGCTCGTCGCCTGTCGCGAGGATATGCCCGAATGTCTCGAAATAACAGCCGAATCCGACGATGCCGAAATCATGGGCATCCGCCATCGCCAACACCCCACGGTCGGCGTGCAGTTCCATCCCGAATCGGTGCTGACGCTGGACCACGGCCCGCAGTTGATGAAGAATTTCCTGGACATGATCTGATGCGCACGCTGTTGCTGCTCTGCCTCTGCGCCATGACTGTGTCCTACGCAGCCGCCCAGGCGCCATCCCTGACCGACCCGCCACAGTTTATCTACATCGACGACGACGCCATCACTGTCGGCCTCGACGTCGTCGATGGGGACTCCGCAAATGTCGGCGTGACCGCCGTCAGCGACAATTCCCAGGTCGAAGTCGTCGTGCCAGTCGGAAACCGCTTCGCCAATTTCAATTTCGAAGAAGCCGACGGCACACCGATCGGCACCGTGCTGGTCGAACTGTTCGAGACCCGCGGCGGCGATTCCACGGCGCGCATCATCGACCTGGCGACCAAGAACTTCGACGCGGAAGGCAACGAAATCGCCGGTGACCCGTTCTACACCAATGTGCTCGTCCATCGCGTCGCCAACCTGCCGGGGTTCATCATCCAGACCGGCGACGCCGTCAATGGTGACGGCACCGGCGGCTCGACACTGGGATCGTTCGCCGATCAGTTCGAGCTGCAGGACGGCCTCAGCTTCGACGGCGACAACGTACTCGCGATGGCCAATTCCGGGGTCGACACCAACAACAGTCAATTCTTCTTCACCGCCGGGCCGACACCGCACCTGACCGGCAAACACATGATCTTCGGGCACGTCGTCAGCGGCCGGTCGGTGCTGGATGATATCATCGATCAACCGACACCAACGCCGGTGCTGACCTCGGTCGAGGTGTTCGACAACACCCAGGACGCGACGCTGACAGCGAAACCGGCGGCGGACTTCGTCGGCAAAGCCCGTGTCACCGTCACCTTGGACGACGGCAACGGCAATGTTGTCGACCACGAGATCGCCGTGCATCGGCTGATCACGCCACTTGGCGACCTGCCGCCGTCCAGCGGCGGCGCCTATGCCCAGGAACATCACGAAAACCGGCTGTACGTCGCCTACGGTACAAGTGGCCTGAAG
>DPYP01000024.1:5390-6846 GCA_003545375.1 Lentisphaeria bacterium
TACAAGTGGCCTGAAGGTCTTCGATGTCACCGATCCGGCCAATGCCCAGCTTCTCGGCAGTATCGACACGCCGGGCACTGCCGTCAGTGTCGCTGTCGCCGAATACCTGGACCCGGCACAGACCGTCGCATTCGTCGGCGATCTCGGCGGCGGTATCTCCGTGTTCGACGTCACCGATCCGGCCAACATCGTATTGCTGCAGCTTCTCGCCGTCGATGACAATGATGATACAAGCATCGATGCCGCCGTGCGGGATATAGAAATCGACGACAACAAGATCCTTTATGTCGCTGAAACTACGGGCGGCTTCACAACATTCAACGCCGCCGATCCCGAAAACAACGTGTGGCTCGACAGCGTCGGTTTCCAAGCCGGCGTAATTTCCAACCAACCCGTGACCAATGTCGAGCTCGACGGTAACCGCGCGTATCTAACTCTGCAGAACTACGGGCTGGTCACGTTCAACATTGCAGACCCCGCAAATCTCAACAATGACAGCAACTTAACCTCCACAATCGCGTTGGATCAGCCGTTTGGCATGGCGCGCGACGGTGATACGCTCTACGTCGCCGAGACCGCCCTGGGAGCCAGTGGCGTCGCGGTGTTCGACGTCAGCAACCCGGACAGTCCAGTGCTTGGCCGGAAGTTCTTGCTCGACAACCAGCCGTGGCTCGTCGGCGCCGGTCGCGGCATCGGCATTGTCGGTCACTACGGCGGCGGTTTCACCTTCATCGACGGTGCCAATCCACTGTCGCCGGTTATCGACTATACGCTGTTCACAGCAACACCGGGCAACGAACCGACGATCGTCGATGACGTCATCTACCTACCCTGGCATGAGCCGGTCCAGATCGGGGATGAGCCGGTCCAGATCGTTGGCGGCGTACTTGTGATGGACGGCGACCCGCTGTTCGATGCAGATGTCGCAGTGACGCTGGACACGCAGCACGTCGCCGATGGCGGTGCGGTCGATATCGGGCAAACGACGGAGAACGGCCCGGCGCTGCAGCCGAGCTTCACGATCCGTAACGACGGCAACGGCAACCTGACGATCCAGAACCTGACAGCAACCGGTGGCATCACGGTCTCCAGCCAACCGGTGGGGCTCCTGGAGCCCGATGGCGTCACGACTTTCACACTGAACGTTCCCTCGGGTGCTGCCGGGGTCAGGACTGAGACCGTCTCCTTCCTGACGAACGATCGTGACGAAAACTTTTTCGAATTTGATATTCAGGCCACCGTCGTCGGTACTGCAACAATCAACGGTACGGTCTGGGACGACCTCGACGCCGACGGCAATAAACCCGCCACCGAACCAGGCATCACCGATGTCACCGTACGCCTGTATCGCGACGATGGCGATGACAACTTCGAACCGCAGGATGATGATACGCTCAGCGCGACTGCAACCACCGATACAGTCGGCGGCTTCCAATTCACCGCCGTGCCCGCCGGT
>DPYP01000529.1:0-8180 GCA_003545375.1 Lentisphaeria bacterium
CAGCGTGAAGAAGATCTTGGCGCGTAACTCAGGTATCTTGAAGCTGTTGAAAAAGGCGGAGAACATGTGCAGTTCCGGTTAGACCGTCTCGCAGGTGCCGCCGATCGCTTCGATCTTTGAGCGGGCGCTGGCGGAGAAGCAATTTGCCTTGACGGTCAGAGTCTTGGTCAACTCACCGGTTGCCAGGATCTTCAGGCCGGCACCGGTCTTGTCGCTTATCATGCCCTTGGCGGCCAGTGATTCGAAATCGACGGTTTCGCCGGTCTCATAATTCTGCTCGAGGGTCTGCACGTTGACTAGCGTCCAGACTTTGTGGTTTGGATTCGTGAAGCCGCGTTTCGGCAGGCGCCGGAACAGCGGAATCTGACCGCCCTCAAAGTAGGGCTTACGCGAATAACCGCTGCGAGACTTCTGTCCTTTATCGCCGCGTCCGCAACTGCGGCCCCAGTTGTTGCCGTGTCCGCGGCCGACGCGCTTACGGTTCTGTCGGGGGACATTGGGCTTGAGTGTATGTAAATCCATCTTTCTGCCTCAGAAATGAGTCGTAACATACCCCAGCTTGAGGTAGTTACAACATGATCAGGAAGCTGGTGCGACTTCCGTTGTCATATTTCGTTCAGAGCTTCTGCAAATCCCGCTTGGCCAGCACCGATTTGTAACTCTCGATTTCGTTGATGCCGCGCATGGTGGCCTTGACGACATTGATCGAGTTGTTCGAGCCCAGCGACTTGGCCAGAACATCTTTGACGCCGGCGAGCTCAAGCACTGCACGCATACCGCCGCCGGCGATCAGGCCGGTACCCGGTGCAGCTGGGCGCATGATGACACGACCACCGCGATAGGTCGCTTCAATCTCATGCGGCAACGTGTGGTTGTCGCGTATCGGTACGTCGACGAGGTCACGTCGTGCCAACTCTCCGCCTTTGCGGATGGCGTCCGCCACTTCGTTGGCTTTGCCCAGGCCCATGCCGACTTTGCCGTTGCGGTTCCCGACGACTACCAGAGCGCTGAAACTGAAATTGCGGCCGCCCTTGACAACCTTGCTGCAACGCTTGATGTTGACCACACGTTCTTCGTACTCAGGATTTTCTTCCTGCCGGTTTCGGTTGCTGTGTTTTCGTTCTCTTGCCACGTTGATCAACTCCTTGAGTTTGTCACGACGCCACGCTTTACAGGCAGGCCGGATGCCTGCGATGTCGTGCTCGTTCGTTCGTCAAAATTCCAGCCCTGCCTCACGCGCCTGATCGGCGATTGCTTTCACTCGGCCGTGAAACTTGAAGCCTGCACGGTCGAACACCACTTTCTTGAGACCGGCGGCAATGGCGCGTTCCGCGGCGATGCGGCCGAGTGTTTCGGCGCCCGTGACGTTGTCGCCAACCTCGTCGTCACGCAACTGCGGGTCCAAGGTCGACACGGCGGCTAATGTCTGCCCGGTATCGTCGTCGATGAATTGCACATACAGGTGCTGGTTGCTGGTGTAGACCGACATGCGCGGGATAGCTGCAGTACCGGCGACCCGCTTGCGGATGCGCCAGTGGCGCCGCTGCCGCAGCTTTTTTCTTGATCGGCTTGCCATCAGAAAATTCCGTAAGTTTGTTTGTGGTGTTTTGTTCGAGCGCGCTGCGCTGGTTATATGCTCTTGCCGACTTTCTGCAAGACGAATTCGTCGACATAGCGAATGCCTTTGCCCTTGTACGGTTCCGGCGGACGATAAGCCCGGATGTCGGCGGCGACCTGGCCGACCTGTTGTTTGTTCATGCCCTGCACGGTGATCTTGGTGTTTTCGTTCACCGTGATCTCGATGTTTTCGGGAATCGGGTACGCGACCGTATGCGAAAAGCCAACGTTGAGCGTCAGGGTCTTGCCCTTGGCGGAAGCGCGGTAACCGACGCCGCGGATTTCCAGGTCTTTCCTGAAGCCGGTTTCGACGCCTTCGATCATGTTGCTGAGCAGGCTGCGGGTCAAACCGTGCAGCGACCTCGCTTGGCGGCTCTCGCTGGTGCGGGCGACGACGAGCACGTCGCCGTCGAGGCTGGCATCGATGACTTCCGGCATACTATGCTCCATTGTGCCCTTGCCGCCGGTCACTTTGACGCGCTTGCCGGAGACTTCGACTTTTGCCTTGCCGATCGGAATCGGTTTGTTGCCAACGCGTGACATGATATGTCTTCCTCAACCTGTGCCCGGCAAGCAGTCGTTGCCGCAGCACAATTAGCTTGTATGTATGTTACCAGACGTAGCAGATCACTTCGCCGCCGACGTTCTGTTCCTTGGCTTGCTTGCCGGTGATGATACCTGTCGGCGTCGACATGATCACCGTGCCGAGGCCGCCGCGCACACGCGGGATATCTTTCACTTTGACGTAGACGCGGCAGGAGGGCTTGCTGACTCGCTTGAGACCAGTGATCACCTGCTGGTGGCCCTTGTACTTCAAGGTGATGCTCAGGGCGGGGTGCTTGTCTTCCCTCACCACTTCGTAGTCGGTGATGTAACCTGCCTGTTTCAAAGTGTCGGCGATAGCGACCTTTTCCTTCGAGGAGGGCATCTGCACCTGCTCAATTTCGACGCGTCCGGCGTTGCGGATGCGGGTAAGCATATCGGAAATCGGATCGGTGTACATAGTGCTCTCCCGTTTACCAACTGGCCTTGGTGATGCCGGGGATCTTCCCAGCGGACGCCAGCTCGCGGAAACAGATGCGGCATAGCTGGAACTTGCGCATGTAAGCGCGACTGCGTCCGCAGTTGCGGCAGCGGTAGTAGCTGCGCACCTTGAACTTCGGTGTGCGCTTACACTTTTCAATCCATGAGGTTTTTGCCATGAGTGTCCTCGTTTGATCAGTGGGCAAACGGCATTCCGAGCATCGTCAGCAGTTCCAAGCCTTCGTCATTGGTCTTGGCCGTGGTAACTATTGTGATGTTCATGCCGATGGTGTATTTCATTTTGTCGAGATCGATTTCGGTGAAGATTGACTGCTCATTGAGCCCCAGGCTGTAGTTGCCGGCGCCGTCGAAGGCGGTCGACGAGACGCCGCGGAAGTCACGTACGCGCGGCAGGGCGACATTGATCAGACGATAGAGAAAATCGTACATCCGCTGGCCGCGCAAGGTCACGGCAACACCGACGTTCTGGCCCTCGCGCAGTTTGAAGCCGGCGACGCTGATCTTGGCTTTGGTGATCATCGGGCGCTGTCCGACGATGTCGGCGAGGGTGCGCAGCGCTTCGTCAAAGACCTCACGATCCTTGTCGCTGCCGATGCCGCTGGAGACCACGATCTTGGTGATCTTCGGTACTTCCTGCACGTTGCCGTAATCGCGTTTGGTGCGCAGCTCGGGCAGAATGTCGTTTCGATATGTATGCATCAGTACGGACATAGCGGTAGTCCTCCTATTCGTCGTCGTCGTCCGGGCGGCCACCGCGCTTCGTCCAATAGCGGCCCACTTCCATCACGTTAGAGATATGTATCGAGCACTCACGTTCGTCAAAGCCGCCCTGCGGATTCTCCTGCGTCGGTTTGCGGGCGATCTTGCGGACGTTGACGCCGCGCACGGTGACCTGATCGCGGAGGTGGTCGACTGCGAGCACGGCATGCTCGATTTTGCCCGGATCGTTGCGGTCCTCAGGATCGGGCTTGAAGCTGCCCGAAATAATGACCACCTTCGAATCTCTGCGGATGGCTTTGCTCTGTTTCATCACAGCACCTCGGGTGCGAGCGAAACGATTTTCATGAAGTTCCGGTCGCGCAGCTCGCGAGCGACGGAGCCGAATATGCGGGTGCCCCGCGGGTTGTTCTGGTCGTCGATTACCACCCCGGCGTTGCGGTCGAACCGCAGGCAAGAACCATCCGCCCGGCGGATATCGGAGCGCGTCCGAACGACGACCACACGGACGACTTCACCCTTCTTGACGAGGCCGTCGGGTGCAGCTTCCTTCACCGTGGCGCGGACTACGTCGCCGACGCCGGCGTAGCGCTTGCGCTGGCCGAGAACGGTAATGGCGACGACACGTTTTGCGCCCGTGTTGTCGGCTATGTCCATACTGGTTTCAGACTGAATCATCGATCTGTCTCCTACTCGGCGCGGCGTATGATTTCTATGAGACGCCAGCGCTTCAGCTTGCTCAGTGGGCGGGTCTCACGGATTCTTACAGTGTCGCCGACTTTCGCCTCGTTGCGCTCGTCGTGAACATGAAATTTCTTGCTGCGTGTGATGACTTTTTTATAGCGCGCATGCTGCGCCCGGCGATCAACACGCACCGCGATAGTCTTTTCATTGTTGGCACCTACGACCGTGCCTGTACGCGTTTTGCGTAAGCCGCGGTTGGCTTCCGTCTGTTCGGTTGTTTCGCTCATCGATCGCTTCTCCAGATTAAAACGGCAGTCTTGCCGCCCGGTCCTGACAGTTAATTGGTATTCCTGCGGCGTTCGTTTTCGACGCTGCGGATTCGGGCGATATCGCGCCGAACCAGCCTCAGCCGGGCGGTATTCTCGAGCTGACCGGTCTTGGCCTGGATGCGCAGGTTGAGATACTCGCGCTGGGTGTCCTCAAGCCCCTTGATCAGCTCTTCATCAGTATATTCACGAATGTCGGAAACCTTCATGGCTTTGCCTTCCTCAATGACGCGAGAGCATTCGACAGGGCACGCACAATTTCTGTGCGGCCCGCCGGAATCCCTCGCGGGCAATCTGTTCCGTGCAGCCGCTGACCTCGAAGATCACACGGCCAGGCTTGACTACCGCGACCCAGGTCTCGGGGTTGCCTTTCCCTTTTCCCATACGCGTTTCCAAAGGTTTCTTAGAAATCGGCTTGTCCGGAAACATGCGGATCCATACCTGGCCGCGGCGTTTCATATGGCGCGTCAAAGCCACACGTGCCGCCTCGATCTGCTGGTTGGTTATCCAGTTTTTCCGAAGCACCTGCAACCCGTACTCGCCATAGTCGAGCTTATTGTTTCGGGCCGCGACTCCGGCGATTTTTCCGCGCTGCACCTTTCGGTACTTTACCCTTTTGGGCATCAGCGGCATTTTGATCCTCCTCCGTGTTATCAGGCAGGCAAATCCAAGTTTTCACACCGATCTTTCCAGCCATCGTACGCGCCTCAGCGAAGCCGTAATCGATGTTGGCACGCAGTGTGTGCAGTGGGGTTTTGCCGTCTTTGTATTGTTCGGTGCGGGCAAGCTCGGCGCCGCCTAGGCGGCCGCCGCAACGGACCTTGATTCCGAGCGCGCCCATATCCATTGCAGTCTGAATCGATTTCTTCATGGCCCGGCGGAAACCGATGCGGCGCTCGAGCTGCATGGAGATGTTCTCCGCCACTAACTGGGCGTTGAGCTCCGGCTTCTTGATTTCGACGACGTCGATGTAGATGTCCTTGCCGTCCGTCAACTTGTAGAGCGCGTCGCGCAGGCTGTCGTACTCGGCACGTTTACGCCCGAAAACCAGGCCCGGCCTGGCCGAATGCACGGTCACGCGAACGCGGTTGGCAAACCGCTCGATATCGATGCGCGAGACGGCTGCCTGGCTCAACTGTTTCTTGACGAAGTCGCGGATCTTCATATCTTCCTGCAACAGCTCGCCAAAATCTTTCTTGTTGGCATACCAGCGGCTGCCCCAGTTCTTATTCAGCGCGATGCGGAATCCGATTGGATTGACTTTCTGACCCACTATTTGCTCCTCTGCATGGCACTAACCACGCGGTGTTTCCTGGACTATTCGTCGGTGACCACGACACGGATGTGGCTGGTGCGTTTACGGATACGCCCTGCCATGCCGCGGGCTTTCGTGCGCAACCGCTTCATAATCGGCCCCTCGCCGACGATCGCCTCTTCCACAACCAGATCCGCCTCATCGATACCGCTGCCGGAATTGACCGCGTTGGCGATCGCCGAACGCAGCGTCTTGCCGACCAGGCGAGCTGCTTTGCGTGGCGAAAAATCCACTACGGCCAAGGCCTCTTCCACGGGCTTGCCCTGGATGAGACGCGTGATTTCACGCGCCCGGAACGGCGAACACCGTACGAACTTTGAGACGGCCTGTTTTTTCATGATCTGTTCTCAGGCGTCCGCACCGGGCGCCGCACCTTCATTTTTTTTTCGATGGCTTTGCCGCGATTCGCGCTGTTGCGCCGACCGCGACCGTCGCCATATTTCCCGTTGTCACCACTGCGGCGCTGATAGTCGGCCGTACCTCGACGATCTGAAAATCGTACTCGAGACCGCCGCCTCCTTCAATCCTGCCGACCATTCCCGGCAGGGCGCCGTGGTTAAATCCCACGTTCAAGGCCACCAACTGTTTGTCTGTTTCCATCGCGACGACTTGACAAGCTGCCAAGCCGCCACCGACACCCTCCGGCATCACCAACAGCGTATCGGCCGCTTCCAAGCTCCGGATGAGGTGGCCGAACTTACTCTGGAGTACCTCACTGGCCGGTGACTCGCCGGCCGGATCCAGCACTTCCAGAACTGAATTCAAAGAACTCTGAAATTCCCGTAACTCGCGGTAAATCTCATCCCACGAGGCTTGCAGCCGCTTCATCTCGTCCAGCACCAGGGCTGCCGTCAAATTTTCCCCGTTCACCAACAGGTTAGCCACCGACAGCCGCAGGAACTCCAGTTCCTGGCGACATTCTCTGGCTGCTACATCCGCTGCCGCGTATTCGCTTCGCAACTCGCCGAGCGCCGCCTCCAAACGGACAACCCGCACACTCAGTTGCAAGCACTGTTGCTCCCAGGCGTCGCGGGCTATCTCAGCTTCCCGCAACCGCACAACCGACACGTTATCGCCCCCATTATCCGCCGTTGTGTCGAGACACAAAACCGCCGAAATCAACAGAAGCGCGCGTGAGTTACGCATCAGCCATCGCCTTGTCTATCTGATTTTGGCAGGATTTTACGAAACCCCCGCCGAAATGATGAGGCGAAAGGGTTGAAGTTAGCATGGAGTCCTGTTGCGTCAAGGTGCGCTACATGAAAAAGTTGGGAATATTGGGCCTGCAAATGCCACGATCCTTGCAACGTCCGCTGGGAGAGGCACAGTAGCGTCAAAGGAGGCGGTGCATGGTTCACGTCGAGAAGATCATCTTGCGCGAAATTTCGCTGCCACTGCGGGAGCGTTTCCAGATATCGTCGGGCGGCGTTTTGGACCGCCGCGTGCTGCTGCTGGAATTCATTGATGCCGACGGTGCCGTTGGCTGGAGCGAATCAGTTGCCGGCGAACAGCCTTATTACTATCCGGATACTATAGATACCTCGTGGCTGGTCATCCGTGACTACCTGGCGCCGCGCATCATCGGCCGGGACATCGACGAGCCCCGCACCGTAGCCCCGATGCTGGCTGACGGTGTGCGCGGCAACCTGATGCCGCGCGGCGCTGTCGAGATGGGTATCTGGGAGCTAACCGCCGGCAAGCAGGGCATCGCGCTGTCAAAACTGCTCGGTGGTACGCGCCAGCGCATCGGTACCGGCATTTCCCTGGGGTTGCAGGAGTCGCCGGAGGCGCTCGTCGAAAAAGCCACCGCCAGCCATGCGGCCGGCTACCGCAAGATCAAGATCAAAATCAAGCCCGGCGCCGATATCGACTATGTCCGCGCCGTCTACGATGCACTCGGGCCGAAAGTGCCCATCATGGTAGACGCCAACAACGCCTACACGCTTGACGATACAGAACACCTCAAACAGTTTGACGACTTCAATCTGATGATGCTCGAGCAGCCGCTGGCCTGGGACGATGTCCGTCGCCATGCCGACCTGCAGGCAGTCATGCGAACCCCGATTTGCCTTGACGAATCGATCACCGGCGTTGACCGTGTTCAGGACATGCTCGCCTGGAAGAGCGGCAAGATCGTCAATATCAAGCCTGGGCGGGTAGCCGGTTTCGGGCCGTCGCTCGCCATCCATGACCTGTGTCAGGCCAACGACATTCCCGTGTGGTGCGGCGGCATGCTCGAAAGCGGCGTCGGGCGCGCCCACAATGTGGCGCTCGCGTCGCTGCCGAATTTTTCACTGCCGGGCGACATATCGCCGAGCTGCCGTTACTGGGAGCAGGACATTGTCCTGCCCGAGTGGACCATGGACGAGAACGGCATGGTCGACGTACCTGTGGACAAGCCAGGCATGGGCGTGACAGTGGATCGCGACCGTGTCGACAACCTGACGGTGCATAGTGAAACACTCAAGTGATATCAA
>DPYP01000216.1:0-2864 GCA_003545375.1 Lentisphaeria bacterium
TGGGCCGCATCGATCTTTCCGTACCGCGACCAGCCGTTTCTCGAAGTGATGCGGGACTCCGCCCAGCCATCGCTTATCGATAACCGCTTCGAGACACTGCTGAAGGATGCGGCGGTGGAAATTGAAGCGTCAAGGGACGAGGACGGTAACACGTCCCTGCCTGCCCGCGATATTGTCAAGCGCCTGGCGAGCAAGGCTGAACCGCCGATCACCCTGTCCGACTACATCCAGATCTACGAGCAGCAAGGTGCTTCGAACAAGACAGTATTGCAGTTCGTCAGCCGCAAGGCTTCCGGCAAACTGAAGAAAGGCATCGACCTGGCCGGCGGCACGGAATTCGTTATCGGCTTCGATGACTTGCCGGAATCGGAAGAACGTTCCGCGGTGGCAGTGCGTGATGAGATCGTCGAAATCATCCGCAACCGCATCGACCGTGTCGGCGTGACTGAGCCGCAGATCAAGGCGATCGGCGACCGCACGATTTCCGTCACAGTCCCGGCGGTCAAGCCGGAGGACGTGGCCGAGTATCGCGAGCTGCTGACCCGTGTCGCGAAACTGGAGTTCCGCCTGGTCCATTCGCAGAACCTTGAGCTGATGGAGAACTACGGCAACCCCGATTTCACCGTGCCTGTCGGTTTCAAGCTGATGGACATGATCACGGAAGAAAACAACCAGGAGATCGTCACCAAACTGCTGATCAGCCGCGAGAAGACCGGCGTCAACGGCACCGACCTGAAGACTGCGGGGCCGACGATCGATCAGTTCGGACAGTTCAAGGTCAATTTGGAATTTGACGCGGCGGGCAGTGTCGCCTTCTGCGACCTGACGACCGAAAATGTCGGCCGTCTGCTGGCCATTGTGCTGGACGACACCGTCTTCAGCGCTCCGAGCCTGAACGAACCGATCTGCGGCGGCCGCGCTGAGATCAGCGGCAGTTTCACATCCGACGAAGCCAAGCAGCTCGCGGTCGTACTGCAGTGCGGTAACCTGCCGGTCGACATTGAGCTCCAGGGCGAGTTTACCACGTCGGCGACACTCGGTGCCGACTCGGTCAAGAGCGGTACCAGTGCAGCGTTCTGGGGATTGATGTTTGTCTTCGTTTTCATGGTTATCTACTACTTCGGAGCCGGTATTATTGCGGACATCGCACTGGCAGCCAACATCGTCCTGGTGCTCGGCACGCTGACGATCGCCGGTGCCACGATCACCCTGCCGGGTATCGCCGGTATCGTGCTGACTATTGGTATGGCGGTAGACGCCAATGTGCTGATCTTCGAGCGTATCCGTGAGGAGTTGATCAACAACAAGTCGGTCGGCAATGCCGTGCGCCTCGGCTATGAACGCGCCTTATCGACAATTTTGGACGCTAACATCACGACGCTGTTGACAGCGATCATCCTGTACAACTTCGGTACCGGCCCGGTCCGTGGTTTTGCCGTCACCCTGGCTATTGGCATCGTGGCCAGTCTCTTTACTGCGTTGTTCGTGACGCGCGCCATTTTCGATCTGCTGCTCCACAATAAGTGGATCAGTGACGTCAAGATGGTACGCCTGCTGAGCAAGACCAGTATCGATTTCGTCGGCATGCGCCGGGTCGCGGCTATCGTGTCGGCCGTACTGCTGATTATCTCGATCGCCGTCTTCATAGGACGCGGCAACGGCAAGTACAGTGTCGATTTCACCGGCGGCATGGAGATTTCCTACAAATACGAGCAGCAGATTCCCTCTGCCGAATTACGCTCGGCGCTGGAGGGGGAGTTCAACAACGCCCGAGTCAGTTACAAGGCGTCGATGACAGATGGCGGCCTGCTCGAGGTCGTGGTGCCGGAGGGCTCGGAACGGACGAATAACGAGTCCAACGATTCGATGAATCTCGACAACATGGTAACCGCCGCCATCAACAAGAATTTTCCGGATGCCAAGGTAGAGCATGTCGGGACCAAGCAGATCGGGTCGCTGGTCGGCGCGAAGTTCCGGCAGCAGGCGATCGTTGCGATGATCGCGGCAATTATCGGGATCGTTCTGTACATTTCCTTCCGGTTCGAATTCGGGTACGCCCTCGGCGCGGTGGCGGCGTTGACGCATGACGTCCTTATCGGTGTGGGCGTCTTCCTGTTGTGCGGCCGACAATTGTCGTTGCCGGTCATTGCAGCGCTGCTGACGATCATCGGTTACTCGCTCAACGACACGATCGTGGTGTTCGATCGAATCCGCGAGAACCTGGCCTTGAAGAAGGGCAAGTTCCTGGACATCGTCAATTTGAGTCTGAACAACACCCTCAGTCGTACGTTACTTACATCGGTGACAACCCTTATCGTGGTGCTGATGCTGCTCTTCTTCGGCGGCGGTGCAATCAACGATTTCGCGCTGATCATGGCTACCGGTGTCATTGTCGGTACGTACTCGTCACTCTTCGTGGCCACCCCGGTGATGATCATCTACCACAACTGGGCCACCAAACGCGCGGCGGCGGCGGCGGCGGCGGCGGCCAGTTCGAAGCCGGAAGTGGCCACCTCGGCTTAACGTGTGCAAGGGCGATGTGATGGTCTGCCGCCGGCACCCTCGCCTGAAACCTTCGCACTGGCAGTTGCATGGCGAATCGCCCGGCCCAATACATCGACCCCGCGGTCCTCGCCAAGGTCGGGAATTATGCCCTCCTGGCCCGCACGATCGTCGAAGGGTTCGTCGCCGGCCTGCACCGCAGCCTGTACCACGGCTTCGGCAGTGAGTTCGTTCAATACCGGAACTATTCCGAAGGCGACGACCTCAAATACATCGACTGGAAAGTCTTCGCGCGGCACGACAAGTATCAGATGAAGGTTTTCCAGGAGGAGACCAATACCAACTGCTACATTGTGCTCGAC
>DPYP01000578.1:0-2658 GCA_003545375.1 Lentisphaeria bacterium
CATCATCATCATCCAACGGAAATACCTTGACCCCGCTGTCGGGTAATTGAATGTGTATCGTACTTCCGGCTGCCAGCCGGCCGATACTCGCCGGATAATTGATCGCCAACGCCGGATTCTCCTGACATTCGACACGGGCGCGGTAGGAGGCGCCGTGAAACAGGGTCTCGGTGATCGTTCCGCGCAGGCTGCCGGGCGGCGGCGGCGCGCCGTTTGCTGGTTTCACGGTCACATCCTCGGGGCGCACGAGGATCTGTGCAGGGTCACCCTGGCGGAAGACAGTGCCGGCCGGGGCCTGGCCGGAGAACTCCATGTCGTTGCCGATGGTGATGCGGCAGGTGCCGTCGCTGTCGGCGCGGGTAATCGTGCCGCCCAGGAAATTGGCTTCGCCGAGAAATTTTGCGGTGAAGGTCGAGTGCGGGTTCTGGTACAAGGCCTCGGGGTTGTCCAGCTGCACGACCTTGCCGTCCTTCATCACGGCCAGGCGGTCGGCGATCGAGAGCGCTTCCTTCTGGTCGTGCGTGACGTAAACCGTCGTGATCCCGAGTTGCCGCTGGATCTGACGGATTTCCATCGGCAGCTCGAGCCGAATCTGGGCGTCGAGGTTGCTCAGAGGTTCATCCATGAGCAGCAGTTTGGGGCGGAAGGCCAGGGCCCGGGCCAGGGCGACGCGTTGCTGCTGGCCACCGCTTAATTGATCGGGTCGCCGTTTTTCGAGGCCGCTGAGCCCGACGACATCGAGGATTTCCAAGACGGTCTTGTCGATCTCACTGCGGGACTGCCCCTGGACCTTCAGCGGATAGGCGATGTTGTTGCGCACATCCATATGCGGCCACAGCACATGCTGCTGGAACACCATGCCCATTTGCCGGTGCTCCGGCCGGACAACCCTGCGGGGCGACGAGAGCACCCGGCCCTTGACGATAATCTCGCCGTCGTCAGGCGTCTCGAATCCCGCCAGCAGCCGCAACAGGGTGGTCTTACCACAACCGCTGGGGCCGAGGATAGCCAGCAACTCCCCGGCCTCCAGGTCGAGGCTGACGCCGTCGACGGCGGTGACGCCACCGAAGCGTTTGACGAGGTTTTGAATCTCGAGGTCACTCATTACCGCAACGTACCGCTTGAACCAGACCGATACGAGAGTGGGGAAGGCGAAAATTCGCGTGAGCCGGCCGGCTTGTACAATCCCTTGGCTCCGGTGTCTCGCCAGCCCGGCTTGGGATTGGATATCGTTCCATTGCAGAGCCAGGGCGGTGGTCCGCTTGTCCCCCGGCAAGGTGGCATCGGCATTTTTCAGCACGACACAAAAAAGCCCGGGCTTCGTGCGGAAGTCCGGGCTCTTTTTAGAGATTCAAACGATGGGACTACTCATCGAGTGCCGCAAGGATCTCGGCCTGGCAACCGGCTGTGTCGCCTTCGCAGCCGGCGCCCGAGCCACAGACTGTCCCAGCACTGTCGAACGCGTCCTGGACCGCCTGCGAAACCAAGGCGTCAAAGCCCGCGTTCGATGTCGGTCTGCTCGCCATCCCAGCCGCGCAGATCGCATCCATCACGTCATCGGTAAGTGCGGCGCAGGACGTGCTGGCGTTGTGTTCAATGGAGCCCTGGTCGATGACGCAACCGCCGCCGCAAGCCAGTGGCAGCTCGAAAGCGGGGTCGCCGGCGTCAATGGACGGGCTGCCGGCCTGCAGACTGAAGTCGCAGTTGCCGGCATCGGTGAACAGCGGATCGTGGGTGGTGGAATTGGCACCCATCGAGTCGCCGCTGATGTCCGTGCCGTTGTTGAAGAAGTTGTTGTAGTCGCTGTCGATCGAGCCGGCGCTGACGCCGATGCCGGTTGTGTTGTTCACGAAGATGTTGTTACGCACCTCGGTGATATCGGACGCGCCGCCCCCGTAACCCAATGCGTTGGCAGTCACATTGTAGAACGTGTTGTTGCTCACGATCCCGTCACAGCTGCCGGCAATATTGAGGCCGATGGCGCGAAAATTCTTCAGGATATTGTTTGTGAACACCACGAACGACGGTGTGCCGGATACCATTTCGACCCCCATTCCGACCGCCAACTGGCCCGATCTGTCGCCGTTGAACACATTGCCGTCGATAGTGACCGGGCTAGCCGCTGTACCGGAAAAGAAGATTGCACCCAGCCCGTCGGTGTGGGTGGCGAAGTCGGAGAAAGTGTTGTTCAGGATCTTGATCCCGCTGACGTTCTTGTAAAGCTGGATGCCACGGGTGAAGCCGACAAAGTCGTTGTTCTGAAAAATCGTATCGTAGCCGCCCTCGGTAATCCCGAGCCCGATGCTGCCGCCGCCGATGCCGCCGCCGTTGAAGAGACAGTCTTCCACAGTACTGGTATTTGTGTAGAAGCCGCTGTAGCCGTTCTGGTAATTTACCTCGAACCCTCTGATGTTCAGATTGTTGCCCACCCTGCCATCATTGCTGATCTTAACGCCGAAATCGCTGGCGCCGGTGGAATCCAGCACCGCATTGCCTTCGGCCTGGATGGTGTTGCGTATCGAGCTGCCGAAATGGGATGAATTGACCAGGATCGGATCGTCCGTGTAGGTTGCCTCGATGACATGGACAATATGCCCGCCGGAAGTGCCGCCATTGACGGCGGCGAGTTCGGTCAAGCCTCGTGAGACGGTCGCAAAA
>DPYP01000311.1:0-5967 GCA_003545375.1 Lentisphaeria bacterium
GAGAAAGTGCGACAGCTCGACCGGATGGTCAGCGAACAGATGGATTTCAATCGTACGCTGGCGATCACCGGCCAAACGTACAGCCGCAAGATCGACTATCGCGTGCTTTCGACACTCTCAGGCATTGCGCAGTCCTGCCACAAGACGGCGACCGACATCCGCCTGCTGATGAATCTCAAGGAAGTGGACGAGCCGTTCAGTTCGAAACAGATCGGTTCCAGTGCCATGGCGTACAAGCGCAACCCGATGCGCAGCGAACGAATCTGTTCGCTGGCGCGCTACATCATGTCACTGACGGCCAACGCCTCGAACACCCATGCCACCCAGTGGTTCGAGCGCACCCTGGACGACTCCGCAAATCGCCGACTGTCGCTGCCGGAAGCCTTCCTGGGTACCGACGTCATCCTGCAAATCGCTGCCAATGTCATGGACGGTTTCCAGATCTGGCCAAAAATGATCCGCAAACACATCGATGAGGAACTGCCGTACATGGCGACCGAGGCAATCCTCATGGCCTGCGTCACTGCCGGCGGCGACCGTCAGGACCTGCACGAGGCGATCCGCGTGCATTCGATCGCCAGCGCCCAACGCGTCAAAGACGAGGGCGTGGAAAATGACTTGTTCGAGCGCATTGCCGGCGATGCCCTGTTCGCAGCGATTCATGACCGGCTCGATACGTTTGCCAGCGACCCGTCGCAATTCATCGGCCGCGCTCCGGAGCAGGTGAAAGAGTTTGTCGCGGAAGTCGTCGATCCGTTGCTTGCCGAGCACGAGTGTGCGGAGGCTGTGGCCGAGGATGTCAGTGTGTAATCTTTGACTGGACGGCTGGCACGACGGAAGATAATAGATACAGCCGAGCGCGTCAGATGACGAAGGTCGCCAGTCCTTCGATAATGATACTGAAAAAGAGGGCGAAGAGATAAAGGATCGAGTAGCCGAAAAGCTTGCGCTCGGAACTCTCGGTCTGGTCCCGCCGGGCAATGAAGGATTTCTTGATAAACATCGCACCGAAATACACCGCGGCGACGGCGTAGAGAATCCCGGGAGCCCACCACAGAAATGCCAGGCTGATGGCGACAACCGCGAGCGTATAGTACCAGATTTGTGTGAGCGTGGCTTCATCGCCTTTAATGACCGGCAGCATCGGCAGATCGACCTTGCGATAATCGTCCTTGAGATAAAGCGCCAGCGCCCAGAAGTGCGGCGGCGTCCACAGGAAGATGATACCGAAGAGAATCCACGGCACCGGATCCGCCACGGTCCCGGCGGCGGCGGCCCAAGCGATGACCGGCGCCATCGCACCGGCGGCACCGCCGATCACAATGTTTTGTGTCGTGTTCGGCTTGAGCCACAACGTATAGAAAAAGCCGTAGAAAAGAACGGTGCCCAGGGCCAGAGCGGCGCTGAGGATGTTGTAGCGCCAGGCAAAGAGTGCCACACCTGCTACGCCGATGAGGATGGTGAACGCAAGGGCGCTGCCGGCACTGATCCTGCCGGTGGGCAACGGCCGACTCTTCGCCGTGCGTGTCATCTTCGCATCGAGTTCACGTTCGAAATACTGATTCAGCGCATTCGCCGAACCACCAGTCAGGAACAACCCGACCAGAACCAGCAGAAAATCCAGCGGCTGCGACAGAAACGCCTTTTGCATCACCAATCCGGTAGCGCCGGTAACGACCACCAGCATCATAATGGACGGTTTCGTCAGTTGCAGATAATTTCGAAGCGACGGCATGGTCAATAACCGCGTGATGTGGAAAGTTGCGCCGCCCGTGTCCAGACACAGAAACGGCATGGTAAACAGGGAAGATAGACCCACCCCCTGTGCAGTGCAAGGGCATTCGCAACGATCACCACGTCGCTGTCGGCGCCTGCGAACAAAGACGACTCGTCAGACTGCATCTAAAGCTGTATAGTGCTGCAAGTGGCAGGCTGTTGTCGCACACCCACTCAGCCTGACAAGCATGACCAGATGAACGGCGACGATCAACAAACGATCACCGACAGCGACGTGGACGAGACCATCGCCACGCCGCTGGTGAAGCTCGGCAAGTATAGCCTCTCGAGCCCCCTGGGCCGCGGCAGCATGGGCGAAGTGTCGCTGGGCCGCAACCCGGATCTGGATATCCCCGTCGCCGTAAAAACACTGACGCCACACCTGGCGCGGGAGAATCCCCAATACATCGAGCGCTTCATCAAGGAAGCGCGCATTGCGGCCCGCATCAATCACCCCAACATAGTCAGCACCGTAGACGCCGGTTCCGACGACGGTATCCACTACATCGTCATGGAATACGTCGACGGCGGTACCGTACGCCAACTTCTCGAAAACGAAGGCCGCATCCAGGTGACCCGGGCGATCGACATCGTGCGCAGCATCGCAGCGGCATTGGCGGCAGCGGCACGGTACAACATCATTCATCGCGACATCAAGCCGGACAACATCATGCTGACGGCAGACGGCACCGCGAAACTCGCCGACCTCGGTTTCGCCAAATGCACCGACGGCCACGATTACATGAACGCTACCGGCACCGGCGTTAGCATCGGTACGCCCGGCTACATCGCGCCTGAGCAGGCCAAAGACGCCAAACGCGTCGATGCCCGCTCCGACATCTATTCACTCGGCGCCACCTTTTACCACCTGTGCACTGGTGAAGCGCCGTTCAGCGGCAGCAGTGCCTTTGCGGTAATGAACAAACACGTCAGCGAGCCACTGCCGCACCCGAGCATCAAGAATCCCGATCTGCCGCCGGCAGTTTGTGACATCATCTGCAAAATGATGGAGAAGAAACCGCGCCATCGCTATCAGACAGCAGAGGAGCTGCTGAGGGAGCTCGACCGCGTCGCAGCCGAGCTGTCACGACAGGCAAGCATCGAAGTTGTCGGCCGCGCCCAACGGGTCGGTGCCTTCCTGATCGACGCACTGCTGGTGTTGATCGTGGTGTACCAGTACCCGCAGGCCTGGCCGCTGGTGCTGACGCTGTACGCCTGGATTGCTGTCGCCTGGCGCGGCCGGACAATCGGCAAGTGGATTTACGGACTCCGCGTTGTCGACCGGGACGGCAAACGTTTGACTGCCGGTTCGGCACTGTTTCGGGCCGCCTGCTATTGGTTGTCGATGGCTCCTTTCGGGCTCGGATTCTTCTGGGCATTGTGGGATCGCGACGGCGAAGCCTTTCACGACAAGATCGTCGGTACCCACGTGGTGCCGGCGCCGAATGACAGCCAGGATGCCTGAGCACATGTCCCGGTAACGTGCGTTCGCCGAACGCACCGCTGTCGAGCCACAGGTCACCGACGTAAGACCATGCGACGCCCTCGCGAAAACACCAAATAGTTTACGAGCACTCCCATGACCAGCGACAGCGGCACATACCGGCCCGAATCAAGCAGCGACTTGCCGGACTTTTCGCAGTTCTACACGAGCCGTATCAACAATGAAGCTGAACACGACGGCCGGTCGCACGCCGAATTGATGGACGAGGCGGTGGCGATCGCGCGCGACGCTTGGCAGCCCGACAGCAAGTACGAAATCCTCGACGTCATCGCTCTGGGCGGTATGGGCTGCATTCTGCGGGCCCGCGACCTGGCCGCGCAACGCGAGGTGGCGATGAAAGTCGTACTCCGCGCCAACAGCGACCTCGAACTTATCGACAGATTCACACGCGAAGCGCGGATTGTCGCCCACCTGGAACATCCCAACATCGTGCCGGTCCACGATATCGGCTGGTCGATCCACGGCGACCCGTACTTCACCATGACCTGGGTGCAAGGCTCCAATCTTTATGACCTGGTGATGCGTCTGAAGAACGGCGACGGTGAGATCATCGCCAGGAAACCACTGCGCTCGATGCTGGAGGACTTCGTCAAACTGTGTGATGCCACCGCTTTCGCGCATTCGCGTGGCATCATTCACCTGGACCTCAAGCCCAACAACGTCATGATCGGAGACTATGGTGAGGTGATCCTGCTCGACTGGGGCCTGGCCAAACAGCTCAGCCGCGAAACACCACAGCGAGCAGGAACGGTAATTGGCAGCCAGACCGCCAACGGCAGCGCACCGACGCGAGACGGGATCATCCGGGGTACCCCGGGTTTCATGGCTCCTGAGCAAGCTGAAGGCAACGTGGCACAGCAGGATGAGCGTACGGACATTTATTCGCTCGGGGCGATTCTGTACATGATCCTGACGCACAAGTGCCCGATCGTCGGTGAGACGCCGAAGGAGATGATGCGCCAGACGCGACGCGGCACGATCGTGCCGCCTGGCCAGCGAACGGACCACGCTATCCCGCCGGAACTCGAGGCGGTGGTGATGAAGTCGATGGCCCAGAATCCGGCGCAGCGCTACCAGAACGTCGAGGATCTCAGAGCCGACATCGAGGCGCACCTCGCCGGATTCGCCACATCGGTAGAAGGCGCCGGCCTGTGGAAGCGATCGTGGCTGTTGTTCAAGCGCAACCGGTGGGAGGCCAGCCTGATCGCGGCCAGTATTGCGATCATCAGTCTGCTGATCGTGGCGTTCTTCTTCGCGCTTGAGCGGCGACAGCAGATGACGGTCTGGGACAAGCGCTACAACGAAGCGCTGGAACATCACGCCTCGATCGTCCGCGCCGACGCGCAGCAACAGAAAAACCTGGTGACGGCGCGCGACGCCAGGATCGCCGAACTGCAGCAGACAAACACACAGTATATCTACGTGTATCGGCTCCAGCTGGCGGCAGCAGCGCTTGAAGAACGCCGCTACGACGCGGTAATGCAGGCACTGGACCTGTGCCCGGCATCGGCGCGCCACTGGGAATGGGGCCGGTTGCGACGCCAGGCGGATCGCCTCATAGCGCAGATCGATACCGGCGGCCCCTTGCGCGCCATGGCCGCCGGCGGCGACGACGAGCGGGTCGTCACGGCAGGGCCGGACGGCAGTGTCATCGTGTGGAACACCGCCTCGGGCACGGCGGAAGCCGAGCTCGGGCGCGTGACTGCAGGCACCCGATGTCTGGCGCTCGACAGCAGCGGCCGGATCGTCACCGGCAGCGACGACGGCCTGGTGCGTATCTGGCACGGCAGAGCATTCCAGACGCTTGGCAGCCAAGACGGTGCGGTGACATGCGTCGCCGCATCAACGAACGGCAGGGTCATCGTTGCCGGCAGCGACAACGGCAGCCTGCGCATGTGGACCGGCAACGATTTCGGCAACAGTCAGGTACTGCCTGATTCACACACCAACGCCGTCACTGCGCTGGCAATCAACGGCCGCTGGCTGGTCAGCCTGGATGCGGGCGGCGAAGCGAGAATCCACGATTTGCGAAATCGCCGGCACGAAACCCTGGCCGGCCGGTTTGTCGATATCGGGTTTGTCCGGCACACGCCGCATGCGTTCACCGTGGCAGCGGATGGGAGCGTGACGTTTTGGGATGTGAAAAACGCTCGCACTGTCATGACAATGAACGAGAATACAGGCCCGGTCACGGCAGTGGCAGCGACCAAGGGCATACTGGCAGCCGGCAGCAGTGACGGTACTATCCGCATCTGGGATATCGGCCTGCAGTCGCTGCGGCACACGATCAGCGGACAGGGCAAGGCAATCAGCCGCGTGGTGCTCACCGACGCAGGCACGGTAACCAGCACCGACGCGGCCGGCCGCATCAAGGTGTGGCGGATCGCCAACGATGCGATGCCCCGCACCTATCGCCGGCACACAGGCGACGTGCGCTGCCTGGCGTACAGCCCGAACGGCCAGCGACTGGCCAGCGGCAGTAACGACGGCATGGTCTATCTATGGCCCCGGAAGGGCACGGAAGCACTACCGACACTGCGCCACGAAACGACCGTGACGGCGGTCGTCTTCCTCGACAACAACCGGCTGCTGGCGGCCGCCGGAAACAATGCATGGATCTGGACACTGGACAGCGGGCTGGCGCCGATCGAATGCAACGGGCACGCGGATCTGGTGACCGCCGCCGC
>DPYP01000311.1:6357-8098 GCA_003545375.1 Lentisphaeria bacterium
TGGGAAGCGGATAGCGGACAAGCGCTGCAGGTATTCAACCAGCACCAGGGAGCGGTACGAGCCGTAGCTTTTCTTCCCGACGGCCGCCAGGCAGTTTCGGCCGGCGATGACGGCAGCGTACGGTTCTGGGACGTGACAACCGGAGCGGCAACTGGGGGATTCGACGGCGGCGCCCCGGTGTCCACCGTCGTTGTCAGTGCCCAAGGGCTGCTGGCTGTAGGATACCGCGACGGCAGTTGCGAAGTCCGGCAACTCGACAACACCGTCCTCTGGCGGCGGACCGGACACGATGCGGCAGTGACGGATATGATCTTTTCAGCTGACGGCAGGCGGCTTTTTTCCTGCAGCGCCGATCGACTGACCCGGGTGTGGGAGGTGACCGGCGGCCATGAGCTTTTCACGATACCGGGGAAGAATCCAGTTCACGCGGTGGCTCTGTCCCCGGACGATCTGAAGCTGGCGCTTGCCGGCTCCGGTCGAGACGTCCGGGTGTGGCAGGCGCTGCCGTGGTTCGATACGAACGAATGATGCACCTGCGAAGTGTTGCTGTGAAACGGCCGGCTCGGTACCGATTTTTTTTGCAAAGATCCAATGTGATTTGTATTCATGCAGCGACGGATTCTCTGATTTTCATATTGATTTACCGGTTTTGTCTTGCAAGGATCATCTGCAACAGGCGAAAAAAGTTGCAAAATCGATCGCTTTTTTCTATACTTGCCCCGGTGTTTTCGGGTGTGGAAGCGCGTAATTCACACAATTCGTGGATTTTTCAACAGGCGCCGGCCAATTGCAGCAATCATCGGCGGCCTGAAATTGAGGCCTAAGAGAATGAGTTGCGTGTCATACGCAGGTCTTCGGCATTATTCCTGCGTATCTGAATCCGTACTATGCTGTTCCGGGGCCGGCAGGGTCTCGGCCAACTGGCGGTAGCCGGCGATAGGCAGGGCATCGGCGCGGACATCGGCATCGATTCCGAACCGGTCGAAGGTGTCGGCAACGGTCGAGGGATGGTAATGACGGGCGAGGACGCCCGGGAGTTTTTTGCGGCGCTGGCTGAAGGCCAGCCGCGTGAGTGCAGAAAGGCGCCGGGAGAGGTCGCAGTCGGCGGCATCGTCACGGAGCTGCATGGCAACGAGTGAGGAATCAACCTCGGGTCTCGGCCAAAAGACGTTGGCAGAGACCTGTTTAACAATCTTGACATCATAACACAAGCGCAACCGCACGGTCAGGCTGCCATAGGCTTTCGATCGGGGTTCTGCGGTCAGGCGTTCGGCCATCTCCCGTTGCAGCAGCACCAGGATGAAGGCCGGGCGATTGGCGGTTGCCAGGAGTCTGCCGAGGATGGCGGTACTGGCGGCATAGGGCAGATTGGCGATGCAATCGTAGGGCCCGTCCGCCAGTTGATCATAATCCAGACGAACAGCGTCCTTGTGGACAATGGTCACCTGGTCGTTGCGGCTGAAGCGGTTTTGCAGGTATTCTGCCAGGCGGTTGTCATATTCGATGGCGGTAACCCGGCCGAGGGCTGCGAGGCGCTCAGTGAGTACGCCGGTGCCGGCGCCGATTTCAATGAAATTGCCGGTGGCAGCGGTGGCGGCATGGCCGACGATGATGTCGAGGATGTTTTTGTCAATCAGGAAGTTTTGTCCGAGTTTGCGGCTCGGGCGGAGGTCGAGATCGACGAGCAATTGAATCAATTTTTTTTTCGTCATATGGGTACGGCGAAATTCGGTGAACGTCG
>DPYP01000033.1:0-4345 GCA_003545375.1 Lentisphaeria bacterium
CCCGACAGCTCACCGACGAGCAAATTCGCTCGATCCGCCGCGGGGGTCACGATCCCAACAAAGTCTATGCCGCCTACAAAAAGGCTACGGAATACCGCGGTGCGCCGTCCGTAATTCTCGCCAAAACGATCAAGGGCTTCGGCATGGGCGAGGTCGGGGAAGGCCGCATGACAGCGCATCAGCAGAAGAAGTTGAACGTCGACATCCTGCGCCAGATCCGCACGCGCCTGGGCATCCCGCTGTCCGACACCCAGGTCGAAGAGTTGTCGTTTTACGGCCCCCCGAAGGACAGTCCGGAAATCAGCTACCTGCTCAAACGCCGGGCGGTACTCGGCGGCTTCGTACCCTGTCGACCGACGGCCGCGGTAACCACGACCGGGCCGGATACCAGGCTGTTCGAGGAATTTCTGCACGGTACCAACGGCCGCGCCGTCTCGACAACCAGCATGTTCGTGCGGATCCTGGCAAAACTGCTGACAGACGCCGACATGGGCCGCTACATCGTACCGATCGTGCCGGACGAGGCCCGGACGTTCGGCATGGAGGCGCTGTTCCGGAAGTACGGCATCTATTCGCATATCGGTCAGTTGTACGACCCCGTCGACAGCGAAAGCCTGATGTATTACCGAGAAGTTCGCGAGGGTCAGCTCATCGAAGAGGGCATATCCGAGGCGGGTGGATTGTCGTCCTTTATCGCTGCCGGAACCGCATATGCCACGCACGGCATCCCGACGCTGCCGGTATTTGTGTTTTATTCGATCTTCGGCTTCCAGCGTGTCGGTGATCTGATCTACGCTGCCGGTGACCAGCGGGCGCGCGGCTTCCTGATCGGCGCCACATCCGGCCGCACCACACTCAACGGCGAAGGTCTCCAGCATCAGGACGGCCACAGTCATCTCTTCGCGTACGGTTATCCGCACATCGTCGCCTACGATCCGGCATTCGCCTTTGAGCTTGCGATCATCATGCGCGAAGGTGTACGCCGCATGTACACCGAGAACGAAGACGTCATCTACTACCTGACGGTGCAGAACGAAGCCTATGCCATGCCGGATATGGCGGACGATATCGAGGCCAGTGTGCTCAAGGGCATGTATCTGTTCCGGCAGTCAACGACAACTTTCGGCAACAAAGCCAATCTTTTTTCCAGCGGCAGCATCATCAACGAAGCGCTGAAGGCACAGCAGATCCTCGAGGAAGAGTTCGAGGTCGCCGCGGCCGTCTGGAGCATCACCAGCTTCCAGCAACTCCATGAGGACGGCATCGCCACGGAGCGCTGGAACTTGCTGCACCCCGACCAACCGCGAGCGGCGTGGGTCAGTGAATGCCTGGCCGATTCCGAGGGCGCCTGTGTCGTCGCCTCGGATTATCTGAAAGCGCTGCCGGATTCCATTGCCCGCTGGTTTCCGCGGCCACCTGTATCCCTGGGCACCGATGGTTTTGGCCGCAGCGAAAGTCGCGAAGCGCTGCGCCGCTACTTCGAGATCGATGCCGCCACGATTGCGTATGCAGCGCTTGTCGAGCTCTTTCGTCAGGGCAAACTCGATAGTAAAGCGATTCGACGGGCTCGCAAGCAACTGGACATCGATCCGGACAAGATCAATCCACTGGACGTATAAGGCTTCTCCCGGCGCCACGGATCGATATCAATGGAAACCCCCGCTCGGAAAGTTCCGCGCTACGGTTGGTCTTCCGGTCGAAGTATGAAGGTCGCGACATTCGGTGTGCCGAAGCAGCGACGGGCAGTGTCTCGGATGTCCGACAGCGACAAAGCGCTCACGTAGTTCTCGAAATCCAGAACCGTCTTGACATCCTCGCCGTGCCAGTCGTAATAGTGCAGGATGTGCAGCCAGAAACTATTGCGTTCCAGGCTGACTTCGCGTTCCCGCAACTGTGTCTGGGTAACCTTGGTCAGATACGATTCTTCCAGCAGTTCCGACTGCAGGTTTTCGATCTCTCGCCGGACGGCATCGATCAGCATCTCGACCTGATCCGGCGCACAGCCGAAGCCGATGTTGATCTCGAACCAAGGTACCGGATAGTGGTCGATCGAGGCATACGCGCGAACACTGTAGGTACCGCCAATGGCTTCGCGCACCTCTTCACGCAAACGCGTCCGCAGCGCACTGACCATCGAGTAGATCCAATAGCGTTCCTGATAGTTGAACGTGATGTCACCGCCGAATTTCATCCGCACCCGGCTCTTGGGATCAACGCCCTTGCGGACCGTGCGGTCGATCTTGCCCGCCGCCGGCCGGACATCCGGATCGCGCCAGCTCTCGTCGGACCCGGCGGGTAAACTGGCGACGTACTTTTCGACCAGCGATTCCAGTTCGCCGGTGTCGAAGTTCCCAACGAACAGAAATGTAAAATCACCGGCGGACTCAAAACGCTCGCGAAATAGTTGCAATGACCGCTCAGCATCCATTTCCTCCAGCGTCTCCGGTGTCCACGGCTTGCGGCGCAGGTGACCCTGGGACATGGTTACTTCGATTTCGTCATTGAAAACCGCTTCGGGCCGTGCCAGGCGATTCTCCAGTTTCGTACGCAGTCGCGCCAGATAGGCCTGGCAGGCCTCGTCGTCGACCCGCGGTGCGGTAAATATCAGATGCACCAGCTGCATCATGACCTCCAGATCGGCCGGCCGGCAGCCGCCGCGAACGCCTTCGCTGAGTTCGCCGATGTACGGACTCGCAGAGGCGGTCTTCCCTGCCAACTTCTTCTGCAACTGGGCTTTCGAAAAGTCGCCCCAGCCCGATCGATTCATCAGTGAATCGGCACTGGCGGCGGGTATGTAGTCGGCGTCCCCAACCAGCGAATGACCGCCGGAACTCCAGGCGTGCAAGAGGATTTCGTCCTGCTTGAATGTCGTCGGCTTGAGCATGACCCGGGCACCGTTGCTGAGGTGCCAAATGGTGAGGTCGACCGCTTCGACCCGTTCGCGGCGCATGACCCGGCCCGCATCCGGCAGTTGACCGATGAGCGGCTGGTCGGCGACATCATCGACATACGGCTCCAGATCGAGCGCCGCAACGTCGTCGAAGACCTTCAGCACTTCGTCCTTCGAGGGCGGCGTAACGCCGTCTTTCTCGGGCCCGTCCACGAGCACGACACAGTTACCCGCAGTCATCAACTCCGCCGCCAGGATATTGACGTGGGCAAGCTCGATCGTCGGCAACAACTGCCTGTAAAGCTCCAGCCGGTCTTCGACACCGACGCTGATAGCGCCACGGGTAAAGTGCCGTGTGCAGCGCCGGACGAAAGCGCGGGACTCGGTCGAGTTGCGCTCGGCATAAGCCCGCTCGATGCCGCTCATCATTTCCGCCTTCAGCCGCTCGAGCTCGCCGGCAGTAAAGCCGAACCGCCGCACGCGAGCAGCCTCGGCCAGGACCGCCGTCATACCACGCAGCCACCCGTTGTCGCTGACTTCCGCGCCGAGCATGAAAAACTCACTGGCACGGACATAGGCTGATTTACTCGTATAGGCCCCCAGAAACGGCGCATCCGCCTTCTGCCGCTCCTCGTCGTAACGCTGATTGAGCATGCCGGTGAACAGCGACTCGATCAGTTCCCGACGAAAGTCATCCACCGTACGCGGCAGTGACACCTCGTGCTTGTAATAGATGTTGACCGACGACGAAGTCGCCTCCGCGTCCGTGACGATGCTGACGAGCCTTTCCTCGTGGTCAGGCATATCGAAGTGCGGCCGCTCTGTGGGGCTTTTTCGGGCAGGCTCTTCGCTGAAATACTCACGAATTTTCGCGACCAGAGCATCTTCATTGAAATCACCGACGGCGATCACCGCCGTCAACTCCGGCCGGTACCAGGTATTGTAGAAATCACGCAAGCGGCCGTGGTCGAATGTATCAAGGACCTCCTTCTTCCCGATCGGCCTGCGCACGGCATACTGCGAACCATGAAACAGGATTTCAAAATGCTTGTCCCAGATGCGCTGTCCGGCACCCCGGCGACCGCGCCACTCCTCGATGACGACACCGCGTTCCGCGTCGATCTCCTCGCTGTCGTTGCGGATACCGAAAGCCCAGTCGCACAGGATTCGGAAACCGGCGTCCAGTGCCTCGGCATTGTCAGTTGGCAGTTGCAGCTTGTAGACCGTTTCGTCGAAGCTGGTATATGCGTTGAGATCCGGACCGAAACGCATGCCGATGCCTTCGAGATAATCGACCAGGGCCTGTTTGTCGTAGTGTGCGGTGCCGTTGAAGGCCATGTGCTCGAGAAAATGCGCCAGTCCCTGCTGGTCGTCTTCCTCCAGCACCGAACCTGTTCGCACCACGAGGCGCAACTCCAGGCGATTCGCCGGCTTGCCATTGTGGCGGACGTAATA
>DPYP01000033.1:4724-10077 GCA_003545375.1 Lentisphaeria bacterium
CTTCTGCTGCCGTTCGCAACCGCCGAAAACCAGAAACAGCAGCAGGAACGGAACGTATCCGGACAATCGATTCATCTTTTCTTACCCTACATCAGCAATGGAATGATCGGCGGCAGGAACCGCATACTGGAACGTGCCGCCGGCTGAATGCAAGAAGGTGCTTCCGGAGTTCCCGCCAGCCGGTTGGTCGCAGTATTTGCATTTGGTTCGAGTAACGTGATCTTATGGACCACCGCAGTCACCGTCACCGACTCTGACGGGGCTACAACGTTACATCAGACTACACTCCGAAATGCTATGAAACAACGACGCATCGCAGATATCGACGTCTCGGTTGTCTGTCTCGGCACCATGCTCCTCGGCAATCCGGTGTCTCGATCGGATTCGGTCCGCATGGTCCAGTGGGCCATCGACAACGGCATCACATTCATCGACACCGCGGATATGTACGAGGGCTACGACCGCACCATTGGTTCACCGGGCGGGGTCGCCGAAACGATCCTTGGCGAGGCGCTCGAAGGGCGACGAGATCGCGCCGTGGTCACCACGAAAGTCGGCAACGCCGTCGGTGACGACAGCTACCAGGGCTCCGGGCTCGGGCGCGACCATATGACGCACCAGATCGACCGCAGTCTGACACGGATGCAAACCGATTATGTCGATTTCTTCGAACTCCACAAACCCGATCCGGAAACGCCGCTGCAGGAGTCTATCGGGGTCATGGCTGAACTGATCGAGGCCGGAAAAATCAGACACTGGGGCTTTTCGAATTTCGAGCCGGAAACGATCCCCGAAATGCTGACAATCTGCGCTGACAACGGCTGGCCGAAACCGGTCCTCAACCAGTTCTGGTACAACTGGTTGAAGCGCGACGTCGAAAGCGAACAATTGCCGCTCTGTGCCGATGCCGGCATCGCTGCCACACCTTACCGTGCCCTGGCGACCGGGCTGCTCTCAGGCAAGTATAAACGCGGCGCAGCAAGCCCGGAAGGGAGCCGCATGTCCGAAATGTCGGGCTGGATGACCCTGGAGACCGAAGTAATCACCGACGACGTGTTCGATCAACTCGAAGCCTTCGCCGACGAGGCCGACGCCGCCGGCTTGAGCCCCGTGCAGTATGCCGTTCAATGGCTGCTGGAACAGCCGGGCGTGAGATCCGTCATAGTCGGTGCAAAACGTATCGAGCAACTGGAAGTTCTACTGACGCTGGGTTAGAAACGGAGCACTTGCGATGCAGAAAGATATCGAGCGGTTGATACAGGAAGCCGTACCCGACGCTACTGTAATCATCAATATGAACGATGGCGTGCACCTCGATGCCATCGTCATCAGTCCCGCCTTTGAAGGCGTGCCCCTGGTCAAGCAGCACAGGATGGTCATGACGCCGCTGAAGTCAGCGTTCGGCAGCGAAACGCTGCACGCTCTGGCGCTGAAAACCTATACGCCGGAAAAATGGAAAAACCGGTAGAGCCGTTCACATTTTGTTAATTCCAACCATCGGAGCATATCATGAGCGTTCAGGAACGAATCCAGAAATTGGTCGACGACAACAAGGTGATGGTGTTCATGAAAGGCACACCGGCGGAACCGATGTGCGGCTTTTCCAGCCGCGTCGTCGAAGTCCTCAAGCGTCTCGATGTCAAATTCGGCAGCGCCAACGTCCTCGACGACGCGGCGAACCCCGAACTGCGTGACGGAATCAAGGGGTTTTCGGACTGGCCAACGATTCCGCAACTCTACGTCGACGGCGAATTCGTCGGCGGCTGCGATATCGTGATCGAGCTATACCAGTCTGGTGAACTCGAAAAAATTATCGTCGGTAAAAACGCCGAATAGCCACGGCACACAAGTGTTTTCACTCGCTGGAAAGACTGCATTGGTCACCGGCTCCGGCCGCGGCATCGGCAACGGCATTCTCCGGGTACTCGCCGAAGCCGGCGCCGATGTCGTGATGAACGATGTGTATCGTCCGGACGACATCGATACCCAACTGGCTGAGATCACAGCGGGCGGCTGCCAGGCCGTCTTCATTCAGGCTGATGTGAGCGATGGGCAGGAGCGACAACGGCTCATAGACGAAACTGTACAAAACATGGGCCGGCTCGACATCCTGGTAAACAACGCCGGCTGCTTCTTCGATCGCGGCTGGGAGTCGCTGAACGAGGAAACTATCCGCCGCACCCTCGACCTAAACGTCATCGCCATGCTGCTGATGTCGCGCCTGGCCATCGATCACATACGCGGGGCCGGTCATGGCGGCAGTATCGTCAACCTGTCCTCAGTTAACGGCCTGGTGGCCGAACCCGGCTCCGTTTGTTACGACACGTCGAAGGGCGCTATCATGATGATGTCGAAGAGTCTCGCGGTCGAAACCGTCCGCGACAACATCAATGTCAATGTCCTGTGTCCCGGCATCGTTGATACGCCGTTGTTCCGGGATCTGCTGGAGAGTGAGGAAGTCGGCCAGGCGATTGAACAGGCGATCCCCTGCGGCCGGATCTGCACCCCTCGCGAATGCGGCTATCCAGTGCTCTACATGGTCAGCGAGGAGGGCCGCTACATGACCGGCCAGCACATTGTCCTCGACGGCGGCATACTCGCCATACAGGCAACCGCGATGGGCATACGCAATGACGCCCTGGGCAACTGAGCCTTTCAAAAATGGAGTGTTATATGCAACGCGATACAGCCTTTCAAATGGCCGCCTCAAACTTGCGATTCGGACCGGGAACCACTGCCGAAGTCGGCATGGACTTTGCCGACATGGGCGTCAAGAAAGTCCTGCTCCTGACCGACAAGAAGGTTGCGACCCTGGCGCCTGTGGAGACAGCGAAAAACGCCTTGAATGATGAAGGCGTGGCTTTCGAAGTTTTCGATGACGTCCGTGTCGAACCGACCGACCAGTCGTTTCAGCACGCAATCGACGTGGCCCGCGAGGGCGGTCACGACGCCTTTCTGGCGATCGGCGGCGGCTCGGTAATCGACACCGCCAAGGCTGCCAACCTCTACACGACGTGGCCGGCAGATTTTCTCACCTACGTCAACGCCCCGATCGGCGAAGGCAAGCCGGTACCAGGCCCGCTCAAACCGCTGGTAGCAATACCGACGACCGCCGGCACCGGCAGTGAAACCACCGGCGTCGCCATCTTCGACATGTCTGAAATCCACGCAAAAACCGGCATCGCCCATCGCTACATGAAGCCGACGCTCGGCATCGTCGATCCGGAGAACACACGGACCTTGCCGCCGTTGGTTGCCGCCTCGGTCGGGCTCGACGTGCTGTGCCACGCCATCGAATCGTACACCGCCCTGCCCTTCGATCAGCGGCCCAAGCCGGAGCGCCCGAACATGCGACCGGCCTATCAAGGCTGCAACCCGGTGAGCGACATGTGGTCGGAGCAGGCAATGATCCTGGTCGCCGAATACTTGCCACGGGTATACAAGGACGCCGGGGACGACGAAGCCCGGGCCCAAATGATTCTGGCCAGCTCCTATGCCGGCATGGGGTTCGGCAATGCCGGTGTGCATCTCTGCCACGGCATGTCATATCCGATCAGCAGCATGGTCCGTGATTACCAGCCAAGCGGCTATCCCGATGACCATCCGATCGTACCGCACGGCATCTCCGTAACGCTCAACGCCCCGGCCGTCTTCCGCTTTACCGCCCCCGCCTGTCCAGGTCGTCACCTCCTCGCGGCGAACCGACTCGGGGTCGATACCAGCAACGTCAAGGAAGCCGATGCCGGCACTGTGCTGACCGAGAAAATCGTCGAGCTAATGCAGTCCCTCGACCTGCCCAACGGCCTGTCGGCCATCGGTTTCACCGGCGACGACATCCAGCCGCTGGTCGAAGGAACACTGCCGCAGCACCGTGTCACCAAGCTGTCACCACGACCGGCCGAAGCCGAAGATCTGGCGCAGATGTTCGAAGAAACAATGACCATCTGGTAGCGATCAATCCCTCACGAAACTTTCAGCCCACCACGGCTCCGGCGTGGTCGGACATCGACCACTTGTTTCGGGACCGCGGAATGCGTCACAGTTCGGTGTACTTGGCAGCGGAACCTTTGGCCTTGTCGACCGGGTACTTCTCGGCGTTGATCTGCATCTTGGCTGCAATCGCTTCCGTAAGATCGAGGCCGATCACATTGGCCAACTCCAGCGTGTAGATGACGATGTCCGCAACTTCCTCGCCAATCGCCGCTGCTTTTTCGGGATCCTCAGGCAGCCGCTCAGAGGTTGATCCATCGCACCACAGGAAATGCTCCATCAGCTCCGCTGTTTCGGCAGCAATCGCCATCGACAAGTTCTTCGGCGTGTGAAACTGGAGCCAGTCCCGGTCTACGGCGAAGGCTCGCACTTGCTCCTTCAACGCGGCAATCGTCGTCGTGTCATCGTTCATTATCTGTGTTTCCTTTTCGATGTTGCACTTAAGCTGCAGGTCTTGTAGTAACACCGTATTCTACTGGCAATCACCGCGAGTGCATATAGAATAGGCAAGTTCTCTTGCACAGGCCATTGGGCGGGACGGGCTGGCTCCGCCTCCATGCTGCGTAGCGGGCTGATTTGGAGACGGCCAAACATGTCGATGACTCACCAAGACAAAGTTGGGGCGCTGCGCAACATTCCAATCCTCGCCGACCTTTCCCCCGACGAGCTCGGAGCTCTCCTGGAAATTACCAGGAGCGCCAGCTTCAAGAAAGGTGATCACCTGTTCAACGAAGGCACCTACGGCGAGGAAGTCTACCTGATCATCGCCGGCGCCATCAAGGTAACGACAAGCGAGCCAACGCGCAAGACCAAGATTCTCAACATGCTCAATGCCGGTGACGTACTGGGTGAGATGGCGATGATCGATGCCGAGTACCGTTCCGCAACCGCGACCGCGCACGAAGACACCGAGACCCTGGTACTCACCTGCGCTGGCTTCCTCGAGTTCATCCAGTCGCACCCCTCAATGCAGCTGAAGATCATGATCACCTTGTGCCGCCGGTTGCGCAATGCCAACGACGAAATCCGGAACTTCACGTTCTACGACCTGGCAGGACGACTGACGAAGGTCATTCTGTCGCTTTTTGAAAAGTTTCCCGGTGACGGCGACACACCGTTTGTCAACCTCCAGTTGACCCATCAGGACCTGGCGAACATGCTGGGCACGGCCCGCGAGAGCGTTACCAAGTTGATAAGTTCATTCAAACGCAGCGGCGCCATCGACTACCGTGACCACATGATTTACATCACCGACCAGGCGGAACTGGAGAGCTGGATCCGCTGAGTCATTTGTCCCTTCACCAAGCCCCTGCATGCCTGTCCCTGATAGCTACACCATTCTGATCACCGGCGCCGGAAGTGG
>DPYP01000494.1:0-8997 GCA_003545375.1 Lentisphaeria bacterium
GGCGGCACCATCGAAGTTACAAGGGAACCAGCGAAAAAAACCAGCTTCGTTCCGGCCACTAAACATCTCGATGCCGGCGGCAGCTTTTACATGTACCTGAGCACCGAGGAATGGATCGAAGACATCGCCCGCAGCTGGGACGACATGCGAGAGATGTTCACATTCGCAGGTGATCTCCCGGGCAATACAATGGGTGAGATCAAGGACGGATACAGGGTCATTGGCAATGGCTTCTCGCAGAGTGGCATTGCCCAGTTGAGCGGCGTCGGCATGAGTACCTTTCCCCGCGAAAAGGACCTGTACCTGAACAAGGCGGTGTTCCACCGGTATGCGGACGCGAAGCGCGGCAAGTTTTGGGACCTTATGGGCAGCCGCTCGCACGATCTGGAGACCCTCAGGATGCTGCCAGCGACCACTGCCTTCGCCTGCTTCAGCGATTTCGACGGGCAGCTCGGCTGGGAGTGGCTTGGCGACATGATCAATGATTCGGGTATTCCGGACGCACAAACGAAATTCAACAGGCAGCAAGCGCAGTTGCAGTCCATGGGTATCGACCTCGACAAGTTGATCGGGTCAATTGACGGCCAGATCGGTGTGGTGTTCACTATCGACGAATCACGGACTCAGGTGTTCGACGGCCCCGACGGTCAGCTGCAGGTCCCGGATATCGCGCTGATGATTGTCATCCAGGTCAAGGACAGTTCCATTTACGACCTGGCAACCTCCATGGTGCCACCGGATATCGGTGTGCGCCGTACCGATACAGCCGCCATGAAAGCGGTGACCATGCCGATCCCCGTGCCGGTGCCGATCAAGTTCGAACCGACCCTGGCGCAAAGCCACGGCTATCTCATGCTGGCATCAAACGCTGATATCGTCGATGAGGCAATGGCCGTGCTCGACGGTAGCAAAGACGGGCTGACGAGCACCGATGAGTTCAAGCTGCTGTCGCGCGACGTGCCGACCCAAGGCGTCAATTTCCATTACGTCAGCGAGCGTCTCGGAAGCAGCATTACCGACATCATGGAGCAAGCGCTGGAACAGGCTCCGGACCCGGATAGCGGCGGTGTGCAAGTCGCCATGGCATTAGTAGACGACGCCAAGGGCTTTCACAGCTACGGTGTGTTCGAGCATCGCGAAGACGGCTTCTATTTCACCGGTAACGCCAGTACCGGTGTCAGCAACATTATCGTGATTCCGGCGGTTGTCGTGCCAACGGCTGTTCTGGCCGGCATGCTGCTGCCGGCACTTAACCAGGCACGCGAAAAGGCCCGCCGCATGAACTGCGCCGGCAATCTCAAGCAGATCGCGTTGGGTTTGATCATGTACGCCGGTGACGATGTGGAACATGGCAGGTTTCCGGACAACCTGGCGCAGTTGCACGAGCAGAAATACCTCATGAACGGCAAGGTTTATGGCTGTCCCAGCGCCGAGCCCATGTCCGAAAGTGCAGCCGATAGCGATTACGTCTACGTCGGTGCCGGCTGCAAGGATACGAACCGCAATCCAACGACAACGGTGCTGGCCTATTGCGACCCCGCGAACCACGACTATGCGTGGATGAACGTGATGTTTGTGGACGGCCACGTGTCGGGGCAGAAAGCTATGAGCATCGAGCAAGCCGCGGAACAGAACGGCTGGACGATCGGTACCGGCCAGTAGCTTCCAAAAGGGGGATTCAGGGATCCGTGGCACCGCCGCTGACGAAGTCGAGCTGCTGCTGCAGACGCGCCAGCTCGGCATCGCATTTCTCAGCCTCTTCTGGATGCTCCGCTTTGTAGGCTTCTACCTGCTCGATCGCCGCCTTGAAATTCTCCGGCGTCATCACCTTGGTCTTCTTGCGGATATCGCGTTTCAGTTCGGCGAACACGTCTTTTGTCGTCCCCGGCCGCCCAACGGCACTGACTTCGCTGCCGCCAGGGCCATCATCACGGCCGGAGTTGGTAATCAGTGCGACAATCACGGTCATCAGGATGAGGACGGCGAGACAACCGCCCACGACCAGCATGATCGTCTTGCTGTCTTTCGGGTCGGCAGCAACGGCCATGGAGGATGCGCTTGCCATGCTGTTGCGCCGGGCGATCGCTGTGTAGTGCGCCTTTGCCAGCGCCACGTGCTTGGCCTTCGCCTTGGCTTTGGCTTTCTCCGAAGCCGCAGTCCGGGCCACTGCAGCACCGCTGGATGACGGCGGCAGAAGGTCGCCAGCCGAGACGTCGGCCGGGATCTCGGGGATGACGTCATCGATGTCCGGCAGTCCGTCGGCGGCAGGTTCATCGACACTGGCGATGAGTTCGAGGTCGGTATCGGGATCGAGGCCAACGCTTTCCAAAGCTTCGCGTTCGATCTGGCGCAAGGTCTCCGCGTCCAGGTCGAAGTCCAAATCGAACGACTTTTCTTCACTTTCGACGGTCTTTAGCTTGTCGGTGTCGAGGGCAAATTCCGCTTCGACGCTGCGCCGTGCTTCTTCTTCGATCTGCCGCAGAGTTACTTCGTCGAGTTCGAAATCGTCGAGTTCGAAATCGTCAGCCATACTGTGTCCGTAGAACCATTGAAGTTGCCAAAATTGACAATATTTACACCGCCCAAAACGGCAGGAAATGTAACCTAATTTCGGAAAAATTCAAGCTTTGGGACACCGTGGCGTGTTTGGGTTTCCCTTGGCAGCATTTCCTCCTTGAATGCGTGTTGATCGGCAGTGGTCAGCCACGGATGCTTCGCGTTTTTCCCGAATTCGGATAAGTTACTGAACCAATACGCCCGACATTTACCTTGTTCCACCCGAACCCAATGCACAGCAATGCCCGGACTCGGTCTCTTTGAAATCGCCATCGTGGTGCTGGCACTGATCATCTTCGTGCGGCCGGAGGACCTGCCGAAACTGGTGCGGTACGTCGGCCGCCTCTATGGTGACCTGCAGCGGCAGCTGAATCATTTCAAACACCTGACACGCGACGCGATGGACGAGTTGCGAAACGACCAGGTGGAGCCGTCCCGGCTGCCGGTCGAGACAATCTCCCGCACCGCCGAGCACGACGTCGATCTCGCCGACGAGCCAGTCGGCACAGATCCCGAAGAAATCGGCGAAACAGCAAAGGTCAGTAGCGCTGACACGCCGGACAGTAAAACGTCGAGCGACCCGCCATAACCACCCGGCGAATGTCGCGGCTACAGGCATGACACGGCTCACCCGCTCGGTCATAGACGTCGAGGTGGCGGCTAAATTTCCCTTCTGAACCATCGACCGTCTGGAAATCAGAGATCGTCGTACCGCCGGCATCGATGGCATCCTGCAGCACCTGCCGAACGGCTGTGACCAGACGGTCGCAGCGTACCGCGGAAAGTCTGGCGGCAGGCGTACCCGGATGGATCCGAGCGCGGTACAGCGCTTCACTGGCGTAGATATTGCCAACACCGACGACACAAGCGTTGTCCATGACCAGATTCTTGATGGGCTTCTGGCGCTGTCGGCAAACGTCCTGGAGATATTTAGCGGTGAACTCTGCAGTCAGCGGTTCAGGCCCGAACGCAGCCAGGCATTCAGGGATAAAACCCTCTTCTCCAATAGGATGCAGCTCGAACATGCCAAACCTTCTCGGGTCGCGATAGCGCCAGGTCATGCCGTCATCGAGATAGACTATGATGTGCTCATGGTCAACAGACGGGGACGCCGCAGTGACAATGCGGCAGGAACCGGTCATGCCCAAATGCACGAGGATGACAAGGCGACGGTCGAGCTTGACAAGAATGTACTTGGCGCGGCGACGGACGGCAATGATCGTGGCCCCGCAGATTTCCGGGTGCTGATGGACCACGACCGGAGTGCGCAATTGGGTCGTACGCGCCTCTACGGTGGTGATGCAGCGACCGACAAGGTGGGGCCGCAAAGCGTTGGTGACAGTTTCAACTTCCGGAAGCTCTGGCATGGAGGCAGTATACGGCTGTCCGCGCCAGGGTCAATCGGACTGGATAGGATGCGGCCAATGGCATGCAACATAGCCGCGAGTGCTTTTGGTGATAAGCGATTGACTAATAATGATGGCACATTATATTTCTTATCCATTTCATCATCGGAATCAGAAAATTTGCTATATTTGTGCCTCTTTTTTTGGTGTGAATTAGCCACCCGGCGCGAAGATTGTGCCGGCTGTCATCGTCGGTTACCGCTGCAGTTCAACCACAACTGAGACGGGAAACGGAACGGACTTATGAGATACGGTATTATCGGCGATATCCATGCGAATTATGAAGCACTGACGGCAGTTCTCGCCGAATGTGAGAAGCTGAAAGTCGCGAAGTACTTCTGCATTGGGGACATCGTCGGCTACAATGCCGATCCCGGCCTGTGCATGGAAACAATCCAGGCATTGCCGCTGGCCGGCGTGGTGATGGGCAACCACGACGAGCAGGCCTCCGCCGATAGCGACCTTGTCGGCTTCAACCCGCAGGCGGCGATGGCCATCGAATGGACTCGGGAACACCTGACCGAGGAGCAGCGCGAGTGGCTGCGCAACCTCCGGCTGACAATGCAGGTCGGTAAAATCACGGTCGTGCATGCAACTCTCGATTCGCCCAAGAAATGGGGCTACATCTTCGACAAGCTTTCCGCCGGCGCCAGCTTCAGCTATCAGTTCTCACAGATCTGTTTCTGCGGCCATTCCCATGTACCGCTGGCGTTCGAGAAGTTCGGCACGATCCAGGGTGGCAAGTATACAGAGATAAAAATCCAGCCGGGCCACAAATACCTGATCAATGTCGGCAGCGTCGGGCAGCCGCGTGACGGCGACTGGCGTGCGGCTTTCGTGGTCTATGACACCGACGAGAATGTCGCGACGCTCTATCGCATCCCGTACGATATCAAAACGGCGCAGAAGAAGATTCTCGACGCCGGCTTACCGGAACGCCTCGCTCTGCGTCTGGAACGCGGCACCTGAACAACCCTCCGTAGTGCCCCCATGCGCTATCTGATCGTCAAGCCCAGCAGCCTGGGCGATATCGTGGACACCCTGCCAATCGCGGGTATCCTAAAAAAAAAGATCCAGCGGCACACATTTCCTGGCTGGTCAATACCCACTACTATGCCTTCACCGGCATGTCGGCCGATGTCGACGAGCTGATCGAGTTCAAACGCGACGAATGGTCGCGGCTGACCCAGGCCCCCAAGTTGTTCGGATTTCTGCGTGAGCTCCACGGCATGACCTTCGATTACGTGCTCGATTTCCAAGGCCTCTTCCGCAGCGGGCTCTGCACCTGGTTCGCCAGGGCGCCGCAAAAAGTCGGATTCGCCGACGCCCGAGAAGGCGCACCATTGTTCTACAAGCACAAAGCAACGATACCGACCGGTATCTGCCATGCTGTCGATCGTAACATCGCCCTGCTCAACAGCGCCTTCGGCACTACTCACGAGTACGTGGCACCACGTTTCCGGTGCGACCAGGCAGCGCAACAGCAGGCCGGGGACCTGCTGCAGCAGCACGGACTGGCAGACAGCGACAAGTTGGTGGCCGTCGGGCCGGCAACCCGCTGGGAAAGCAAGTCGTGGCCACCGTCCTTTTTTGCCGACACGATCATGCACATAATGAATACAGCCGCCCCGGACACACGGTTCTGGCTGCTTGGCACGGCGTCCGAGGCAGAGGTGGGTCGGGCGATCATCGATCGGGTCGGGTCCGACAGCGTGTGCAGCTTCATGGGAGCCACCGACCTCCCGGTGATGATGGACCTGTTGCGACGCAGTCGGCTGCTGTTGACCAATGACAGCGGGCCCATGCATATCGCCGCCGCCCTTGGTGTACCAACCGTCGCTCTGTTCGGCCCGACGGACCCGGACAAGACCGGACCATACGGTGACGGGCACCACGTGTTTCGGACGCAAGTCGACTGCGCACCGTGTTTCAAGCGGCAGTGCCCGCTGCCCGAGCAATTGTGCCGATACGATGTAATTTCGCCTGCAGGTGTAGGTGACTGTATAGTACGCATGCTGGCGCCATAATGTGCGATCCTCGATGCGCCCCCACCACCTGGAGTAACACATGAACAGATTGCCTATCCTGCTTGCCATTGTCGGCTTGCCGTTGACAGGCCTCGGCCAGATTTCCGTCACCGTGAGTACCGAGAGCAACCGGTACATCCAGTACGAACCGATCGACGTCAAAGTGACACTGCGCAATTACAGCGGCGAAACCCTGTCGTTCAATCGCGACTCTGAAATCAGCGGTAAACTGCAATTCCGTATCCGGGGCAAGGACAAGAATCTGCTCGAACCGCTGAGCCGCAGTTTCAATCCTGCGGTCGGCCTCGTTCTGCCGCCTGGAACTACGCGGGAGCTCTCGCTGCCGATCAATCAGTTTTACGACCTGCAGGACGACAAGGAGTACGAATTGGTGGCGCGGATCAGCCATCGGCGGCTGCGGGACAAGTACGAGTCGAAGCCCTGTCGATTCAGGGTCAACGCCGGCTCTCGGGTGTGGCACCAGCAGATCGGCGCACCAAACCACAGTCCCGAGGAGGCCATAGCCGTGCGTGACGTCAGTATCAACATGTTCGACGGCGAGAATGGTGACATCTTTTATCTGCAGATCGAAGACGAAAAACTCGTGTACGCCGTGATCCGTCTGGGGCCGCGCGTGCAGGGCATCGAGCCGCAGGCTGAAGTCGACGCGCTGAACCAGGTTCACGTTCTCGTGCAGATCTCGCCCGAACTCTTCCGCTACAGAATGATCGATCTGGACGGAAAGATCACGCAAAGCAAGCTTTACACCATCAGCCGTACGATCCCGAAACTTATCCGTGACCCGGACATCGGGCGGGTGATGGTCACCGGGGGCAAGGTCGCGCTTGACGGCGTCGACTACAATATTCGCGCAGTGCCCCTGCGGGAAACTCAACAGGCCGAGTTGCCGGAGACCCTCTTCGACAACTAACTTGGATTATTCCCAAAATTTCGTCGTGAGAGTACAGATGGCGTGAGCGCTCGCAGCAGGAAAATTATGAATCATCCAGTCGAAGTCGGCGCAGAAATAACTTTGGGCCGGTTCCAAACTGTTTACGGTACGACTACGGCTTGGGGGGGCAGCGACAGATTCAGACGCCCGCCGGCACTGCTTGGCTTGGAGTCGATCGCCTCGGCGGTTTCCAGCTCGGCATCCTCGGCCGGAGCGGGTTGTTTATACCGAGGGCGCGGGTTCTGACGAAATGGTTATAGGTGGGCTGTCCGGCGGCGGGGCCGAGCCGATCCTTGTGCTCGCCAGAGGCAAACAGGCCCGGGGCAGCCGGGATTTCTTCATCGGTCTCATGCGCCGGCTCTGCCTGTTCAGCGGTGTGTCCGGGCGACAACCACTTCTTCTTTTCCGCCTCCTGCTGAAATTTTCGATTGACGTCCTTCAACCGCCGCAGGTACATGGCAGGCATATTCAATTCCTCAGTGCCCGACTTATTGATGGAATCGTAGAACGCTTCCTCGCAGGGCTCATCGTCTTGATCTTGTTCATTGTCAGCCATAGAAACCGCCCGAACTCACAACAACATTCCATTTTTTGGTGTGGGTGTAGACATTGACGATATCTCAAACGTATACACATTAGGAAATGAAGTCCACAAGTAGCCAACGTTTTATCGACAAGGTCAAGGTCCGCGTACAAGCCGGCAACGGCGGCAACGGCTGCACAAGTTTTCATCGTGCCCGCTCACTGCCCAAAGGCGGCCCCGACGGTGGTGACGGCGGGCGTGGCGGCGACGTGATATTCACGGCAACGACGGCTGAGCAAAGTCTGATTGCTCTGCAATACCTCAATCATTACGAGGCCGACAATGGCGGCAACGGTATGGGCAAGGACCGTTACGGCCGCAACGGCGAGGACGTCATCGTCAAGATTCCGATCGGGTCTATCATCAAGGACCTGAATGCAGACGGCGCCGTGCTCTGCGACCTCGATCACGACGGACAACAGTTTGTCGCGGCAACCGGCGGCAAGGGTGGCCGTGGCAATGCCCACTTCTCCTCCAGCAGCAACCAGGCGCCGCGCCATTGCGAGGAAGGCCTGCCCGGCACTGAGCACTACCTTGAGCTCGAGCTCAAGCTGATCGCCGATGTCGGGCTTGTCGGCTTTCCGAATGCCGGCAAGTCTACGTTCCTCGGTGCCGTCTCCAATGCCACGCCGGAGATCGCACCGTATCCGTTCACGACATTGTCGCCACACATCGGGGTGGTCGAGATCGAGGAGTACTCGCGGTTCACGATCGCGGATATCCCGGGCCTGATCGAAGGGGCGCACGACAACATCGGCCTCGGCCACGAATTCCTGCGGCACATCGAGCGAACCAAAATTATACTGTATGTCCTCGACATGGCCGGCACCGACGGCCGCGCGCCTTGGGACGACTTCGCGGCGCTGCAACTCGAGCTCGAATGCTATCAACGCGGTATGACCAATCTCCCGTCGTTGATTCTTGCCAATAAAATGGACGGCGAGACGTCAGCCGAAAATCTGGAGATTCTGCAGGGACTGACACAACTCGAGATCCTGCCGGTCTGTGCAGTGCTCGGCGAGAACTGCGAGGCGGTCACAAAACGGCTGTGGGCGCTGCGGAACGAAGGGCGAGAAAGTCGGTAGACGGTTGAGGCTGAAGGTTTCGGGCCTACCAGCTCAGGACCGGATTGTCGTCGTCATTGCGGTCGCGGACGTTGTCGCACAGGAGCAGGCATTTCTTGCCGTCGGTCTCGAGGACACCGTCCTCGATCAGGTACTCCCGACGACCCTCGTCCGTAGTGACGGCGAGGATGCCGTGCTGAACCGCGGCAAGCATGGGGGCGTGGCCGGTCAGGACGCCGAAAAAGCCAGCGCCACCGGGGACAACGACGGATTCTACGTCACCGGAGAAGGCTTCCCCTTCCGGAGTCAGTAATGAAAATGCATAGGCCATTGAGGTTCCTGGTGGTTACTTGGCCAACGTCTCCGATTTGGCGCGCGCTTCTTCGATGCTGCCGACCATGTAGAAAGC
>DPYP01000145.1:0-7254 GCA_003545375.1 Lentisphaeria bacterium
AGCTCAGTCACTTTCAAAATGACGAATGGAACGGCCAACTCCGATGGGTTTATGATCCAAAGAGACGGCACTGATACCTGGATGGGCAGTCAATCCTCCACCGGGAATATTTATCTTTTTACTAAAAACGGCGCAACTGCGTCTACAATGGTGCTCGAAGCGGGCGGTAACGTCGGCATCGGGACAACGACTCCGGGAACCAAGCTTGAAGTTGCCGGGCAGGTAAAAATTACTGGCGGCGATCCCGGCGCAGGTAAAGTCCTGACCTCCGATGGTGATGGCCTGGCGTCATGGGAGACGGCCAGCGCCGGCTCGCAGGGACCGCAGGGCGAGCAGGGGCCGCAGGGCAAGCAGGGCGCGGACGGTGCCGCCGGTGCGGACGGTGCCGCAGGCCCGCAGGGGGCGCAGGGCGAGCAGGGCCTGGCCGGCAACGACGGTGCCACAGGCGCACAGGGGCCGCAGGGGTCACAGGGGCCCGGCACGGCTTGTGTCAATTGCGACGACATCGAGACGATCGTCTTCAACGCCGTGTGCAAGCTGGGCGCGGACCTGACCAACTTTGCAGCGGTTGCCGATTGCGTCGACACGCTTGGCCAGCTCGCCTTGATCGGCGTCAATGTCTGCCCTGGCACGTTCGGCGACGACGCGGATTGCCTGGCGTCCATGCTCAGCAACACCCAAGGCCTGATCGACTCGAAGACACCGTAATAATTGGCGAAGACATTTCAATTCCTACGCCCGGAAGTCATATTTTGGCTTCCGGGCTTTTTATTGGTGCCAATAAACCAACAGGATATAATCGCCATGAACCGAATGCTCGCACTCATCCTATTCTCCAGCTGCGTTGCCCTTCATGCACAGGAAGTCGATGACCTGGAACCGGTGGTTGTCGATCCACCGAAAATCATTGAGGGTTACGATCAGACAAAATGGGGGCAGAGCCCTGCCGAGCTGCAGATGGTGGTCCCTGGCGCACAGCTGGTGAAGGAGAAGCGTGGGTACGCCCAGTATGTTGCACCCGGCGACGGCACGATCACGGAGATCCGCTATCAATTCCTCAACAGTCAGCTTTTCCACGTCCGTTTGACAATGGATTTGCGTGAGGATAAGACAGCAAAGAAAGATCCGGTCGGTCTCAAGCTGATCCAGCATACGGTGACCGAGAAATACTTCACTGATCCGGGGATCGTCAAGCTGTTGGCTACTGCCGATATTTCGATTTCGGTAAGCCAGGCCGAAAATGCCACGGCATACGTTATCTACTACAACAGCACCATCCGCAACCAGATCGAAAAGGCCCAGGCCGATGCCCAGGCTGCCAGGGAAGCCAAAGCCCTGGCCGAACGTGTCGGCGACCTGGATGAACTGAAGGCACTGGCCGACCGCGACGCGCTCTGATTCGCGTCGCGAGCGAATGTCGAGCAAGGTCCGGCAATTCTTTCGACAACTTCCTGGCCGCGCTCGACTTGTATGTCCGCAACAACCACCTTCGCTCCCTCCTCCGCGCAGAGCTCGGCAGCAGCTTCACCCATTCCCGAGGCACCACCGCCGATCCAGGCAATCTGTCCGTCCAGTCGTTTCATAATTTCATAACTCCAGAGTATTTGTTACGGCTACCCAACACCTGAACCTCAATTGGATTCGGGATCATCAACGGCAGCCTGGAAGTATTGAGTGGCGGCGGTTTTCTGAGCGTCGTAGATACCGGGTCGACCGGTCGGGGGAGGCAGCGGGATTCAAACGGGCAACTTCTCCAGACGCGGCTCGATCGTGTCGGCGTGAAGACAGGTTTAGCATTAGGTCTTATCTGCCGGTGCAGTGCGTTACGGTCAGCTGGTGCGTTAGTCGGCAGGGCGAGGGATTGCCATTTCGGGCGCACCAAAAGGCGGCCCGCTGGCGGCGATTGTACGCCTAGCACGTGACGCAGGCGCATCTGGGCGCCGACGATGGACTTTCTGGATGCCCTTTGCAGTGCCGCGGTTCATCGGGGCTGCGAGCAGGCCACCGAAGAATCGACCGCATGAATGCGGCCACGACAAATACGCAAGCGTTCATTTTGCAGGCTGCCATACACCGTGGCGCCTAATCGGCCATTGCCGACCGACAACGCCCGAATCCGATCCTCAGCGGGTTCGCTGTGCCAGAGGGTGAGGTTTGAGCCGTTCATAATACTTCTATTGAAACGGTTGCCTACCGTTCGCGAAACACATCGGCGAACTCGTCAAGACGAACGGTATCGCCGAACAACAACGGTGCGCAACCCTCCAAATCGAAGTTGAACATGGCCCGGGTCGCGAGGTCCACGTCGATGTCTGCCACGACAAGGGTCTCCTCTTTGAGCGGCGCCTCCGCATGCACCCGGCCATCGGGCGCAATGACCAGCGACTGCGAATTCTGGTTCGGCACCAGGCAGGCGTTGCACGAGGCGAACCAGATTGTGTTTTCCGCCGCCCGCGTGGTGATCATCGCGTGATGAATGGGGATTTTCCAGTCGTTCGGCCGCGTCGTGTTGTTCTGCGGGTGGAACACGACCTGGGCGCCCTGGGCCACGCACTCGCGTGTGGTCTCGGGAAACCGGAACCCCTCGAAACAGATCACCACGCCGATGCGGATACCGAACAGATCGAACGTCTGGAATGTCTCGCCGGGCGAGTAAGCCACTGCATCGAGGGGCGTGAGCCGGGCCTTGTGATGGGCACCCAGGATCTCTCCCGTCTCCGAGATGACGAGGGCCGAGTTGTACGGCTTGCCTGCCTCCGTGGGGGTCTCGGTACCGAGAATACAGGCCATCCCCAACCCACGGCAGCGGTCGGCCACGCACCGATGCAGGCCATCCAGCTCGGTCGCCGACACCACTGTATCGGGCGTCGAGATGTCCACCCGATAGCCCACGGTCTGCGTCTCCGGGAAACAAAGAACCTGCACGCCTGCTTCGCCGGCCCGTGTCAGGAAGCGGAAGATCGTCTCCGCGTTACGGTCCAGCCCGTCCACCTGCTCGCATTGGGCGAGCCCGATCCGCAGCATGTTCATCGCTTGTCCTCGATATGCAGGTATTCATTCTGCAGCGCAATTTTCCGGCAGGGCAATCGAGCAGTCGTCGCAACCAGCGGCAGGCCCGGCCAATTGAGGGAATCGGGCGGGCCGGACCGCGAAACACAGGCTTTGTCCATACAACTACGCGGGGAAACCCGTATGGAAATCTGCATTCAATCTATTCCCGGGAGCCACCATTGTAAATCGGTGAATAAAGGTGCGTACGAATTTCCAGATGCGCCGGCCCCTGTCGTGGCTACAACTGACAGATATGTCAATGTCGCCCAGATTGTGAGCTTAATGTAACCATACGTTGTGGCATTTGGTGGAAGTGACCCTAAGTTAGGGCCCGTTACACTCTGAGAGAATGAGTGGATTGGCAGAAGATTATTTACGGAGGCTCGACATCAGCATAAAACGACTCACCCCCCCCGAGCTTAACGCTGATGCAGTAAGGCGGATCATCCCCTTTTTGGTCATTGTTGTCGGCCTGATTTTTCTGGTGCTCAATCTGCGGATGTACCGGGAAATCTCGGCCGAGCAGGTCGGAATCAAAGTGAACTATCTGTCCGGGAAACAGGAGATCATCACCCAGCCGGGGATCAAGTTTCACCTGCCGATTGTGCAGGAGATTTTCATTCTCGACAAGACACCGAACAAGTTCGTCATGGAAGGCGAGTATGATCTGGGCCCGAACCGGGTCCAAAAACTGACCGTGCGCGCCATGGACGGCAGCACCTTCTTTTTCGACTCGCTCGAAATCCAGTACCAGATCCTGACCGCCGAAGCCGTACACGTGCTCAACGAATCCGGCCCTGGTGAGGACTTCAAGCAGTTCTGGATCCGCAGCATGGCGCGGTCGGTGTTGCGGGATGAGTTCGGCCGCTTCTCTGTCGCGGAAGTGACCGACCCAACCAAGTACGGCGTCGCCATCGAGACTGCACAGCGGCGCCTCAATGACATGCTCCAGCCGCACGGGCTTCGCCTCGTCCAGTTGATCTGTCCGAAGCCAAAGTTCGATGCGGCCTACGAAAGGGCGATCGAACAGCGCAAAGTGGCCAACCAGGAAGTCGAACGGCTGAAGGCTCAGCGCGAGAAGCTGACGAACGCACGGAAGACGCAACTGGCCAGTGTCAATCGCGAAAAGGAAGTGGCCAAGCAGGAATTGACCGGAGATCTGGAGTCGGCCAGGCTGGCCGCGGAACAGGCTCAAATCAAGGGCGAAAAAACAGCGGACGCTTATCAGATCGAACGGATAAATGCCGCTGCGGCAGTGCTGCGAGAGGCGGAGATCCAGGCGAAGGGCTTCAACGTCAAGTACCGGAACGAGATCGACGGCCTGCGCAAGGAGATCGGCGCCTACGCCACGGACGGGCGCGGCATCGTCTGGCGCGAATACGCCCGCAAGATTGCCGAGATGAAGATCGATGTTATACCGTACCAGCAGGACCCTGCCCCCGACCGCCTTGAGATCGAAGGTGTATTTGATCGGTTGAACCGGTCTGCGGGAGGTGCGAAATGAAAAAAGTCCTCTATACGATCGCCGGCCTCGTCCTGATCGCCATTCTCATCAAACTGGTGCTGCTCGGCATGTTCTTTAAACAGGTGCCCGTTGCCAACTTCGGTGTGAAACAACATCTCTTCGGCGCCGGCGGTGTCGTCGAAAAGGACTTTCCCATGGGCTATCATTTCTCGTTTCGCCCGCTGTTCCGCTGGCACATGCTTGACAAGCGCATGCACGTGATTCACTTCGTCGGCAAGGATACCGCTCAGCAGCAGGAGTCGAAAATCATTCGCAAACGCAAGACAATGCACATTCGGACCCGGGACAACAACATCGCGTATCTCGACGTCAGCGTGCTCTACAGCATCATCCCCGATGAAGCTCACCAGATCGTCAAGGACGGCATCCAGAGCAGTTATCAGGACCGCGCACAGTCGACGATGGAAGGCGTGTTGCGCGGCGAGCTCGCCCAGCTGACCTCGGAAGAGTATCAGGACACCGATAAGCGCACGGCGCTCCAGAGCACCACGGTAACCGTCCTCAACACGGCGTTGGTAAAATTCCATCTCAAGGCCGAGTCGATCCTCATCCGGGGCCTTGAATTCCAACCCGAGTACGAGAGCAAACTGCAGGACAAACAGCTGCAGAAACAGCTTTCCAAGCTGGAAGAAGCGAAGCTCGGACAGTTCGAGGAAGAGAAGGTCACCAAGGGCATGGAGAAAGAGATCCAAGCCGCCGTGAAAATCGCGGAAGCCGAGTGGGACAAGCTGTTGCAGGAGTTACGCAGCACCAACGAGATCGCCATTGCCAAAATTGATGCTCAGACATTGTTGTACGTCAAGACAACAATGGCTGAAGCCGATCGCGCCTACACCGAGTCCGAGGCGCGCGCAAAGCTGTTGCTGCAACTCGAAGAGGCGAAACGCATCGAAGGCCTGACCGCAGCGCTTAGTGAGCCGGGCGGCGATTACTACAACGCCATGCAGGCTATTCAGGGATTGCAGTTCAATCGCATCATCGTCAACTCGAACCGTGACGGGGCTGTGGATCCGCTGAGTATCGAGGATGTTCTCCGTCGCCTGCTGCCGCAGAAAGAGGCGGGGAAATAGCGCCCCCCTCAGCCGGCCGGACAAGGCGCCAATGCCCCGTTGCAACACAGGGCGATGGTTGTAGTGAACTCGGACCTTGCCGGAGACCAGTACTACTGGTCGTGAAAAGCAATTCCCTACCAGTTGTTTGTCTGCCCAACCTCACCGCAGTAGCTTATCCGCCATGAGTATTCCCAACACTGACGTCCGCGATATCGACGTCCCTTCCATTGTTGCTGCAGTTGTCAACCCGGACAAATATGGGGCCTTCGACCAGATGCTCGAGCAGTCCCGCTTCTTCGAGACCCTCGAAGCTGTGCGCGCGCAGTCGGGCAAGGCGAAAGACGACTTCCTGATTGCCATGAAACCCAACTTCATGATGACGATCAAAACCGAAGACCCGCCCCTGGTCTACACCGACCCCCAGCTCGTCGAACACTGGCTCAACAAGCTGCGCGATGCTGGCTACACCCGTTTGCGTGTGGTCGAGGCCCAGAATGTTTACAACCTCTGGTACCGCAACCGCTCGGTCAATCACGTTGCACGCGTGATCGGTCTGAACAGCGACGGCTACGCTGTCCACGACTTGACGAACGAACAGTTCCCGTATGATTACGGCGGCGTGCTGGGCGACCATTTCGTCGGTGCATCCTGGCGCGACGCGGATTTCCGGATTTCATTCGCCAAGAACAAGACACATGACGTGTCGCGCTGTACCCTCGTGATCAAGAACACCTACGGCTGCCTGCCCGCGGTCGACAAGTTCAAGGAGTACCACGCCAAACGTGAAGTCGACACCTCCACGGTACAGGCGTTGAAGCACTTTCCGGTGCACTTCTCGGCGATCGATGCGACATGGTCCCTTGACGGCCCGCTCGGATACAAGGAAGGCTTCGACGTCATCAAGGACGCGGCCGGCAATGTCATTCGCGAAGGCAACGTCCACCAGACCAACACGGTGATCGGCGGCCGCGACCTGCTTGCCGTCGAATACGTCGGCATGAAGAAAATGGGACTCGACCCCGCGGACGACAAACGCTTTTACAAACTCGCTGAGGAAGCCTTCGGCGAACGGGACTTCGAATGGCTCGGCAGCCACGCCGTCTACGACGACTGGCTTAACGTCGGCGAGGCCACCTGCGATGTTCTGGACATTGGCGAGGAGTTGGGTACCATCAGCCATTTCTTCGGCGAGTCCATGGCGCACGTCGATACCAACCTCTTTCCACAGCGCAAGACTACGTGGGTCCGTAAGTTGATGCACTATTTCGGCCGCAAGCTCTTCATCAAAAAGGTCCGCAACCGCAAGGGCGAGCGGGTGGTGGGGAATTGATCACGAATTGCTTCCTGTGGCCGAGTCAGTGCCCGTCTATGGTGTTAAGGAACGTTATCATCAAACCCGCGTCCTGATTGGCGTTGAAGTATGCGTCATTCGGTTCATTGAACCACCATTGCCCCGTTGCAACACACGGCGATNNCAGACCGAAATCCACACGTTTTCTGATATAAAACCCCACCGTTGCGGTGATTGGGAATTTCGTGTTGGGGTGCTATCCCATAGTTCGTTTTCATCGGGTTCAAGGACGCAAGCGGTAATGTTTCCAGGCCCGACAGTTCGCCTGGCGGAGG
>DPYP01000145.1:7559-10602 GCA_003545375.1 Lentisphaeria bacterium
CCGACAGTTCGCCTGGCGGAGGACGTGAAGCACAAAATGATCGCCGAACAATCATCGTTCTGCCTTGCGGAAACAACCAACTGGCAGCATTATACGGCGTCGTTAATCAGGAGGGACAGTCATCAGTAGCCTCGAGCACAGANNTGCCCCGTTGCAACACACGGCGATGATTGTAGCGAGCCCAGACCTTGCCGGGGACCAGTACAACTGGTCGGCAAAAGCAATTCCCTTCCAGTCAGCAGCTCTCGAAGCTGACCTCACTGCTGCGCATCAAGACCAGGGAACGTAGTAGTACCGTGCGATACCGGATCGGTTTCAAGACCGCAAGCGGTAATGTTATCCAAGCCCGACAGTTCGCCTGGCGGAGGACCCGAAGCACGAAATGATCGCCGAACAATCACCTTTCTGTCTTGCGAAACAACCAAGTAGTAGCATTATACAGCGTCATTAATTAGGAGGAACTGTCATCAGTAGCCTCGAGCACAGAGTTGCCGTCGTCACCGGCGCTGCCCAGGGGATCGGCCTGGCCACCGTTCAGGAATTTGCGCGGCGCGGCGCCATCTGCACCCTGGTCGACATCAATGCCGACAAGGTCGCTGCGGCGGTGGACGCCGTCAACGAGATCGACGACCGTGCCGGCAGCTATGTCCTGGATGTTGCCGACAAGGACGGGTGGGAGAAAATGAGCCGAGAGCTCTTAGAGCGCTTCGGCACGATCGATATTCTGGTCAATGCCGCCGCTACTTACGATGTCGTTCCCTTCGAAGAGCTCACCGAGTCGCAGTGGGATCGTGTATTTGCCGTCAACGCCAAGGCCGTTCTGTTCGGCTGCCAGGCCGTGGCCGGCGCAATGAAGAGACAGAGGAGTGGACGGATCATCAACCTCTCCTCGCAAGCGGGCAAGACCGGGGGATTGCTCGTCGGGGCCCACTACTCGGCGTCCAAGGCGGCCGTTATCTGCATGACGAAGACCTTTGCCTCAGCCCTTGCCGCTCACAACATTACCGTCAATTGCGTAGCTCCGGGCATCATTCAAACCGATTTCCTCAAGGGTCTGTCCGGCGTCGAGAACTTCTTCGAGAGAATCCCCCTGGGCAAAATGCCGGGAGAGCCTATCGACGTTGCCAAGGCGATCGCCTTCCTGGCCTCCGACGATGCTCGCTATATCACCGGTGAAATCCTCGATGTCAATGGGGGCTTGCTGATGGATTGACCGGCCCTCGCGCGTCGCAAGGCCATCGTCCGCTTCGGCACCGGGCCGGACAACATCGACCAGGCTGTTGCATTTCCTGGCCATCGGTTGTACCATCCCCCCCCCACACACACACGCGAAAAAATCAAAACCCATCGGCAGAAAGACAAATGACAGCCGCAGATTTACTGGTTGAAGAGCTCCAGGCTCGAGGCGTCCCTTTCGTGGCAACGCTGAACGGCCACGGTCTCGATCCTTTTTATTTGGCCTGCGACCGGGCCGGGATGCGCTTGATTGACGTACGCAACGAACAGGCGGCCAGCTACATGGCGGAGATTACGGGACGGCTGAGCCGCACCGTGGGCGTCTGCGCCGTAAGCGGCGCGGTAGCGCACGCCAACGCGCTCACCGGTGTGCTGAATGCCTGGTTCGACGGCGCGCCCATGCTGCTGATCACCGGCATTGAGCCACTGCAGAGCCTGGGCTGGGGCGAATTTCAGGATTTCAATCCCGTCGCCATGTCGGCGCCGGTGTGTAAATATGCCAGGCTGCTCGACGTGCCTGAACGCGTTCCGCAACTGGTTCACGAGGCGTTTGCAGCTGCGACCAGTGGGCGGCCGGGGCCGGTTCATCTCTCCCTGCCCATGGATGTCGCGGCGGCGGAGGTCGATGCCAATGCGGCGCCGAGAGCACATGTGCGCAGCGGGACGGTGCGCGTCGATGGGGCAGCGACTCCAGATGCGATCCAGCACGCCGTGGACCTGCTGCGGCAGGCCGAGCGCCCGCTGCTGATAGCCGGCAGCGGCGTATACTACGCCCGCGGCGAAGTGGCATTGGCACAATTCGCCCGGCAACAGCAGATTCCCGTCACCATACCCATCTGGGATCGCGGCAGCATCCCGGAGTCAATGGCAGAATTCATGGGTGTCATCGGCGCCGCTACGGGCGGGCCTGAATTGCTTGCCGACGCCGACCTGATCCTTCTGGCCGGCGCAGAATTCGATTATCGCGTCGGCCATATTTCGACGCCCGCAATTGCGGAGAGCGCCACGGTCATTCGTATTCATGCCGATGCCGGGCGCCTTCGACAGGGCCTCGAGGCACACATCAGCATCCAGGGCTCGCCGGCCGTCGTCCTCGAGCAATTGGCGGCGGCGTGTGACACTGCGGATTGTCCACCCAGCCCGGAGTGGCTGGCGGAGGCGCATCGGCGCCTGGAAACGCATCGGCGTAGCTGCCTCGACGCTGCAAACCAATTGCCGGCGGGTATCAACGGACGGGATGTCGTCGTCGCTATCGGCGAGGTGCTGACAAACGATACGGTATTCGTGGTGGATGGCGGCAACATCGGCCAATGGTGCCATCAGACGTTGGTCACCGATCGATATCCAGGACACTGGATAACCGCCGGTGCCAGCGGCGTTGTGGGCCTGGGTCTGCCCGGCGCCATGGCGGCTCGCGCCCTTTATCCCCAGCGGCCGGTCATTCTTTTGTCCGGGGATGGTTCGTTTACATTTACACTTGGGGAATTGGAATGCGCGTCCCGGCAGGGGCTGCACTTTGTTGCCGTTGTCGCGGATGACGAACAATGGGGCATCTCGGTGACTGGCCACGTAAAACAGTACGGCCGGCCGCTGCACTCCATCCTGGGTCCTACCCGGTTCGACAAGGTGGCCGAAGGTCTCGGCTGCCGCGGCGTTCGGATTGAAAAACAGGAAGAACTCGTGCCGGCGCTGCGCGAAGCGCTCGCAGCGCAAGCCGTCACGGTGATTCAAGTGCCCGTCGTACCAGGCACGCCGGCAGGCTGACCATGTTAAATGTCGGTGTAATCGGATTGGGTATGATGGGATC
>DPYP01000571.1:0-7224 GCA_003545375.1 Lentisphaeria bacterium
GAGTTCCGCAACAACATCGTCGAGGACACGCGACACACGGCGGTGATGATTCGGCAGAAGGAGGCCGCCACCGCCCTGCGGTTGGAGTTCAATAACGGCCTGTTCAGGAATACCACCACGCTGGCGCCGTACGACATGGAAACCGTGAACTTATTCAGACACTACTGGGGAATACAGTATCCCTCCCAGTGGTGGCGTCATGCGACACACTGGTGGCGCAACTTTCCCGTGGCGCCGATCGTGTTCCGGGTAGACGGCACGGAATGGATGGGGGGCATCGCCTTCAACAATTGCTTCGTAATTGAGAATAAGGACGTTCCCGTTCTTGTCGCGGCCGGCAGCGGCAACCCCGCCGGAGACAACATGCCGGGCTGGTCCGACATCACCGGCAGCATCACGGCGGCCAATCCTTTCGGTGCGCGAGTAGAGTTCAGGAGGCCGGTCAAGAATTTCACGGTCAAAGTGAACGGAAAATCAGTCCAACCTGATGCTGTCATTGGTGACATGAAAACTGAATAACGCACACTTCGGATTTCGGATTTCGGCGCAAGTGGCTCTGTTACAATTTCAGAAATCCAAAATCCGTGTGAATGAAAGAGGGCCAAGTAATTCGTAGGAGTGTATGAGCATGGATCCACGCATCGTCACCCGGAAACTGGAGACCCTCAGGGCCTTCGCGGTTGAGGAGGTGAAGACGCTGCCAGCGTGGTCAAGGCGGACCGCGTTGCACCTTGAGCCCGGGCGCTATGCCTTCGACGGGAAGTGGGAGCGCACCGCCATACCGGACCGCATCGCGGCAGGGCGGACAGTTTTCTATCGCACCACGTTGCGGGTCCCCGCCGCGTTGCCCCGGGACGACGCATTTCTCTTTTTTGATCTGGACGACTTGGAAGGGCAGCTGTTCGTGAACGACGAGGCGTACGCGGGCGTGGACGCCAATCACCTGCGCGTTCCGTTGCCGGCGGGGAAAAGCCTGCGGCTGGTGCTCGAATTTCTCTCGGTGCCCAAGCTCTTCTGCAAGCCTGAGATTGCCGCCAAAACGGGCTGCTTCCTCGGCGCCCGCGTAGGGGTGGTCGACAGGGCGTTCGAGGCATTGTGTGATGAACTCCAGTTCGCGTTCGAAGCTATTTCAGTGTGTTCCGATGAACGACGCAAAGCGCTGCTCGAGAAACTGGTCGAATCAACCTGCCTCGCCATCGACCTGACGTTGCCTCGCGAGGCGCTCGTGGTGGAGGTTCAGCGGGCACGCACGGTGTTCCGGAAGCAACTCGCCACGATCCAGCCGGACCCGGAGGCCGGACGTGTCTTTGCGATCGGGCATTCCCATATCGATACCGGCTGGCTCTGGCCCATCCGCGAGAGCATCCGGAAGTGCGGACGCACGTTTTCCACCGCCTGCCGTATGCTGGAGCAGCACGACGAGTATTACTTCTCGTGCAGTCAACCCCAACATTACGCCTACACCAAAGCCCATTATCCGGAGGTCTACCGCCAGATCAAACGATGGGTCAAAGCCGGTCGGTGGGGAACTGACGGTGCCATGTGGGTCGAGGCGGACTGCAATATCACATCCGGGGAATCCCTGGTGCGCCAGATCCTGTACGGCCTGGACTTCTTCAAGCGCGAGTTCGGTACAACCACCCGGATCTGCTGGTTACCCGACGTCTTCGGCTACAACGCCTCGCTGCCGCAGATCCTCAAGGGGTGCGGTATAGACCATTTTTATACCTACAAGCTCCACTGGCAGGCGCGTAATGTTTTTCCTTACAGCTTGTTCCACTGGCGGGGGCTGGACGGATCGGAGATTCTGGCTCACATCCCGAACGCCGTCAATGCCTACAACGGAACGCCCAATCCGCACCAACTCTCCCAGCACTGGGACTGGCACCGGCAGAAGGCTGAGTATCCCGAAGCCCTGTTCCCGTACGGCTATGGCGATGGCGGCGGCGGCGCCAACGACCGTATGCTGGGCATGCTGAAGACGGCGCAAGGATCATTTCCCGGCTTGCCTGCCTTGCGGACGGGGCCGCTGGGGCGTTTCTTCGACGATATCGACAAGGCCGCCCCCGACCTCCCCGTCTGGGATGGTGAATTGTACCTGGAGACGCACCGGGGCACGCTGTCAACCCAAGGCCGCATGAAGCGCGCCAACCGCACCAGTGAGCTGCGCCTGCGCGACGCCGAGGTACTCGCCAGCATGGCCGCGTTGTCGAACCGCAAGGTATCCACGAAGCCCCTGCGCCAGGCATGGGAAACGACATGCCTGCACCAGTTCCACGATATTCTGCCAGGAAGCTCCATCGGCATGGTATACGACGAGGCGCTGCGGGATCACGAGACGGTGCAAACCACCGCGGGCGCCGTGATCGACGAGGCGCTGCAAGCCGTTATGCCGAGTGACCGCGGTGCTTCGGCGGGTCTATGTCTCTTCAACTCGCTCAGTTGGCCGCGCCACGACGTGGTGTGTGTTGAGGCGCCGTCCAAGACTATTCGATCTGTCATCGATGCCGATGGCGAGGCACATCCCGTCCAGATCGTCAAGCAGTACAGCGGCCGTTCCGCCCTGGTCCTCGACGGCGCGGCGGTGCCCGCCATGGGCTATTCCGTGCTCGGGTTCAGCAGCAAGGCTTGTGCAGACTCGCCGGTGATGACCGTCACCACGACGCGTCTTGAGACGCCGCTCTATCGAATCCGGCTGAACCGCGACGGGGCCATCACCTCCCTCTACGACAAGACCCACAAACGGCAGATTCTCGAGCGCGGGAAACCCGCCAATGACCTGCAGCTCTTTCAGGACGGCCCCGAGCTGGAGGACGCCTGGAACGTGCATGCAACGTTCGAGAAACGCCGCTATCCCTTCAGCGGGACCACGACCGTCGAGGTGCTCGAAACCGGCCCGCTGCGCGGCATCGTGCGTGTCACCCGGCAACACCGTGCCACAACGATCGAGCAGGACCTGATCGTCTATGCGCATACGCCCCGCATCGATTTCGTAACGCGAGTGGACTGGCAGGAACGGCAGACGATGCTGAAAGCGGCCTTCCCGGTGGCGATCCGCTCGACCCGAGCGACCTATGAGGTCCAGTTCGGGGCGGTCGAGCGGCCGACCCACCACAACACGTCATGGGATGCGGAGAAGTTCGAAGTCGCGGCGCAGCGCTGGGTCGATCTTTCGGAATCCGGCTACGGTGTCAGCCTGCTCAACGATTGCAAATACGGCCACGACATCCGGAACAACGTGCTGCGCATCACCTTGCTGCGCGGGACGACCTGGCCGGATCCAAAAGCCGACGAAGGCGAACATGAATTCACCTACTCCCTCTTCCCCCATGCCGGTAACTGGACGGAAGCCGAGACCGTACGCCGGGCATGGGAGCTGAACGCTCCGCTCACCGCCGTGACCCCGGTCCAGGCGGCGCCGTACCATCGATCGCTGTTGACGATCGACGGACCCGCCATCGTGCAGGCGATGAAACCCGCGGAAGACGGCCAGGGCATCATTCTGCGCCTCTACGAACCACACGGTGCACGCGGGCCGGTGACAGTGCGGGCCCCCGGAATTTCACGCGTGACGGAAACGAACCTGATCGAGGCGCCCATAACCGACCTCAAGGCAACGAACGGCCGCTTCCGCTTCTCGATCCGGCCGTTCCAAATCCGCACGTTTAAGCTGAAAGCTCAGTGATCAAAGACCAACGATTTGCAACGCACGATGCGAGCGCCAGCAATCCGCTGGTCGAGTCCTAAATTGTCAATCCGGACCGAGCGGCACTGGAAGAATTGAAATGGCAAAAATCCTCATTGTGACGGGCGTGAAGCCCGCGAAGCTGGTCCGCTATGCGGCTGATGAGCTGGCAGGTTACATCAAAAGGCTGTTTCACCTGTCCGTCCGCGTTGCCGCGACCCCTGGAAAATCCAACGGCCAGATCATCACCCTCGACGCCCGCACGCCGCCGATTCCAAGTCGGCTTTCGGATCAAGGATACGTGCTGCGACCTGTCGAGTTCGACAATCGTCCGATGTTTCAGGTGGCCGGCGGCTCGGCGAAAGCAATCATGTGGGCGGTCTACGATCTGGTCGAACGCTGGGGCGTCCGCTACCAGTTGCATGGCGACCTGCTGCCGGACCGTCCCGGCAGGATGCGCCTGCCAAAGCAAGGCATCCTCTGTGAGCCCGACCTGAAATGGCGCGCCTTCCGCACCTACAATGATTTCGCCAACAACGAATGCACCTGGGCAGCAGCAGACTACCAGGTGCTGATCGACCAGCTCGCCAAGATGCGCATGAACAGCATCGTCGTGGTCAGCCGGCCGCAGGACCCGTTTGCCGATCTCCAGTTCAAAGGCGCCCGCAAAACGCTTGCGGTGTCGAATTTCGGTTTCCGCCCGGTTATTCATCCGGATCACCCCGGATTCGAACTGTTCAGGGAAAGCGGCGACGCTGACCGCGGCGTATTTGTCAATCCGGATCTCGATGGTCACAGCAGTTACGAGAAGGCGCATGCAGCCGGTAAGCGTTACCTGCAAAAGATCTTTCGGATGGCCCATGCCCGCGGCATGTCCTGCTGTCTGAAAATGATCTACACCGACTACGACCCGGCCATCAAGGATCGCCTGCTGGAACTCACCAAGACGCGACACAAAGCAGCGCGTGGCCAAGTCACACGCATCCGTTACGGCGACTGCCTGGAGGGCCCAAGCCTGGAAGTCGCCCGCTGTATGAGTATCCGCAACCCCCTGTTCCTTGAGTTGATCGCCGCCACCATTCAGGCCCATATCGACTGCGTCCCGGACGCGGACTTCTTCTGCCTCGGCACGACCGAATTCAGGGAGTCTGCAGCGGACTGCCAGTTGGCGTGGAAGAAACTCGACCGAAAATACGGCGTGAACAAGATCGCCACACTCGATCAACTTGTCGAAGAGGCGCGGACAATGGCGGAGGGCGCCCCCGACCGTTCGGAACGGTCGCTGCGGGCCGACATAGTGGCGCTGCACGTGCTTGACGTGTTGCTGAACGAGCAAGGAGTCGATTTGAGCAGGGCCCGCAAGAACGCCCGGATAATTGCCACCGCACTGAGCCCCGAGCTGCATCGCTTCCTGCCGTTGATATTTCCACGCGGCACACCGTACATTGCCGAGATGGGATACCGGCCGGGATACGTGGCCAGGCGCGCCGATACCCTCAAACTGGATGAGCCCGGACAGTTGTCCATGTCGCTTGTCATCAGTCTCGAGGACGATAACATCGGGCTGGTGCCGCAGCTCACCGGACCAGCCGTCCACAAACTGGTCCAGGCGCTGCGCAGCAGCGGCGCCGACGGGTTCTACACCCGTCAGTGGCTGCACAGCAATCTGCTGCCGACCCTTCATTATCTCACTCATGCGTCGTGGGAACGCGGCTGGACACCGGCAAAAGCGTACAAACATTTTTTCGAGGATTTATGTGGTCCCCGTGCCATGGCACCTATCGCCACGGCGTTTCGCGCCCTCGAAAACCTTACTGAAAATCTGCACGCCGTTGCCTTCCATTTGTCCTTCCCTTTACCGGCGTTCATGGCTGTTCTCTGGGAAAACTGGCCGGCGACACACACACCGGAGCGCCTGTCCGAAATTGCTCGAATCTTCGAGCGCATCACCAATGGTCTCGAACAGGCGGTTAAAGTCAGCAAACCGGCGGGCAAGGAGTATCTTCAATCGCTTGAGCGGCATTGTCGCCACGCAGTTTTTTTCGTCAACGCCCTGACCGATCTCAGCGCTGCACACGAGGCAAAATGCCAGGCGGACGCGGCACAAAAGGCGCGTGACTTCGAGGAACTGGACCAATGGTCGGCAACGACGGCGGCGCATCTGGAGCAATGTGCGTGCAACATGCGCAACGCTTGCGAGGCATTCGCCGAAGGCGTTCGCGACCGTTGCGGTCTTGGCGCCCTGGCAACCCTCAACAGCTATTGGCTCGATGTCGCGAATGCCTACGCGACCGTTGCCAAAATCAGGACCAGTTTTCATCACGTCGTGGAGAGCTGATCAACAACTTTTACGTCAAGGCGAGGGAGGCATCGCATTGAAGATTGGCAGGACCAGGCAACTGTTCATCGATGATTATCTGATCGAGTCGCTCGAAGGCGCATCGAAGCACCTGAACCAGCCGACCAAACACCCCGCAAATCCCCTGCTGCCAATGGTGCCGGCCGGTTCGTCGTCCTGGGACGCGGATATGCCGGTCCAGTTCGGCAGTGTCATCTTTGACGAAGAGGAAACTGTTTTCAAGATGTGGTATGGCTTGTGGGAACGGGGCGAGAAAGACGACGCCTCTGTTCTGGCCTATGCCTCCAGCCGCGACGGTATCGCCTGGCACAAACCGACGCTGGGACTCCTCGACTACCGCGGGACACGCGAGAACAATCTGGTGCGGACGCGGTGCGGGATTGCCTGCGGCGTATTCAAGGATCGGCACGGGACAGACGCCGCCGCGCGCTACAAGATGCTATACGTCAACGGCAGCGAACAGGTCTGCGCGGCGCGCTCAACGGACGGCCTCCAGTGGACTGAGTATGCAGATCGGAACCCGGTGATTTTTCATCCGCCCGGGCACGACTCGCAGCCGGTGCCGTACTGGGACGACGGGCTCGGCAAGTACGTGGCAATCATCCGCAACCGGACCCGCAAGATAGCCGCCGCGCGCAACGATCTCATCAGCGACGAAGCCGCGCGAAACAGCTACCAGCAGCTCTGGAGCGGCGCCGTGCCCGACAAGAAATCCCTGCGGGTAGTGGGCCAGGCCGAAAGCGACAACTTCGTTGACTGGACGCCCATGCGCGTTGTGCTCGAGGCCGATTCGCAGGATCCCCTTCTCCGGGGCGAGTTTTACAACATGGAAGTGCTGCCCTATGAGGGGGTGCGCATCGGCTTGATGACGGTATTCAGCTACAGCAGCGACCATTGCCGCGCCCAGGTCCAGTTGACTTTCAGCCGCGACGGCATGCATTGGGAGCGGGCCGGCGACAGAGAAGTGTTCCTGCCGATGTCCGATTGCATTGACGATATAGACTGGGGGCGTATCTACCCTTTTCAGCGGCCCCTGGTAGTCGGCGACGAGATATGGATCTACTACACCGCGGACGCCACCGACCACGACCTCGGGCGGCCACACGACGCAGAGGGACAAGAGAACGGCATCGCCCTGGCGACGCTGCGCCTGGACGGTTTTGTGTCCGTGGACGCCCGG
>DPYP01000137.1:0-5258 GCA_003545375.1 Lentisphaeria bacterium
CTCATATGGAGAGGAATCTTTTCTCCGGTTTTTCTTCCCGTTCGAACCGGACCGTTCCGTCAGGATTTATATACCGCTCGATGCGAAGTTGATCAATGGGAATCCGGGGCGGGCGGCCCAGGGCCAGGTCGGTGAGCACCGCCGCGGTGGCCGGCATCTGCATCATGCCCGACGAAGAATGCCCGGTGGCCCAGAGATAGCCGCCGGAGGTTCTTGGATCGGGACCTATGGTGGCCAGCCCGTCGATAACGCAGGGACGCAAACCCGACCAGATATCCAGGATGGGCTTGTTCTTCAGGCAAGGTAAAACCTGGTCGACAATCTGACCCAGGTACGCCACACCCTCTGGGGTAATCATCTTGCGGAAGCCCCAGTCGTCATGCGTCGCGCCGACGATGACGCGACCATCCGCTCTCGGGGTGACATAACCGAAGGCGGTTTCCCCGGCGCAGGATACGTTGTGCCGCAATCCGCATGGAGGACCCGCGACGGACATGATCTGTCCATGCACCGGATAGACCGGATGCGGTAACCGCGGATCAATGCTACCAGCCCACGCACCGGCCGCATTGATCACCATATCCGCATGTAACGCGTCGTCGCCGGCGCAAACACCCCGGACCCGGTCCCCTTCCCAGACAAGTTCCAGGACTTGAAATCCTTCGTACATCGCAACGCCGTTGTTCCGCGCGGCGAGGGCGATGGTCTCCGTGTAATTGCGCGCGTCCAGAAAACGCCCCGTGGGGTTCCACGCCGCCTCAAGGACATCGTCGGGCAGGGCGGGTTCCTGCTCCCGGGCCCGCTCGCCGGAGAGGAGGTGAAAATTGGTATCGCTCCCCTCCAATGCCTCTACCCGGGCATGGAAATCTGGCAACGCCTCTTCCGTTCGCGCGATCAGGAGTTGCCCTTCACCTCCGTATCCGATTTGCCGCCCGGTGAGATCCTTAAGCTCAACGATAAGATCGTCGTAGTATTGCTTGGATAAGGTGGTCGCGGCCAGAAACCAGGGGTCACGCACGGAACAGGATTGGGGACCAATCATACCGGCCGAAGCCCACGAGGCTTCGCGCCCCACGACCCCCTTCTCCACCAAGGCCACCGAGGCTCCCTCTTGGTGGAGGAACCAGGCGGTGGTGGAACCGCACGCGCCCCCACCGATGATGACCACGTCGTAGTTTCCAAGAACGCTCATAGAACAGAAGAATATCCTACATCAGTTGACCGGCTGTTGTCCATGCAAAGCGTCTGCTGATTTCTGATTTGCCCGATCTCGGCGATTACGATGGTGTTCATGTTGTCAATAAGAGTGGCCGTCACCCTTTTATAGTTTATACAAAGAACCATGACAACTTCCGAGGCGCAGGCGGATGCCATCGTGATCGGCGCGAGTCACGAATTTCATTGACGCTCCCGTGCTTCCAACTGCCGAATCAATTGCTCGGCCTGCTTTTGTCTTTGCGGATCAGAATCCCGGTGGGCGATGCGCTGCAGAGCCGACAAGGCTCGGCGATCGCCGCCCTCGCCCATCTCGATTGCCATGTCATCGCGCTGGGCAATATAACTCGGGTCATGATCAACGATATCCAGGGGCAACTGCTGCCAGTAGTAGCGCATGGGTTCGTCGTCCGGCCAGCCGTGATAGATCTCGTCCCACCCCGCAACCGCGTCGACATGCGGGGTCAATGACGTTTCCGAGACGGGTTCGTGCAGAGACTGATAGCGGGTGTCCGTCGACAACCGCAGGCGATTGCCACGACAGGGCATGCCCTGGTGAACGACCATGCTGTGGAACAGGATCAGATCGCCCTGCCCGACCGGATTGTAGCGCCAGTCCTCGGACTGCAGGTCGGTGACCTCGACGGCACCGGCGCCGAGGGCTGGACGGAACTGATAGACACCACTGCGATGCGAGCCGGCGCAAATCTGCAGCCCGCCCATTTCCTCGGTCAAATCGCTGAACGGTACCCAGGCAGTGTAGGTCGCCTCGGCCCCCTGGATCTGGATCCAGTCCTGATGCGCCGGCGTCGTGAACTCGGTCTTCTGCGGAAAGATATAGCGAGGGATCACCTTGGGATGCGGAAACACCGGGGCATCCATCAGGCAGCCGAGCAACTCGATAATGTTCGGGTGGTGAGAGAGCGCCAGGAACTGCGGCAGCCGATACAGCTCGACCAACACCTTCATATAATGTGTCTCCGGCTCGACACAGAAGCCGTTGAGGTCGGCAACACCATCGGACAGCGGCGCATCTTGATCAACGCAACCGGCATTGCGCAGCAGCTCCAGCCAATACAGCTGAATTGCCTCGACCTCATCCTTCGGGAAAACACCGCGGACGTAGAGATAGCCGTCTTCCTGCATCCGTTCGCGAAGCCCGGCGCTGTCATGCTGGATCGCGGTAGAATCAACGAAAGGCTGGGGCATTTCAAGGTACTCGTGGTGAATCGTTCAGAAACGATACTGCACGGTGAACAGGTTGCAACGCTGGTAAAAATCCCTTAGTGGAACGGTCGGCTCGACCGATGCTGCGAAATTCTACAGGAGAATTATAGGGCACGGGACTCTGAGGAACTGGCAGTATCGCGCGCGGATCGCGATGGTTAACAAGAAGCTCGATAGGCGTTAAGCCGTCTGTGCGACGGCTCTGGGCACGGCGTTTCATTGAACGCTGCGGACGAAGCGGATCAGTAGAACCAGGTTTGACCATTGGCGTTGTGAAGGATCGATTCACCATCCCAGGTTGAACTCGATAGCGGAACACCATGCGCCAGTGAGTTTGGATGGCGATGGACCCGCCCATGCCCATCGGCATAGCCGACAGTGGTTTCCGTGACATGTTCATCTGCGGCCATCAACCAATCCTCGTTCGTCGCGTGTGGCCATATTACAGAATGGCCAGAAGCATGGTATGAGTATTCCCAATCTGATATGATCGGATCACTGCCACTGCGACCATCCATTCGCAGGATATACTGCCCGGATGGGGGTGCCGACTTGTTGTGTGCTTTCTCCTTTGCGTCATCAAGCATCTGCACGCCACTGTTGCTCCAACCCGGCGAACTGTAGGGTGCCCAGCCGGCATAGACATTGTAACCGGAATCATAGAAATTATGGGTCGGGTTCCAGTAAGTTTTTCCGCCAAATGCCTGGCCCGGGTAATCCGTCGGGCCCCAAGGCTTGTTGATCGAGAACGGGCACCACAGAACCTCCCAGGAACCGGCGCATTCCTCGTCGATAACCTCGGCGATTGTTTCGGCGGCTGGAACATTATAGTAGGCGCGGTCAGCCCTTTGCCACAACCCGGACGGGCTGTCGGACATCAAGGCGGCATTGATCAATCGGTAATTACCATCATGGTCCATCGCCCAATTCGTGACGCCCATGGCACGCTGGTGGACGTTCGACAGACACAGCGTGATCTTCGCCTGGCGCTTTGCTTTCGTCAACGCCGGCAATAACATCGATGCAAGCATCGCGATGATCGCGATGACCAGGAGCAATTCGATCAGAGTAAATCGACGTTGAGTCGACTGGATATACATGGGCAATAGAAGGGGTGAGATCACGTATACGAACAAGCCGTATAAGGGTTGTTACAATACAAAATAATGGGCTTTTCGCAAGAACCTTTGAAAAAGGCACAGCACCAATTTCATGCGGACGCTGTTCGCACGGACTCCCTCCCATGTTGACAGACAACGCGCCGTTTTACAGCCATTGAAATCGATCGACACCTCAGCCGATGCACTTGCACTAATGACGAAGACCGGCATGGACGTAAATGCGGTACGTCACCATTCGGAGATATGAAAACAGGATATGTGATTCGCAGGGATCAAGGTTTGGTGTATGGTGTGCAATAACCTGACTGTCGACAGTGAATTGACGACGAAATTGGGAGTGATGGGAATAATGGGAGTGACAACATCCCCGCCAGTCTATCTCTACGCCTGTAGACTCCAAAGGCTCCAACCCTCCAACATCGTTCCACTACGCCACCACTCCACCACGCCACTCCCAACCCCTCCTCGATTATGATCGACGCACACTCCCATGTGTTTCCCGACGTCAACGGCCACGTGGGTGACGGCCCGACGCGCGGCATTGGTCACGGCCGGATAAAGATCGGCGACAACATTATTTCGGTCATACCGGACTACGGTGATACGACCGGTTTTACCGCAGCCATGTCGGTCGCGGAGCTGGACGCGGCCGGCATCGAACAGACGGTGCTGCTGCAGGGGCCGTTCTGGGGTGAGTGCAACGACTTCGCCGCTGCGGCGGTGCGGCAGTATCCGGACCGGTTCATCGCGCAAGCATATTTTGATCCCTGGACGGACGGCTGGCAGACGCGCCTCGACGGGTTCCTCGAAACCCCGGAGTTCCGTGGCGTCAAGATCGAGTTCAGCGTCCCGACCGGCTTGAGCGGCGTCCATCCCGGCGCCCGGCTCGACGATCCGGAGCTGAATCCGGCATGGGCGCTCCTGCAACGCGAGAACCGCGTGTTGACTCTCGACCTCGGCGGTGTCGGTTCGGCATCATACCAGACCGATGCAGTGGCGCATATCGCTACCGGACATCCGGACCTGACGGTGGTCATCTGCCACCTCGGCCAACCTGGTCCGGCGCTTGCCGGGAACGCGGCACTGGCTGGACTGTGGCAGGCACAGATCGAGCTGGGAAAACTGCCCAACGTCTTTTTCGATGCGGCGTCGCTGCCGTCCTTCTTCCAGGACGAAGGCGATCCGTTCCCAAGTTGCCGGGACTATATCGAGCACGCCATCGACATCGTCGGGCCGGAGAAGATCATGTGGGGCAGCGACATCCCGGGGAACCTGACGGTCTGCTCCTACGCCCGCCTCGTCGAACTGGCCCACACCCACACCGATTTCCTCTCGACCGCCGAACAATCGCTGGTGCTGGAAGCAAACGCGAAGCAGGTGTATGGGAAATGAGGCGCCCGGAAGCGGGACGGTCATCCCTTGCGGCTTGGTGCCGGGGATTCGTTTTAAAACCCCAAGCTGCACGGATAGAGTTGTCTGTGTTGATCTTGATGTGTGGTCTCTGCGCCACCTCGCAAGACACTAAACGCAATACAAAATTGAAAAAAGGAGATCGGGAACAATGAATCAAAGTAAAGAAGCCCCCAAACTTCCGGCTGCCGGCATAATATCGTTGTGTATAGTCCTGGGCTGTGTGCTGCTGGCGGTATGCAAGCAGCCCGAACAATCGGGGGCCGAATTACCTGCCCCCCCGGC
>DPYP01000294.1:0-5117 GCA_003545375.1 Lentisphaeria bacterium
CGTATCGAGGTGAGTGAGACGGTTGACACCCTGCTGGTGATGAGCGACCTCCATTCCTTTATCGAGCCGCTCGAGGTTCTCGATGAAATCATCGACTCATGGCCCGACTCGGCGCAGGTGGTGGTGGCCGGCGATATTCTTTCCGGTGGCGCCAGCCCGGTCGAGACCATGGAATGGGCCCGCACTCGCGCTGGCGAATTCGCCGTGGCCGGCAATCATGACGAGGGCTCACTGCAAGAGGGGGCGCTGCGCGGCGGAGAGGGTGAGCACCCGCCGTATTCTGAGGCGGGCGGTTTTCTCAGGCTCGATCAGCGGCAGACCGGGTACCTGCAATCCCTGCCGTTCATACTCGACCTGAGCTGGAAGGCTAAGCGCATACGGGTCACGCACGGCCATCGCAGGTTCACGGGTGAGTGCGTATCGTGGATGGCCAAGCCGTCCGAGCTGGTTTCCTGGTTCGGCGATCCGGCGGTCGCCCTCACAATCGTCGGTCACACCCATTTCCCTTTCGTCGGGGAACAGGATGGTGGTCGCGTGGCGAACTGTGGTTCGACGGCCGGACTGCTGCTGGGCGTGCAGCATCCGGATGGATCGATATCCTCCTGGGGCGATGAGGCAGTGTTCGAGGCGCCCGCGCAGATCTACAGCACATTTCTCGCAATCACCATCGAAGGCGGTGAACTGCAGGTAGCCATCGAGCGCTTCGATTACGACCGGGTAAAGGCGCTGGCGCGGTTGCGCGAAGCGAAAGACCCGTACCTCGAGGACCGAATACGGTGGCTGGAGACCGGCCTGGTGCTCGGTTGACGACCAGCAGAGGGATCCGCCGCCGGCCGGTGAACTTCAACCTTTGCTGAACGGCGGTACGACCCGGTTCGATCCTGCGCGGCAGATCAAGGCCGAAGCCTCACAAGCTGTGCCGTCGCAGGAAATCGAGCGTGACCCGATTGAATTCCTCCGGGTTCTCCACGTTATGCAGGTGGCCGCCGCCTTCGAACACGACCAGCTCGGCGCCGGGGATGCGCGCCGCCACTTCCCGGGCATACAGCGGCGGTGTCGCCAGGTCGAAACTGCCGACGGTGACGAGTGTCGGAGCCTGGATGTGACCGAGCCGATCCAGTGCGTCGTGCGCCAGGTCGGCGCGATACTGGCGGACAAGCGACTCGTTCGAGGGGTTGTTGCTGACCGCCGCATCGATCTGCCGGGCCACCAGCGCCGGGTGTTGCTGCATGAATTCCGGCGTCATGAACCACAGCACATTGATCTCGTAGAAGGCCCGCATATCGAGCGACTGCAGCATGCGGATCTGGGTTTCGAACTTGCGGGCTGCGTAGCCGTGGGCGCGTCCCCAGGTGCCGTGCAGCTGCAGTGTCGCGACGAGCTCGGGACGCATCAGCGCGAGTTCCTGCGCAACACAGGAGCCGAGAGATAACCCGGAGACATGGGCGCGCGAAATGCCGAGCCCGTCCATCAGCCCGGCGGTGTCGACAGCCAGTTGCTGCATGGTGATTGGTTCGTCCGGCGCTTCGCTCTTGCCGGTGCCCCGGTTGTCGAAAGCGATACAATCGTACCGGGGGGCATAGGCATCGACTTGAGCGTTCCAGCAGGTGTGGTCGAGACCCGTGCCCATGATCAGCAGCAGCGGCGGGCCATCGCCGCGTCGCTCATAATAGAGTTTGACGTTGTTCGGAACTGTCTGATAAGGCATAGGTCGACAATATACACTGCAGGGAGAATTTCTCGGACAGGAATTATTGGATTGACTGGATCCTGTCCTGTCGAGAGTCCTTTCGATCTGCTGTCAAACGGTCATCATCTGGTTGGCCGTCAGTGCGATCCTGGTGCTGGTAATCGGCTGGCGCATGCTGATCTAAAGAGATTGCCACGGGTAAGCGAACAACAGGGGCACCATTCCCTAACGTTCAACGATCCGCGGGTTGCACTGGATACATTGTGCATACATCTTGGGTGCGACACCGGCGTGGGCCGGCCGAATGTTCCGCGACCAGAGTCTGACCACGCACTTCAACCAAACCCGAATGTCGTGCTGACCCAAAAGCAAATCGATGAATTTCACCGCGACGGATTTCTGCGCATCCCGCAGGTCTTCCAGGGCGAGGAACTGGCGCTGCTACGAGCTGCGGCGGACGATGTCACTGCCGCAGGAATTGCCGGGCAGGGCGAAGACCACCTCAATGAAAACATCGCTGGGCGGGAGACCTACTATCGCAGCGAGATGATGTGGAACCGGGGCGACATCTTCCGCGCCGTCACCGTGAAGCCGGAACTGCTCGCTGCCATCGGTCAGTGCTATGGCGAAGCGTTCCTGCCGCTCAATGATTCCTATGTCTGCAAGACGCCGCGTTCCATGGTCCCGATCCTGTGGCACCAGGACCCGCCCTACAGGGACGCCGAGGCGTACCCGCTCACGCAGTCGACGCCGAATTTCGACACCGATATTTACCTGGACCACTCGACCATCGAAAACGGTTGTGTCTGGGGTATCTCCGGCCATCACCTTGTGGGCAACGTGCAGATCGAGGGACGCTCACAGGAAGAGATGTTCAAGGATCACGGGGCCGTGCCCATCGAGATGGAGCCGGGCGACGTGCTTTTCCACTGCATCAGTGCGCCACACGGCTCGGTCGGCAATCCCACGGACAGCATTCGCCGCATCTTCTATATCCACTACATGGCGTATTGCCTGGCCGAGCAGATGTGCAAGAACTGGCAGGGCACGCCGAAGAGCGGCCGTGGCTGGAGTGAGCAGGGCTTTGATCTCACCGAAGATATGCTTGCCGCTCGCGATCGCCTCGGGCTGAAGACCGATCTGGCCGCGTCGAACGTTTGTTACGAGCGCGACACCGGTTTCTACTTTCACGCTTATCCGAGGACACCGTACAAGCACTGGGGCACCCTGCTGCGCGAGATGGATGCCGAGGAGATCGAGGCCAAGAAAGCGCTGCGCTACCACTGAATGGTGCGGCCTCGACCAGCGACATGACCGGACAGTCCCACCTGTAGCTGTCACCGCTGCCGACGGCGAAATCCTTGTCGGTTGCGGGTGAGGGCGAGAAAGTCAGGATTTTTTCATTGTCGTTTCTGCCATTCGGCGCCCTGCGGGAATTCAAAATCGTCGAGAGACGCCGGCTTCATGGTGATGCTGTAGCCCGGCTGCGACGGCAACTGATAGCGACCATCGCGCATGACGACCGGATCGATGAAATGTTCGTGGAGATGATCAGAATATTCGATCATGACATCATCGAGTGACGGTGAAACAGCGACGTAATTGAAAGCGGCCAGGTGCTGCACATGCTCGCACAGTCCGACCCCGCCGGCGTGCGGGCACACCGGAATTCCGAACTTCGCAGCCATCAGGAGGACTGCCAGCACCTCATTGATCCCGCCCAGCCGGCAACTGTCGATCTGGCAGAAGGACATCGCCCCCGCCTGCATGAACTGCTTGTGCTGGACGGCATTGCTGATGCACTCGCCGACGGCCACCCCGATCGGCGCCACCGCTTTGGCAATCGCGGCGTGCCCGAGGATGTCGTCGGGGTGTGTCGGCTCTTCGATCCAACGTGGGTCGAGCGGCGCGATATGCTGCATGTATTCGATGGCCTGCTCGACACCCCAGACCTGGTTCGCATCGACCATGAGTGCGCCGTCCGCGCCAATTTCTTCGCGGATGAGGGCGGCTCGCCTGACTTCCGCATCGACATCGACACCGATCTTCATTTTGAAGCGGGTCCAGCCGGCAGCCATGTAGGTGCGCACCAGATCACGAACCTGATCATCACTGTATCCCAGCCAGCCCGCGCTGGAGGTGTAGGACGGCAGGCCGATACCGGCAAGTTCTTCAGCGCGGGCAGCGCGCGTTGCCGCGTGCTCACGGAGGATGGACAGTGCCTCGTCCGGTGTCAGCGCGTCGCTGATATAGCGGAACTCGACACAGTCGACCAGCGCCTCCGGCGACATCTCGGCGAGTAACTGCCACAGCGGCTTGTTTTCTTTCCTGGCATACAGATCCCAGACCGCATTGACCAGAGCACCGACGCCGAAGTGCACGACGCCCTTTTCCGGGCCGAGCCAGCGGAATTGCCCGTCGTTGGCCAGCTCGAACCAGAAGCTGCGCATGTCTGCGATGATATCCTCGAGGGTGCGACCCACAACGATGTCCTTCATCACCTCGATCATCGCAGCGCAGACTTCATTGCCGCGTCCGAGCGTGAATGCGATACCGTTTCCGGTCAAGCCCGCGACGTCAGTCTCGATCGTCACGTATGGGCATGAATAATCGGGATCTTTGTGGAACGCATCGGAGCCGTGCAGGCCTTCGGATGTAGGGAAGCGAATGTCGCGGACGGAGATGGAGGTGATCTTGGTCGGCATGTGTTTCTCCGAATACGTTAGTTCCTTGGGGTACGGTGCATTTCTGCTCGTGAGATTGAACTGTAAAGCCGCTCGTCACTTTTTGCATGACGTGAACTTCCATTTTCCCTGGTAGAACGGACCTCTGTGCCTGTTCAATCCGGCGGGAACCCAGGCCCGGAACCGATCGGCCCGGAATTGGAAGGGCGCAATGGCAATGCAGCGATTGTCGGATAATTTTTCGTTGCGACAGAATTCAGTGTTGATCTATCATGTGAGGAATTGAAGATGGCGAAAAAGAAAAAGACAATCAGGCTCACAACCGCCCAGGCGGTTGTACGCTTTCTGTCGGTTCAATACAGCGAACGCGACGGTTCCCGGCAACGGCTCATACCGGGCGTATTTGGCATCTATGGTCACGGCAACGTATGCGGGCTGGGCCAGGCGCTGGAGGAATACGGCAAGGATCTGCCGTATTATCAGCCGTGCAACGAGCAGGGGATGGTTCACATAGCCAGCGGTTTGGCCAAGCGCACACAGCGGATGCAGACCCTGGCATGCGCGTCATCGATCGGTCCCGGCGCCACCAACATGGTGACTGGCGCGGCCACCGCGACGACCAACCGCCTGCCGGTTCTGCTGCTGCCGTCCGACTACTTCGCGAACCGCCATCAGGGGCCGGTGCTCCAGCAGCTGGAACACCCGGTCAGTGCCGATACAAGTGTCAACGACGCGTTGCGCCC
>DPYP01000356.1:0-9102 GCA_003545375.1 Lentisphaeria bacterium
CCGCCGCCGCAGTACCCACCGCCTGGATGGCCCGCTGATCAACCGCCGCCGCCGCCGCCGGGGCTTGAGCACACTTGGGTGTCGGTGCCGACGCCAGTTCCAGGCACCTATCCACCGCCGGATCCGAATCGGCCGCCTGTTCCCGGCGAGGTGAAAGTTGCTTCCGAACCGGCACCGCTCGATGACACCGCGGGCTCCGCCGCGGCGACCCTCGAAGGCATGGCGCCGGAGCAGATCATCAAAGCAAAGCGGCTGTACAACGAGGTGGTGCTGCAGATGTGCGCCGTTGCCGACAATCTGGCACAAGGCATTGCTGTCGACGCGACGCCTGTGCTGCGGCGCGTCGAAAAGGTGATCATCGAGTTGCGTAACGATGATCGCATGCTCCTGGCAATGTCCCACGCGCCGTTGGCTATGGTTGAGCGCGCAGTCGGCACTATTCGTTCGCCGGAAGTCGTCTTGTATGGTGTGAACGCGATGATCTACGGCCTCAAGATCGGCATCTCCCTGGACCTGGCACCAGACAAACTGTCCTATCTCGGGATGAGCGCTGTTCTGCAGAATGTCGGCTATCTGGGCATGTCGCGTGACAGCCTGCCGACGACACCGGAGGCTGTCCTGGCGACCCTCAGCGAGCGGCCCGGCGATTTCGACCGCTACCTCAATCTTATCAAGATTCTCCACTTCAACGTCGACACTGTCAAGAGCATCGTTGGCATTGCCAAGTTCAACGACTCCGGGCTGACCGACACGTACAACGACAATCTCGAGATAAAATTCGCCACGCTCAATCAGATTTGTGATGTTTTCGTGCATCTGATCAATTGTCGTGACCAGGGCTCCCGTTTGTCGCCGCACGATGCCATGCGTATTCTCAGCAAGGATCTCAAAGAACAATTTCATCCGACCTACGTCAAACTTTTTTTGAATCAGCTCACAATTTTCCCGGTCGGTACGTGGGTGCAGCTCAGCACTGAGGAGACTGCCAAGGTCGTCGCGGTCAACCGCGGCTACCTCATGCGTCCGGTCGTCATGGTCGTGCTCGACAAGTTCCACCATTTCAAGCCCAGTCCCGAGCGGCTTGATCTGCGTCGGAGCGTTGCCACATACGTCACTGAAGCGATCAACGACGATGACTTGGCCGAACGTTTCATCGACCTGGTATGATCGACGTTACCGCTGCCATCTTGATCGAGGCTGGAGCGATTTTCATTGCCCGGCGCCAGGACGACGACCTTTGCGGTTGGGAATTTCCGGGCGGCAAAATCGCCCCGGGCGAGACGCCGGAGAGTTGTCTGCGCCGCGAGTTGCAGGAGGAGTTTGCTATCGATGTTACCGTCGGCGGATTTGTCGGTGAATCGGTTTTCTGCTACGGTGCTCGCACGATTCGGCTGCTTGCCTACGACTGCCACCATCGCGTTGGCATACCCGAGTGCCGAGTCCACACGGCGTACCATTGGGCGCCGTTGTCCGACCTTACTGGCTATGATCTGTTGCCGGCGGACGTGCCCCTGGCGCAGCTTGTCCTGCAGCGACATCTGGCGGAAGCCTGAGGCTCAACGCGGGCAGCGTGCTTCAATTTTCTCCTCAACGAACACGGGTGGTTGATCGTAGCGTGAAATTTTCCAGACGAGCGCAGTGCGACGCTGAATGCGGGATGCCCGTTGGGAAAAACCGGCACTGCCGGAAACCGCCGACGTGGTCCTGATTCTGAAGAGATTTTGCGGCAGGTTTTACAGCCTGCGGATGCCGATTATATTCCCGTCTCAATCCAGGCCAGCCCCGGGACTCAGCCAATGTTCAACAGTAACAGCCAAATTCGCGGATTCCCGATTGCCATTCTCGCCACGCCCGGAGGTCGTCAACTGGCGACAGTCGTTGACCAGCAGTTGCGTGAGATCTTCAAAGAGAACGGTGAACAGGCGCCCCCCACGTTCTTGCGCGAGTCGGACAATCCCCGCTTCCAGAACGGCGAAGGCAAGGCTGTGATCGTCGACAGTATCCGTGGTACGGATCTGTTCATCATCGTTGATATCGGCAATTATGGCGTGACCTATCAGCGCTACGGTACCGAAGTGACCATGGGGCCGGACGAGCATTTTCAGGATCTCAAGCGGCAGCTTGGCGCGGCGAAAAACATGGCTCAGCGTGTTACCGTGGTCATGCCGCTGCTTTACGAGAGCCGACAGCACAAGATGTACGGCCGCGAATCGCTCGACTGTGCCATAGCCCTGCAGGAGCTCGTCAATCTCGGTGTCGACTCCGTCATGACGATCGATGCCCACAATTCACATGTGATGAATGCGATACCCATGCACGGCCTCGAAAACCTGCACGGCGCCTATCAACTGATCGAATGTATGCTGCAGGACGCCGGAGATCAGATCAGGATCCATCCCGACAGCTTCGTACTCTGCAGTCCGGATCTCGGCGGCATGGAACGCGCCCGGTACTTTGCCGAGCATTTCCAGGTGCACCTTACCGGCTTCTATAAATACCGCGACCTGACCCGTGTCGTCGAGGGCAAGAATCCTGTCATCGAGCATAAATTCCTCGGTGACGACCTGACCGGCAAGGACGTACTCGTTGTCGATGACATGCTGGCCTCCGGCGGCAGCTTGCTCGAAACCGCCGCTGAACTTCGCGAACGCCACGCCAAAGGCGTCTACTTCGCCGTCACCTATGCATTGTTTTCCGGTGGTGCCACGGCCTTTGACGAGGCCTACGCGGACGGCCTGTTCAACCGCCTCTATGCCACCAACGCCACGTACATTCCGCCGGAACTTCTGGAACGTGAATGGTTCGTTGTTGCCGACGCGACCCGGTTTATTGCCAAGTTCATACACAGCTTTAATCAGGACCATTCCATCACGCGGCTTCTCGACAGCACCGAGAAGATCAATAAATTGCTTGGTCGCGAATTGATGAGATAGTGGCGCCTTCAGCAGCACAAACAGTAAACGGAATCGAGACGGATGAGTCGGGAAACTTCACCCCTGCAGCAACTCCGCTTGGCATTCATGCCGGAGTTGCCGCGCGTTTTTCAGCAACACGGAGCGTGCGTTGCGGCCGATGGTGTTGACGGGGTACCGCTCCTCACCGACCAGACCGGCATTCCCGAGCAGTTCCCGCACACTCATGGCCTGCCGCTCATCCAGTTTACCCGCGGCGACGACACCCGGCGTTCTGCTATCAACGTTGGTGTGATCCTCTCAGGCGGCCAGGCACCGGGCGGCCACAATGTGATCGCTGGCCTGTTCGACGGGCTGAAATCGCAACACGCCGAGTCGCGGATCTTCGGTTTTTGCGGCGGTTCCGACGGACTTGTCGACGACGATGGTGTCGAGCTTACCGCCGACATCATCGATGCCCATCGCAACACCGGCGGCTTCGACATGGTCGGTTCCGGCCGCGGCAAGCTGGAAAAGGTTGCCCAATACGACAAAGTCGCGGCCAACTGCAAGGCCCGCGGCATCACCGGTATCGTCATCGTCGGTGGCGATGACTCGAACACCAACGCCTGCGTTCTTGCCGAGTATTTCGTTCAGCACGACGCGGGTATCCAGGTCATCGGCTGCCCCAAAACCATCGACGGCGACCTGAAGAACGCCCTCATCGAAACCTCCTTCGGCTTCGATTCTGCCAGCAAGGAGTATAGCGATGTCGTCGGCAATATTGCCCGCGACGCTGCGTCGGCCCGCAAATACTGGCACTTCATCAAGCTCATGGGACGCACCGCATCGCACATCACCCTTGAATGCGCGCTGCAGACGCAGCCCAACCTGGCCCTGATCTCCGAGGAAGTTGCCGACAGGAAACAGACACTCAACGAAATCGTCAACGAAATAGCCGATGCCATCGCCGCCCGTGCCCGGCTCGGCAAGAATTACGGCATTGTCCTCGTGCCCGAAGGGCTCATCGAGTTTATTCCCGAGATCAAGGTGCTGATCGCCGAACTCAACGATCTGTTGGCCGATGCAGCCATGGACGATCTGGCCGAAATGCTGGCGGTTGCCGAAACCGAAGTACTGATCGAGATCGGGCTTACGGAACACTCCGCTGTGGTCTATCATTCGCTTCCCGATTCCATCCGCCGCCAGCTCGTCGAGGACCGTGATCCCCATGGCAACGTGCAGGTCTCACTGATCGATACCGAAAAGCTGCTGATCAGAATGGTCGGGCGTCGCCTTGACCAGATGAAAGCCGAAAAGACCTATATCGGCAATTACAGGACCCGTGACCATTTTTTCGGCTACGAAGGGCGCTGTGCCATGCCGACGAATTTTGACGTCAACTACACGTATGGCCTTGGCTACTCCGCTGCCGCCCTGCTGGGCGCTGGGCGTACCGGTTACATTTCATGTGTACGCAACCTCACCGCGCCGGCGGTCGACTGGCAGCCGGGCGGCGTGCCGGCAACCGCCATGTTGCACATCGAACACCGTCGCGGCAGGCCGACCCCCGTCATTCGCAAGGCGCTGGTCGATCTTGATGGCGGCCCGTTCAAGGCTTTTGCGGCGAAACGTCAACGTTGGGCCATCGAGGATTGTTATCTTTTCCCAGGGGCCATTCAGTATTTTGGCCCGCCCGAACTGTGCGACCGCACGACGATGACCCTGCAACTCGAGCACTCCGGGTAGGACGACTTACGTTCGCCGAACCTCGGTGCCCGTCATTTTACGGCGTTTAAGTCCCGCATCGTCCATCCAGAAAAGATACAGGCACGGGGCCGGCCAAGCCTTCCCAAACAAGCCGGCCCCATGCCTGATCTGTAAGACCCCGAGAATCTCGTGCCAGGCTACAAGCCGGCCCCGAGCCCGCACAAAAAATCAGTTCACTCGCGCGTCGATCGTCTGCGGGAAAAATCCGTTCAGCTTATTGCGCAGCACCTTGACCAGCGGATAGCCGTTACCCGGCAGGTTGCTGAGATGGGTGATACGCATCAATTCGCGATTGTTCTGGTCGAACAGAATGATGTGCTCACCGGTGAACAGGCCGTTTGGTACGTACTCCGCGTCGCCGATATAGGACCACACCGCGGCGCGTCGTTTGAAAGGCCGAATCTGCCGGATCCCGTCGTCGTCGCAGAGGTAGCGCGTCTTCGATTCCTGCAACATACGAAACAGCCCGCAGGCGATGACCGCATCCATTGCCAGCAGGATGCCGACCAGCACCAGGCCCAGTGCCATGGACTCACCGCTGTACACCATGCCGCCAGTCGTGCCGATAAGGGCGCCGACCATCAGAAAGATCATCAATGACAGGCCCAGCACCAGCCAACCGCCCCAGAACAGCCAGCCCCGCAGCGGCTTCGCGCGGATCTCCAACCTCGATCTGCCTTTTAGTTTGTCATCCATTTTCATGCCCTTGCCAGTGGAGGATATGCAAAGGAAAAGCATGAACCATGCCATCGCATGCCGTTGTTGATGTAGAGATGTAACCTGTTATTATTTAGTAAATTATAATCATCAATCGAACACGTGGAGTCGTCGAAATTCTATCGTCCGGGCACATTATGTGTGAAAATCACGCATCGTCAATGTGCCGGCACGACGCTGAGCGTCTATCTGCCTGGTGCTCTCAGGCTTGCAAGTGGAGATTCCCGGCCGGATTCTAGTGGTGCGCAATCACGGCTGACCAGCGAAGCCAAAGCAGCTTCACCCCAGGCCGATTTCGTCGAGCACGGCGGGATTGACGATATCCATCTGCTCGTAATTTTCCGCCATCGCCAGCCTGACGTTCTGCAAGGCGCGCTGCGCCATGGCAAAACAACTCTCCGGCGTGGCACTACCGACGTGCGGTGTCATGATGATGTTCGGCAAGGTGCGGAGGTCCTTGCCGTCTGCTGCCGGCGCGTACGGTTCGGTCGCGTAGACATCGACCGCGGCGCCGGCGATCGTCTTGGCAGCCAGGGCATCGTACAAGGCAACCTCATCGACCACCGGCCCGCGTGCCGTATTGATCAGCCATGCTCCCGGCTTCATCGCCTGCAGGCGCGACGCATCGATGAAGTGACGGGTGCTCGGCGTGCTCGGCACGTGCAGCGTGACGTAATCTGCCGAGTCCGCAACTTCGTCGAAGTCCTTGACGATGCGGCTGTAGCCGTATTGCGTTTTGAGCGCTTCTTCGTCGAAATCGCAGACTTCGATGCCAACGACGTTCATGCGCAGGCCCAGTGCGGCGGTGCGGGCGACACGATTGCCGATAGCTCCGCAACCTGCCACCACCAGTGTCTTGCCGCGCAGTTCGGCGGGCCGGAGCAACGGTCGCCATTCGAAGGACTGTCCGCTGCTGCCGTGCAAAACTTCACCGTTGGCGATCGATAGCAGCAGGTAAATCGTGAATTCAGCAACGGCATGTGACAACACACCGGGCGTATTGGTTACGATGATACCGGCCGCCGTTGCCTTGTCGAGATCAATGCTGTCGTAGCCAACGCCGAATCGTGCCAGCACACCGCCGCGCGGCATTGCCTCGTAGATTTCCCCGACATAGGGATAGACGCCGACGATCGCATAGCGGCTGGACCACTCGCGGACGCCCGCTGCAATGTCGGCTTCCGGATCATCGATGCAGCGGCAGTCCAGCCCGTCTGCTGCCGCTGCGTCGAAGACGGCTGTTGCTTTGTCGTAGGATATTTTGGTAGTCGGTACGATGGTCATAACGGTGCTCGGTGTTTGAAGTTGTCGTGCAGTGCTGGTGCGGATCAGTTACGTTACCGACAGATCCCTCGTTCGCCAGTTTGCCTGTCGTAGCAGCCGAATCCCGGGAACTCCCGTCGACGTCGCCACGCGACAGATACAAACCGAAACGGGCTGCCCGGGGTTTCGCCGTCGGCGGGCCTCGACTGCACCGGGGAAACAATTATAACCGACTGTATCGAGATGGCTACACTGTGGGAGGGGGTTGGCCGTACCGCTCCGGAAACAAGGGCGGTCGCATGTAGAACCGCCCTGAAGCTTGCTGCGAAATATTGCGATGCCCGCTATTTTTCCGGTTTCGCCGTGATGTCGATCGTCACCAAAACGTTCTGCTTGATCAGATTGTCTTTCTTACCTGGGTACGCGACATTGAACGCGAACCGGTTGAGCGCAAACTCCGATTTGATACTCAGGACACCGTCTTTCTCGGTCACATCAGCATCGATTTCCAATTGCTTTTTGACGCCGTGGAAATCAAGGTCGCCGATCAGCGTGCGGGTACTGCCTTCTTGCTTCCCGGTAACCGACTTCAGTTCGAAAACGGCTTCCGGATACTTCGCGACATTGAAGAAATCCTCGTGCTTGAGGTGGCCTGTCAGCTTTTCGGCATCACTCCAGGTCGATTCCATATCGATCGTGATTTTATGATCGCTGCCCGTGAGTTCGCCTTTGGATATGTGGAAATATCCGGTGAACTCATTAAACCCGCCTTTGTGCTGGCCGGTGACCTTGGCACCGACAAACTTGATCGTCGAGCCCGAGACGATGACGTACCTCACCGCATCCGCCGCGATCTCCGACGCCTTTGCGCCGCCTGGTGTGGAGGTTTTCGCCTTGGCGGCGTCGTCTGCGGGGTTCTTGGCGCAGCCGATCATCAGGCCGGCGGTGATCAGGGCGAGGATCGTCATCTGGTTGATTGTGTGCTTCATTTTCACGCTTCTTTCAGTTTTAGATTGACAGTAGACATACAAGGCAGTGAGAGTGGGGAAAACCTACCGCATGGCTTACCGGTCTGCCAGCCGATCGACGACCGCGCGTTCCATCACCTGTCTGCATCCAATCGGTATCACGATCTCTTGATAACCGGCAGTTCCGGCCAGGTAGCCATCTCCGTTAAAAACGCTTTCATATCGCTCACAGCCGCATCGTAGATCGCCTTACCCTTGTCGGCGGTCGCCGTTTCCGGTTTCCCCGTGTGCCCGCTGTCCGTGATCCGGTGGAAGCGGCGGAAAATGGGGACGCGGTTGGATATGCTGTCTATCGTGTGCCATTTCGATGACAGCGGTGATGTCCACGGTTTAATCTTTGTCATGTCGACCAGGTCCGGCCGCACATGCAGCATGAACGACGTCTCAAACTCGCAGGCGTGCGACACGCCCGCCGTTTCCGATTCGATCTTGTCCTGACTGATGCTGTTCTGTGCGACCGCCCACCATGACGACAGACAGAGGTAGGCGTCGTCGGCATCGTCGTTATCGGCTACCAGCTCGGTCAGGGCCGCCGAGCCCGGCACGACATTGCCGCCGTGCCCGTTGAGAAATACGATGCGCCGAAAGCCCGTGTTGAGAATGCTCTCGGCGATGCTCATGATCATCTCGCTGAACAACGACGGCCGCACACTGATCGTCCCGGCAAAATCCTTGTGGTGATGTGAAGACCCGAGCCACAAGGATGGCACCAGCAGAATCCGGTCCGGCATCTCGGCCTCGACGCGGGTGGCAATTTCGTGGACCTGAATCGTATCGACAAAGACCGGCAGGTGATGTCCGTGCTGTTCGCAGGAAGCGATCGGGACCACCACTGGGAGATTCTTGTCCAGGGCGTCAATCGCGGGTGAGCTGAGTTCGTGCCAGAGCATTAGATTCCGTACTCGTTACAGGTTAGGTGGTGCAGCCACTGCCGGGATGAAAGTCAATGTTGAAAGTGCAGCAGAATCTACCTACGCATGTTGCGGTATGCAATGGGTCAGCGGAGGGCTTGCACGCGGACTGTTGCTCTCGTCAAGTACGCCGGGATCGCCAAGGAAGAATCGAGTCGAAACATCAATCCTTGTCCGGCCGAAAGTTCAGTGACGCCGAGTTCATACAATAACGCTGGCCCGTCGGTGGCGGGCCGTCGGAGAAAACGTGGCCGAGATGCGCGTCGCAACAGGCACACAGAATCTCCGTCCGCGACCCGAAAAAACCTTTGTCGACGCGTTCCTCGATACTTTCCTCGTCTATGCTCGCCGAGAAACTTGGCCAACCGGTACCGGAGTCGAACTTCGTGTCGGAGTTGAACAGGTCGGCCCCGCAGCACACGCATTCGTACGTGCCGTTCTCGTGATTGTCCCAGTACTCGCCGGTGAAGGCGTGTTCCGTACCGGCACAGCGGGTGACATTGAACTGTTCGGGCGACAGCA
>DPYP01000356.1:9484-11306 GCA_003545375.1 Lentisphaeria bacterium
GGGTTGAAGGGGTTGAAAAGGTCGAGTGGTTTGGATGGTGCGTGTGAATGCCTCTTTTCCTTACTTAGCCTCTTTTAGATTTTCTGCCACTTCAACCTTTCACCCTTTCGGTCCAGTCGCGAACTGCAGCAGTACGCGACAGGCGTCGAGATATTCCGGGACATCGAGATATTCGTTGACAGTGTGGGGGCTATGATCACCGGCGCCGATGGTCACCGACGGAATGCCGTGTATCGCCGTCAGGCAATTGGCATCGAGCCCGCCGTCGATGACTCGAAAATTCGGGCGCTTTCGCGTCACCGCAAGGGCATCGACAACCGCGCTGACCGACGGGTGCCGTTTCGACATGGTGAAGGGCGGGTACGCGTTGGTCACCTTGAACTCGACGCCGGCACACCGGCCGCCGGCGTTTTTCGTCCGCTTGGCTGCTTTAGTGAAGGCGTTTTCATAGGTGCGCATCATGCGGTCGAGAAAGGTCTTGCTGTGGCTGCGGCATTCGCCGGTCACTTCGAGGCGGTCCATCACGACATTGGTCGCGTCACCACCCTCGAGCGAGCCGATGTTCGCCGTGCCGCGGTTGCGGCCCTGCTCGACTTTCCCGTGCCAACCGTCGGCTACCAGGGCGGCGTGGGCGATGGCAAAAACGTTTGCGGCCGACGCACCGTCTTCCGGGTGGCAGCCGGCGTGCGCCGCGATGCCGTGAATGTCGGCCTGCCATTGGCGTCCGCCAATAGCGCCGATCACCAGGTCGGCGGGGTCGCCGCCGTCGACGTTGATTGCCAGTTGCGGACTTCGCAAAAGCGACGCGTCGAGATGCTGCGCACCGGACAGGCCAACTTCTTCCTGCACCGTGAACAGCAGGGTCAGCGGCGGATGATCGCAGCCGCTGCTGTGCAGCTCGCGGATTGCCGTGAGGATCGAGGCGCAACCGGAACGGTTGTCGCCGCCCAGTGCTGTGTTGCCGGCGGGGACGATGCGATTCCTTGACTTACGCACCGGCACTGCACCGACGCACAGCGGCACGGTATCCATGTGTGTCGACAGCAGGCGTCGTGCTGCGTTGCGCAGTTTGCCGCGACCCGGCAGGCAGGCGATCATGTTGCCGGTCGGACTGGGGCAGCGGGTGTGGCGGTTGGCCTTGTCGTGCCGGATGTTGGGTGCCGCAAAACCGTTTTTGATCAGTTCGGCTTTGATCCGTGCGGCAACGGCAGTTTCGTCGCCCGGACCGCCGGGGATGGCAATCAATTCCATAACCAGTTCGATCGCGGCAAGCTCATCGATGGATGTAAGGTCAGGGTGCACTGGTCGTAGTACTCCATATCGTGTGATTGTGGTGCGTAACCTAGTCTCCCCGTATCTGCCGTGCAAGCGTTGCCACGGGCGCTTTACTGGACCTTGAGGAAGAAAGGACGGTGAGGCGTGCCATTGCCTGGTACAACCGGTAGATTTAATGCAATGCTCCGGTTCTGTTTCATACTTGTTGTCGCTGCTCCCGGCCCTGGTCGCGAGCCCGCGCCTGTCGTGCCGGGCACTCTGATGATCAAGTTCTCGGCGGTCGACGATGGGGCGGCGAAGGACGCTGTCCTGGCAGCGCTGGCTCCGTACGGCGGCGACGTGCTCACGAGTTGTTGATGCCAATGCCGTGTGGCGCTGGGACTCGATGGTGCAGCGGTACGTGGAAGAGGAATTCGTCAATGCCGAGACCGGCTACTGGATCCACGCGGACACTGCTGGCGCGACTGCACTGACTGGCGTCGCGGCAAACGGGTTGGTCAAACTGCCGGGTGGCTGGCACTTGCTCGGTCCGGCAGTAGAGCGGGCC
>DPYP01000457.1:0-7986 GCA_003545375.1 Lentisphaeria bacterium
CGACCTCAGCCAGCGCTTACGCATGCAGATCCGTGCCGCAACCCTTGCCGCGATGCTCGGGACGACCGCCTATTACGCGCTGCTCGACGATCGTTATCAACCGGCGTTTCATGTCACGATGCTGCTGCTGAGCCTGGCGGTCATGGCCTGTGGAACGCTGTTCAGAATACGGGTCTTTCTATTGTTCGGTGCATGCGGAGTTTTGGTCGATCTCTGCACGATCTTTTACAAGATCGTCATCCGTCTCGACGGCCACTACCAGATGACATCATTCGGCGTCGTCATCCTGCTTGTCGGGATCGTCCTCGTTGCCGGTACCGCTTACTACAAGACGCAGCGGCAACAATTCGAGGAGCGCCTGGACGCCTTGCGCGCGTTTCTGGGCCGCTGGGACTGAACTGACTTCCGAAATCGTACAATAGTATCGCCTCAGGTGGCAGCGCTTCGCCCGATCGATCATTCGGCACGTTCCGACATCTCAAGCATTATACCGCGAGATCTTCGAATCATTCGTTCGTCAAGGCCAATTGAACCAATCGGCAAATGTCTGGACAGACTAATTGGGACAGACTAATTTGGGCCACTACGGGGTAGGGACAGCAGACCAACTCAAGACAAACCAATTGGAGACAATAGTGACGGATCGTAGTGAACTGGTCAAGCACCTGGCCGAGAAAGCGAGGTTCCTGCGGATCAATGCACTGGCACTGAACAACCGCACACTGCATGCCGGCGGCGCATTGTCCTCGTCCGATCTGCTGGCTGTGCTATTTTATCATGTCCTGCGGATCGATCCGCAGAACCCTGACTGGGCGGACCGCGACGTTTTCATCAATTCCCGCGGGCACGCCTGTGAGCCACTGTTTGTGGCAATGGCGGATCTTGGTTTTTTCCCGTGGGACGACCTGCAGAATATCGAAGAAGCCGGTTGCCACCTGCACGGCCTGAGCGCGACCACGACACCGGGCGTGGAAATTTCCATGGGCTCGCTGGGTACCGGCATTTCCATCGCCTCCGGCATGGCGTTGAGCATGCGCACGCAGCAGCGCCCGGGCCGCGTGTACATCATCACCGGCGACGGCGAGCTGCAGGAAGGACTGTCCTGGGAAGGGGCACTGACGGCCAGTAAATACGGCCTCGAAAACCTGGTAGTCATCGTCGACCGCAACAAGTACCAGTCGAATGACCGCGGTACGGAACAGGTGATGCCGCTCGAACCGCTGGACGACAAGTTTCGCGCCTTCGGCTTCGCGGTGCGGCGCATCGACGGGCACGACATCGGGCAAGTCGTCGAGGCGCTCGAGGCAGCACCGCTGGCCAGTGGCAAACCGACCTGCATCATCGCCGACACGATCAAAGGCAAGGGCGTGTCATTCCTGGAGTCGGGGCACATCCATTGCGGCCGCTTCGGTCGTGACATCGACCCGGAGCTGCTGAACCAGGCGATCTCCGAGCTCGAGACCGATGCCGCCGCGCCGTTGCTGCGCATCGACGTGCGCCGGCAATGTGATTCGGTCAGCGAGATTGCCCTCGGCTCAATTGCCAATGTGTTCAGCGAAAAGCTGCACGAATGGGCTGCGAAAGATCCGCGGGTCTGCTATGTCGGTGTCGATACGATGGACGTGGCGTTCCAGGAAAAGTATCCCGACCGCGCCTTCGACGTCGGTATCGCCGAGCAGGACGAGCTCGCCCTGGCGACCGGGCTGGCGATGCAGGGCATGATCCCGTTGATCCAGGCGTGGGCACCGTTCACGCCGCTGCGCAACTTCGACCAGTTGAGGACCTATCTGTGCCGGCACAATTGCAACGCCAAAATCATCGGCTGGACGCTCGGGCTGGTCAACAACTCGCACGGTACGACGCATCACGATCTCGAAAGTACCGCACTGTACCGGGTCGTACCGAATCTGACAGTGCTCACAGCCTTCGACGACGACCAGTTTCGCCAGGCCTTCGATGCGGCTATGGCAATCGACGGGCCGGTCGTAGTACTCGGGCCACCCGAGCACTACGCGCCAGGTGCCGACGGTCTCGAGGATTTGCCGCTGCCGGCGCACGGCGACTACGTTGTCGGCAAGAGCCAGTGGATCTGCCGCGGCAGCGACGCAACCATCGTCACCTACGGCCCGGCCCTGCGCTATGCCTGGCAGGCCGCCGAGAAACTACGCGCCGACGGTGTGGCGGTCGGCATCATCAACACCACATCAATCAAACCATTCGACGCCGACATCATCGCCGAAGCAGCAGCGGCAGCGCCGGCAATGCTTGTGGTCGAGGAGCAGACGGTGATTGGCGGCGTCGGCAGCGCCGTCGCCGAGGTGATTGCCGAGCGCCGCCTGACGACAGCGTTCCGCCGCATGGGTATCGCCGATCAATTCGTTGAAGACGTCGGTGACTGGACCTACTGCCGAGCCGGCGTCGGACTGGCAATCGACGACGTCATAAGGAATGTTCAAGAACTTACACAAAGAGGTACGTGATGCGGCTGAACGACAAAGTGTGTGCCATCACCGGGGCCGGCAGCGGCATTGGCGCAGCAGCGGCCCGTATTTTCGCGCGTGAAGGTGCCCGGGTCGTCCTGCTCGAGATCAATTCGGAGGCGGGCCGACAGGTCGCCGACGAGATCGGCGACGCCGCGATCTTCATCGAAACCGACGTGTCCGATGCGGCCGCCGTTGGCGCTGCGTTCGAGCAGATCTCGACAGATTTTGGCCGCCTGGACGGGCTATACAACAACGCCTCGGTGTTCTGGGGTGAGCACGATGCCAAAGTTACCGACATCGACCTCGACGTCTATGCACAGATCGTCGCCATCAACCAGCACAGCGTCGTGTACTGCTGCAAGCATGCCATTCCCATGATGATCGCCGGCGGCGGTGGCACCATCGTCAACACCGCCTCGAGCGCGGCAATCAGCGGCATCCCCGGGTGTACCGCCTACACCGCTGCGAAAGGCGCTACCGTGGCGCTGACCCGGGCCATGGCGGTGGAGTACGCGCCGCAGAAGGTGCGCGTCAACTGCATCGCACCGGCCGGAATCTACACGCCGATGATCCGCGAGAGTAATCTCGACGATCCGTCGTTCAACGAGGAGGCATTCCTCAAGCGGACGCCATTGCGCCGCTGGGGACAACCCGAGGACATTGCCAACACCGCACTGTTCCTGACCAGCAACGACAGCGCTTACATCACCGGCGCGATCATCACCGCCGACGGCGCCATCACGATCATGCCGGCATTCTGACCACGGGCACCGAGTCGCATGATCAACCCGAAATTTCCAGTTGTTTCCCACCGCAGCATCTATTGCCCGAACCAGTGGCCGCATATTGTGCGGGACAAAAGCCGGCTGCCGCCGAATGGCGGGAGTGACCAGCGAAAACTGCGAACCTGAACCTGCCGAAGTTTCTTATGCCTCCTTCTCAATTCGATACAATCGTCGTCGGCCTCGGTGTCATGGGCAGCTCGATCACCCATGAGCTCGCCTGCAGGGGCCAGCGTGTGCTGGGTATGGATCGGGAACGGCCGCCGCACGTGCACGGCTCAAGTCACGGTCACACCCGAGCCACCCGCGAAGTGTACGGTGACGACGAACGTTACGTGCCCTTTGTACAGCGCACCAACCAATGCTGGCGCGAGTTGCAGAAAGCAACCGGCACGCAACTGCTGATCGAATCCGGACTGGTGCTGATGGGGACGCCTGATTCAGCACTCATTCAAGACACCGAAGCCAGCAGCCGTGAGCACGGCCTTCCCTGCGATCGGCTCGAGCGCGAGGAGATCAGCCGCCGCTGGCCACAACTCCAGACCGATCCGGACATGTGCGGCCTCTGGGATGCCAGCGCCGGGATCCTGCGCGTCGAGCCCTGCATCGAGACGCTGCTCGCTCAGGCGGAAGCCAACGGCGCAACGCTGCACTGCGATGCCGCCGTCGAAACGTGGCAGGCTGACGACGGCCAGATTACCGTGCAAACCGCCACCGACACCTGGCAGGCTCGCCAGCTGGTGATCTCCGCCGGCCCGTGGCTAGGCACGTTGCTATCCGATCTGAATCTGCCGCTGCGCTGCGAACGGCATGTGCAATACTGGTTCGAGCCCAAATCGAATCCCGAGAGATTCGCCCCGGGCATCTGCCCGATCTACTCCTGGCAATTCGGCGGCAACATGATCTATGGCTTCCCCGATCTGGGGCACGGCATCAAGGTTGCCCGGCATCATGCCAAAGAGTTCGTCGAGCCGGACACGGTGAACCGCGATATCAACGACCGTGAACTTGACGAGGTTCGCGGTTTGTTGGAGAGGTTCCTGCCGACGGCCAACGGCAGGCTGATCGCCCACGATGTCTGCATGTATACCAACACACCGGATTACAACTTCATCATCGACTTCCACCCGGATCATTCGAACGTCCTGATCGTCGGCGGCTGCTCCGGCCACGGCTTCAAGTTCGGACCGGTCGTCGGCGAGCTGTCTGCAGACCTGCTGCAGGGCATTCGCGATCCGGGACTCGAGATGTTCCAAATCGACCGGCTGCTCAATCAATCCAGATAACGCGGCTGCTGTGCAACGTATTCGTCCAACTGCGCGATAAGCGGCGCCGCGGCAGCCGGCGGGGACTCCGCCAGGTTGTCGACCTCGCCGGGATCGCGGGCCAGATCAAAGATCTCGAGACGCCGGCTGCTGCGACGCGCGTCGGTGTGCAGAATCACTTTCCGGCTCGCCGTACGGATCGCGAACATCTGCCGGTCGTCGCCGCTCAGCGCCTGCCAGCCCGCCGGTGTCGTCTCGCTGAAGGCAACCTCGCGAAATGCTTTGTCCCCGTCGATCAAAGACAGCAGTGACTGTCCTTCCATCCACTCGCACTGCGGCAGGTCGAGCATCTCGAACAGCGTCGGCATGATGTCGATCTGCGAGACCTGTGCATCGACAACCGTACCGGGCTTCAGCCGCGGCGGGTAACGAAGGATCAGCGGCACCCGAATCGACTCGTCGTAGAGCGTCCCCATCAGATTGCAGGAGCAATGGCCGACGTGCCCCCGCTCCATGAGCTCCTCGCCGTGATCGGCGGTGAGAATGATCAGCGTTTCGTCGAGAATGCCCAGCGCTTCGAGCCGGCTCACCCATTCCCCGACCAGGTCGTCGAAGACCCGCACCTCGCCATCGTACAGCGCCTGCAAAGCGCCCCGGTCCTGCGGCTCCAGATCAACGGCAGCAGCGGTGCGGCGATGCGCTTCATCGGCGTCGTCGTCCGGCAGCGGATCCACCTCGCCCGCCTCCAGTTTGCTGATCATGCCGGAGGGATGAACGATCAGGAAATTCCGCACGATCTCCATCCGCGCCATTGTTTCCGGACTCGGCGTTTCGTCAAGAAATTGTTCGAAATACTCGGCCGGCGGATTGTAGGGCAGATGGGTGGGATACGGCTCCGCATAGAAGAACCACTTGTCCTGCCGATGGCTGTCGAAGTAGGCAATAATATCGTCGCTCCGGGTGTCGCGCGTGAAACCCAGCGGGGCCCAGCGCATGACCAGCTCACCATCAACGCAGTACCCGGCACGCTCGAGCGAATGCAGCGGCGTCTCGACGCCGTCCCACGCACCACCGATCCACTGTATGAACCGCTGCGCATCGACGACTCCGTGGGTCGCCGGCCACTGGCTCATCAGCATCGAAACGATCGGCGGCAGCGTGTGGGCAGCGGTGGCAATGGCACAGTCGAAACGCACCCCTTCGCGAGCCAGTCGATCACAGTTTGGCGTCGTGTCGCGTTTGTAGCCGTAGCATCCCATGTGATCGGGACGCAGCGCATCTTCAAGGATCCACAGAACGTTCATGATGCAGCGAATCGCTCTGCCTGGCCGATGATGTCGACGCCGACACGGTCACTCCAGGCATCCAGCAGGCGAGCCGCCAGCGGACCGGGATAGGCATTGCCGATCGGCCGACCGTCGATGCAGGAAATTGGCAGGATGCAGAAGGAGGATGTCGTCCAGAACGCCTCGTCCGCGGTGTAGGCATCATACAGCGTCAGGTCCTCCTCGACCGCTTCGATGCCCAGGTCGCGGCACAGTCCCAGCACGTACTGGCGGCTGGTGCCGATCAGGATGCTGCGGGCCTTCGGCGTGTACAGCACGCCGTCGCGGACCACGAAAATATTGGCGCCCGTACCTTCCGCGAGGTTGCCGTCGGTATCGAGCATCAGTGCAAACGCATCCGGATCCGTGCGCACCGCATCGCGCTTCGACAGGAAGTGCGTGAAACGTGACCGGTTCTTCATCCGCTGATCATAGGACTGCGCCGGCGGCGACCGGAAAAAACTGGTGACCACGTGCTTGCCGGTTCGGTAATAGCGCGCGTAATCGCTCTGCGGCAGCGGCGCGGTGTAGCAGATGACCGTTGGCGTGGCCGGTGCGGCGCCACCCATCAGCGGCATCGGAAAGCTTTGGCCGGGAGTCACCTGGATGTTCCCCCAGAGATCGTCCTCCGGATCCGTGAACTGTTCGTTGGCTTCGAGCGTCTGCGCCAGCGCCTGATCGAACTGCTGCTGGTCGAGGAGATCCTGCAGCCCGGCATAGGTCAGAGATTGTTCGAGCCGACGCCAGTGTTCGCTCTGCAGGAACCAGCTGTGCTTGAACGTTCGCAACGATTCGTAAAGCGTGACGCCGTACATCAGGCCGACGTCGAAGATCGAGATCGTCGCCTGCGATTCCGGCACCAGCTCGCCATTGATATATACGTGCCGCTCAGAGGCCATCGTTTCCCCCGGGATTACCGCCCACGCATTGTCCGACGTCGCGAGCGTGAATGCCTGGATATGCGGCAAATTCCTGCAGCAGCCGCTCGAATGTTGCAAAGCGATCGGCGGTGTACATGCAGATCGGATGTGCCAGTACAGTTGCAACGCCGCCGGCGGCGGCGATATGCGTGACCTGCTCCATCACTAATTCGCCCCACCTCTCGATCGTGAACGACTCACTCGTGGGCTCGCTCGTGAACGACCAGTTCTCGCGCTGTTTTTCAACGTAGGCCGACGTACGATGGGCGTGATAAAGATGATCATGGTCCATTATCACGTTAACTGGATGGGAAATCAAACCGCTGTCGAGCTGTTCGGGATAGAGCTTATCCCAGTTCAGGTCATCGGAAACGTAACGAATGCCGTGCGCGTACAGAATTTCGTCGGTGTTGGCATCGTGAACGAAGCCGTGGTTACGCCAGGAGACGATTGGCGCACCCAGGCGTTCCAGGGCAATCTCGCACATCCTGCGCACGTCTTCGTCCTGGTCTTCATAGCTGCCATGCGTACCGGCATGTGAAGTCGCAACACCGCCACTTGCCATCGCTTTCTGTCGCTCACTGGCCGGCCGCGGGAAAGCCTCGAACGTATGTCCGGCGACTTCACAGATCTCCACCGTGGCGATCGGTTCAAACTGCGTCCACTGGTCAGCCAGCGTACGCCCGGTCACATACAGCGTGCACTTGACGTCGTACTTCGCACACAACTGCACATATTCGAGGCTGACATCGACCTCGGAGATCGTCTGCCCCTGCTCGCGCAGCCAGAGTTGCTCGTTCGTATCGAGCGTATCGTGATGGGTATCGCCGGTCAGGCAGATCATCGTTGCGCCTTGATTGTGTTATCTTCCGTGGAACGGTTCACAACAGCTCTCGGGCAATGTGGTTGGCGAAGAGCAGGCCACGCCGCGTCGGGCGCAGATCATCGTCGTTGTGTTCAAGCAGACCATCCGCGATCAGGGCTTCGATTTGCAGACTCCGCAATTCGAAAAAGTCATAGCCGGTACGCTCGCGATACTCCGATCGCTGCCATCCGGCAGTCGTGCGCAGCCCGGTCCCCAGGATTTCTGCGGCGCGCGCCGGCGGCGACAGCGAATCGAGCTGCGGCGCATCCCCGTCGAACCAGGCATCGAGGTCCGGTGGATTCTGCCAGCGCCCGGCTTCATCGAACCAGCAGGCGGACGGTCCGGC
>DPYP01000045.1:0-1009 GCA_003545375.1 Lentisphaeria bacterium
ATCGTGGGCGACGGCCAGCCCCACCCGTTGTCGTCTGCCATCAAGAACTGATCCGATACGTTCTGGATTTTGCGTGAACCGTTGCCCAGGCTGAACGGTGTGTCCGGTCCGCCGTAGTGCAGGCCGTAACTGGCCGCTGGCCCGCCGGCACCGTCGCACCCCGGCTGTGCCGGCGGGTAACATGGGTCGACGTGTGGGGCTACGGCCTTTGGGCAGCGCAGGAAATGCCAGCCGAAAGCTTCGCCGTCCACCTGGACCGGCCCGGTGAGGCTTGCCCAGCCATGGAAACCAACGTAGGGTGCCAAATTCCAGGTCCATGCACCGCGGACTGTGCTGACCGCATGGGTGTGCTGAATGAGGTTGTCGTCATTGTCTCCGGCGTACATGAGCATCCCCACCATGCCCTGTTTCATGTTGTTCAGGCACGTGATGTTCGCGGCTGAATCCTTGGCCTTGCCCAGCGCCGGCAGCAGCATGCTGGCGAGGATGGCGATGATGGCGATGACGACCAGCAACTCGATGAGGGTGAATGAGCAGCGAGCAGGTTCGGACTCGGGATGAATCCCCACTTTCACAGTACCTCCGGCTCAAGAGTGTAAGGCGTTGAAAGTACGGCCGAAGCCCTTTGAATGCAATTACAGATCAGGCTTTTCGGCTGCAGATGGGTACAGGTCTTTAGGTGGCCGATAGCGCCATGCCCGGCGCGCACAAAAAAGCCCGGGAATCGCTCGATTCCCGGGCTTTTCGTAGTAAAAACCTTGCGGTCCCGCTTATGGGTTATTCACCCAGCTTGGTCGTGATGGCGGCATCGATTTGAGCACCGATATCGCAGGTCTCCTCGCAGGTATTGGCGCTGATCATCAGCGAATTGACAATGGTGTTAGCAGTCTCCTGCAGTTCCACCAGACTGGTCGCCGGGTTCTCGCCGAGAATTGCGCAGGCCAGGTCGACTGCTGAGCTGGCGACATCCGCGCAGGCCACACACGGGGCATCGGCGCCAGCGGCACCA
>DPYP01000045.1:1424-5650 GCA_003545375.1 Lentisphaeria bacterium
GCACCAGAGTCGCCAGCGGCACCATCGGCGCCGGCCTTGCCCTGCGGACCCTGCGGGCCGGGCGTCAGTGAGATATTGTCGATCTGGCTTTGAAGGGCGGCGAGATCTCCAGCCCAAGCGGGCGGTGCTTTAATGCCACTTCCGATCCGGAAATAGTCCAGATCAATCTCTTGCTTTCCACCACCGTCTTCCGTGACCTTAAAATTGAGAGTGTTGTTGGCAGTTCCGCCATTCACCCAGTTGCCGGAGAGTGTTGCGGCCGGATCACCCGTTTGGTCGTTGTCGTCGATCCATATCTTGTACACATTCGCGTTGTCGACCGGCGAATACGAAAGGGTGATGAGGTAGGTGTGCCAGTCTCCCTCGCCGGTGCCGACGGCCCATCCGTTGTCGGGCGTAACCACATTTGACCAAGCGGCCGTCTCATACATGATCATGTCCTTGTTCTCATTGTTGCGCCAGGCAATCTCTGCAGCTGGTGTGTCAGTACCGTAGACATTGAACTGCATGTTTGCGCCAGACAACGCGGTTACCCGCAGCCGGAATTCCATGGAAAACGCGGACGGGAGCACGATTTCACCAATCTTGGTGTTCAGGCTCGTCTGCAACCAAGCCCCACCGAGGTGAACGTGGTCGTCAGAATAGTCAACAGCCGTCCAGACGTGAACACTCCAGGAGTCGTGAATGCTGGCACTGCTGCTGCCGTAATCGTCATCCATAAGGTCCCAGTCGAAAGCTTGGGCCTGGTAGGCTGTGGCGGCTATCAGAATCGCTGCCACGGCGGCAATCCATGATCCGTTGAGGGTTTTTGCTATGCGGGCTTTCATTTTAAACACTCCTCTGCGCTTTGTGGTTCGGTTTAGTTGCAACTATCTATTTTTTGAATGGTTAATGGCTTTCGCAAGCCTTGCTCCGCTTGGCGGGAAGACTGCGAAATGCACCATACGCGACAATATTCTACTAAAATGTGACGTGAATTGCAAGAACAAAATGAACCCGGTCACCCGTGCTCCGGCACCTGCAGCCAGGGCGTCGACTGATCCCATGCCAACAGGGCTTTTCGCAGCGCCTGCTCGAGCTCGGGCTGTGCTTCGGTACCGGCCAGGTTGTGCAGTTCGAGCGGATCTTCGGTCAGGTCGTAGAACCAGATGTCATTGTCGGTCGGGCGTCGCGATTCCAGGTCAAAGGACATTCCGTAACAATGCGTCGGGGTGCGGATGCCGATCATTGGCCCGGTCTCGATGAAGGCTGCCCGGCCACCGGGGATGTCGTCACCACCGTGCACGATCGGCGCCAGACTTTGGCCCTGGACGCTGTCCGGGGTTGGCAGCCCGGCAAGATCCACTACGGTCGGCATCACGTCGATGATGCTGGCAACATGGGTGGTGTCATGTACCGGCGCGCAATCGCGAGGGTCGTGAACGATCAATGGGATGCGAATCGACTCCTCGATCAGCGAGTCCTTGTTGAAGAGCCCATGGCTGCCGAGGTTGTCGCCGTGATCGGACAGGAACACGACGATCGTGTTGTCGTCGAGCCCGAGCTCGGCGAGGGTGTTGATCAGGGCACCGAACTGGTCGTCGGTGCAGGTGATTGCCGCGTAGTAGAGCCGGGTGAGATCAGCCAGGTCGAAATCGTCCGGCACCAGGTCATCGGGGTCCTGGGCTTCCTGTCGTTGATAGCGCCAATAGTAGTCGGCGCTGGTGTAGGTGTTGAACCAGAACCGGTCGTTGTCGGGATCACGGGCACTGGGTACGTTGGCCCGAAATTCCACCTCGTCCCGACTGTACATGTCGTGGTATCGCGGCGGCATTTGCCCGGGGCCGATGGGCGGGTGCGGCAAGGAGATGTTGTAGTACATGAAAAAGGGCTGATCCCGATCCCCGGCGAGAAACTCACGGGCCTGCCGCAGCTCCCAATCACCGATGAACTCATCGACGACGAACGGCTCGGCGGTCTCGTCGCGGTAAGTCTGCCCATAATTGCGGTGCTCGAAGTTGGGGTAGACCACACTGTCGAACCCGACCAACTGAGGCTGTGGGTCGACGTGCCACTTGCCGACCAGTGCGGTGCGGTAGCCGGCGTCCCTGAAAACTTCGGGCAGCGTCGTGTCGACGAGCATTTCGCGCTTTGGATTCGGCGGGTCCCGGTCCTTTACATTGGTCAGTATGCCGTTGCACGACCGCACCTGCTGGCCGGTCAGCAGCGATGAGCGCGCCGGTGAACAGATCGGGTTGCTGGTGACGGCAACCTCGAACCGCGCCGATTTGGCGGCGAATCGATCGATATTAGGTGTCCGAACGACCGTATGACCATAGCAGCCGACCTCAAACGGCCGCATCTGGTCGCAGACGCAGACAATCACATTTGGTTTGTCAGACATGTTTAAACCGCCAGAAGGCTACGATTTCCGCACGAAAACCTCGAACTCCTGCGCCATGAGCCGGCGCTGAGTCATGCCGACCCGATTGGTCAGGCGCATAGTGATGACATTGTCGCCGAACTTTGCGGGCGGTGAGCCCAGCGGGATACGATACAGGAAGTGTGCTGCCAACGGTCGTCCCTCCTGCGGCGACTGGCCGACGTACCATTGGCGCTCAAGCGCATCGTCCGGCACAACGTCGCCGTTGATCGCGATCTCCAGCTGGTCGGCCGCGATCATGTAGGTGATCTTGAACTCGAGTGTCGCGGACAGTGAATCATCCGTGAGGTCCTCCGCTATGCGAAAGGTAAATGTTCCCCGGGGATCGTCGGTGCTGCGATCAAGGACGATTATGTTGTGCCGGTAGGCGCCCGTCGGACAATGACTGTCCCGGTGTCCCGTCCAGCATGGATGGAAAAGGTAGTGTCGGTCACTGGCGGCGATTTCATCGGCGCTCTTCAGCGCCGTGAGCAGTTTGAATGCGTTCGGCCACATCTCTACCGGGCCGGGGTAGCTCGGCGACCGCACTTTGCCCCAGTGATACATGAAATTATACGGTGACACGCCATGGGCGCCGTAGGCGTAGAAGTTCTGCGCGGCCGCGGCGTACTCGGGCAGTCCCATGAGCGTTTGATCACTCTGCCAGGCGATTGACGGGTGGATGCCCGGATAAATCTTGCATGCCGTACCTTCGGTCAAGTTCACGAAGTCGTCGATCGGGGTGTTGGGATCGGTGAAATAAAAATCTGTCGGGCAGATGTAATCGACCAGTCCGTCCTTTATCCAAGTCGCTATGTCGTATCCGAGGTTGGCGCATTCGTCCAGCGACTGCGCGATCCGCACACCGAGCGGCAGCCGGTCCCGGCCGCGCTCCGCGGCGGCATCGTCCAGCATCTTGCGCACTTTGCCGATGAAGTCGGTGAGCAGCGGCGCGTTCTCGGCTGCTTCACTCGACTTGAACATGTGGCACCAGCGCATCCAGTCCAGCTCGATGCCGTCGAGGTCGTAGCGTTCGATCGCCTCGGCGACGAATTCGAGCACGGCGTTTCGGACGCCTTCGTACTTGTAGTCGACGCCACCGGGATGTTCCTCGAGCAGCCACTCCGGATGGTCCGTTTTCCACTGCTCGATGCGTGGATAGTAGGTCGTTTCCTGCCCGCTCCCGGCATGGCGGTCGTTCATGCGGAAAGCAACGACGAACTGCATGTCGTTGTGGTGACATCGCGCCAGCACGATCTCCACGAGGTCGAGTCCCGCGTCACGGAGTTTTTTGAAGCCGGTCAACCAGAACTTGCCATATTTCTGGCACCACTGATGATGCTCTTCACTGCTTGCCGGAATATGCCGGCCGCCGTCTGCCGGTTCGTGAAGCCTGGGATACGGCATCATGCTGAAAAAACCGCTGAACACGCCATGTGCCAGGACGTCGACCCCGGCTTTGGCATGCTCGTCGACGATTTCCTCGAGCATGCCCTTGATCGCCTCGGCATCGACATCGTCGCGCTCAGATGCCGCCTGCATTGGGCAGAAGCTGTACATCGCCCCTTCATCCCAGTTGATGACGATCTTGTATTGGTCATTCGGTCCCGACGGCATGGTCAGTGTCCCCTTATGTTGTGAATCCGCGCCTGTTCCCAGGTATCCGGGTTGAGCAGGTTCTCCGGTCGCTTGCCGGCAAAACAATCGGCAATCAGCTGCACCGCCAGGTCGACCGCGGACATTGTCCGCAGACGTTCGACCGGCTCGGCGGTGACATCACGATCAAAATGGCTGGCCAAGAGGACGCGGGGTTTGAAAGGGGCTG
>DPYP01000045.1:6020-6700 GCA_003545375.1 Lentisphaeria bacterium
GGTCAGGGACAGTAATGCAAAGGACAGAAAAAACGCGACATTTGATTCGCTGTGTCCCTTCTGTCCTTTTTCCCGTGACACCCGCATCTATACTTCGCCCGATTCCAACGCATCCTCGACCGCACTCGCAAAGCCTTCGATCTCGGCCGGTCCGAGTGCTGTGGACAGGCAAATCATGCCGCGCGGCGCCATGAAGTACCCGCGCAGCAGCAGTGCCATCGAGAGCCGAGCCAGTTTTTCACGATCCGCCCCGACCGTGCCGCGGTGATCCACAACCGGCTCTGCCGAAAAGTGGATGTTGAATAGAGAGCCGAAGCCGTTGACTTGTGCTGCTGTGCCGGTTTTCGCAAATACCGCCTGCAGCCGCGCCTTCATATCGAGACCGATGGCTTCCAATGCGGCCAGGCTTTCGTGGGTCAGGTGCTCCATGCAGGCGACACCTGCAGCCGCTGCGATTGCAGAGCCGTTGAAGGTGCCGCTCTGCGGAATTGGCGGCGGGCCATTTCTCGGATCCAGCAGTGCCATGACCTCTTCCCGGCCGCCAAAGGCAGCCAGTGGCAGGCCGCCGGATATGATCTTGCCGAACGTCGTCAGGTCCGGCGCTACGCCATAGACCTGCTGGGCCCCGCCGTAGCCGAGCCGGAAGCTCATGATCTCATCAAAGATAAGCTGGATGCCTG
>DPYP01000132.1:0-10305 GCA_003545375.1 Lentisphaeria bacterium
TGGAGCTCGGCGGAATGTGGACCCCCGGCATAGCCACAGGCCCGTTCAAGAACCTCTACGGATACAAGGCCGATCGCAACTTCTACTACATAGGCTACGCTCGTTTCGCAGGCTTCTGCCCGCCACCCTACAAAGGTGGGCCGGACGATCCGTCGCACGACTGGTCGTCGTCGACGAACTCACAGCTTGATGTAGCACCGCATAAACCAGGCAATTCAGGCGACGTCATTCTCGCCGATAACGACTGGAACAACGACCACCAATCACTGTCTGCACATGCCGACAATCCGGGTCAACAAGGACACATCTCCCAGCCGTACCCGATGAAGTACATCGACAACAACCTCGCCTACGGTGACGGACATGTCGAAATCCATCGACATCGATCGATAGAGAACAACGGCATCAACTGGTTTTTCCCCGAGGGCGGCCACGTCGTACGGGACAGAGCGTGGGGAACCGATCCACACCTGTACACATATTAAGGACAGGCCCCGGCTGTCCTGCCCGTCTCACCAATCTGTCTCGGCATCATGACCTTCGGCACGGCAGTCGAGGACGCCGGCGCACCATCGATCTCGGCATTCACGCTTTCGCGGCATAGTGCTTGAGCGTATCGAGGTCGACAAACTCGATGACGCTGATATGGGTTGACTCGAGCACTATCTGTGGGGATTTACCCGCCCTGATCGACTCGACAACCGTGCCAAGGCAGACACACCACTGATCGCCCGCAACCAACCCCGGAAAGCCGTACTCCACTGCCGGAGTAATCAAGTCGTTGCCGCTCTCGCAGGCGAACTCCAGAAACTCATCCGTCATCCGGACACATACTGTATGCATGCCCCGGTCGTCCTTCCCCGTATCACACCTGCCCGTTCGATAAAAACCGGTCACCGGATCCATGCAGCATGTCTCCAGTTCCGTGCCCAAGACATTCATTGACATGTCGATGCCCTACCCTGGTCGTTGTACATTGGAAAAATCCCAGTGATGGTGGATTTCTGCCGAACAAATGATCAATATACCATGTCTCGCCAGTCTCCCCATTCACAGTTGCCAAAATTCATTAATCCAATTGCCTGTCTCGAATATACGGGCCAGCGAATACCAGGGGCGATCGTCGGCCTTCGTCACAAGCGCCTTCCGGATCGCAGTACCAATAGGAAGTCCTTTGGCTGGCATGAGGAACGGGCCATCAGGCTATGGTTTAGTTTCCCATCCATGTCAATCAGTGTTCATCCGTGGTTCGTTCTTCTCTTGCAGCTTTGACGCGGCGGCTTTCACATCGCTGAATATCCACTGCCCCGCACGCGTCCAACCCCCGATTGCATTGCATGGCATTTACCACGATAGTATCCTTTCTGTGACATAAAACCCTGAGACCTATGAATGAGACGGTTCATGGCAGATGCTCCTGATAGCAGCGACGCCATATCGCGGAGGAAAAGAATGAAACAAGGTACAATCACCGCATTCATCACCATTATCGCCGCCAGCGCTATGCTGATGATGTCCTGCAGCAACGACAGCCAGGCCTCGGACGTAATGAAGGACGGTGCCGAGCTCGGCAGTTGGACGATGGACTACAAGGCCGCCCTCGCCCTGGCCAAGGAAAAGGACTTGCCGATCATGCTCAACTTCACCGGCTCCGACTGGTGCGGCTGGTGCATCCGCATGGACCGCGGCGTCTTCGCCAAGAAAGAGTGGTCCCGCTGGGCCACCGAAAACCTCCTGATGGTCACCCTCGATTTCCCCAAGGGGAAAAATATCGTGCCGGAGAAATACCAGAACCGCAATCGCCAGTTGCAACGACAGTACAAGGTCAGAGGATACCCGACCTATGTCATCGTCGATGTCGACGGCAAAACCGAACTGGGCCGCCTCGGCGCCGGCCGCGGAAAGACGCCGGAAAGCTTCATCAAGGAAGCCGAAGCCGTCGTCGTCAAGAGCAGCGGCGGTGTCGCAAAATTCGTCTCCGCGCTGTCGGCCAAGGACGCCGCCACCTACCGCAAGTACATCGACGAACTCAAAACGGCAGACGCAAAGCTTGCGAAATGGACGGCTTCAGAGCCGGAAGAAAACGAGCAAAACTTCACCGCCTTCTATGATCAACTCGAAGCGGTCCAGGCAATCAAGGACAAGATAGAAGACATCGAGATCGCCCAAAAAGCCCACAGCATGAAGCCGGAGGACGCCAAAGCATACCAGCGGGCGCACGCCGAGTTGCGCACCACAAAAGCAGAGCTTGAAACGTGGATGAGGAGACAGCCGAATCGCAACGAGGAAAATCTCCAGAAACTAGACGCCTACGAGGGAAAGATCGAAAAACTCTCTGCCATCGTGGAGCGCTACTGAGCAACTGCATCGCAGACGTAGCACAAAATCCGCCAACTGTGGAAAGAACATGGATCATACCGACACTATCGAATCAGTTAAAGACTACTACGGCAAGCAACTCGAAGGCAGTGACGACCTGAAAACCAGTGCCTGCTGCCCGATCGACGCCATTCCCGTCGAACACCGTGCGATTCTCGAACAGATCGACGATGAAATCCTCTCGCGCTTCTACGGCTGCGGGTCACCCATTCCGCCACTGCTCGACGGCAGCGTTGTGCTCGACCTCGGGTGCGGCACGGGTCGCGACGTTTACATGGCCTCCTATCTGGTCGGTGAGAAAGGCCTGGTGATCGGTGTCGATATGACCGAGGAACAACTCGAAGTCGCCCAGCGTCACGTCACAACCCAATCCGAGCGCTTCGGGTTCGCGCACCCGAACGTCAAATTCTACCACGGATATATCGAAGACCTCAACGCCCTCGGCATCGCCGACAACTCGATCGACGCCGTCATCTCCAATTGCGTCATCAACCTGTCTCCCAACAAAGAAGCCGTGTTCGCCGAGATCTTCCGTGTTCTCAAGCCCGGCGGCGAACTCCATTTCTCAGACGTCTTCGCCAGCCGTCGCGTGCCGCAGCATCTCAAGGACGACCCGGAACTCTATGGCGAATGCCTCTCCGGCGCGCTCTATACCGAGGACTTCCGTCGTATCATGCAGCGTCTTGGCTGCCTCGACCACCGGATCGTCAAAAAGTCGAAAATTCAGATGCTGAACGCCGAGGTCAAACAACGGGTCGGCAATATCGACTTCTTCTCGGTCACCGTTCGCGCCTTCAAGCTCGAATCGCTCGAGGACATCTGCGAAAACTACGGACAGGCCGCCACCTATCTCGGCACGATCCCCGATCATCCGCACAGCTTCCAGCTCGATGACCATCACATCTTCGAAACTGGCAAACCAATGCTGGTCTGCGGCAACACCGCGGCGATGGTCGGCGAAACACGCTACGCCAAACACTTCCGCCTCATTGGCGACCGCTCAACTCATTTTGGACCTTTCGACTGCGGTGACACGTCGGCGGATACAGATGCCATCGCCGCCTGCTGCTGACCCAACCGGACGCCAAACCTTTAGACGACCGAGGCCAAGTGGACTCAACCCATCGCGTCATTGAAGTCAAATGGTGGGCGCCGGAGATCTTCGAACTGGTCGTCGAACGCAATGGCATGGAATTCGTCCCCGGCGACTGCATCACCGCCTACACCGCCGACCGCGCGGAATCCCGCCCCTACAGTCTCGCCTCGGGTATCGACGAAGATCACCTGAGCCTGCTCATCCGTAAGATGACCGGCGGTATTCTCAGCACCTACCTGGCGGCGCGGCAGCCGGGCGACGTCATCCAGTTCTCCGAACCCTTCGGCTGGTTTCGCCCCGGCCAAAGCCACGAGGCCGGCCAGCCGTTCGTCTATATCGCTACAGGCACCGGTATCGCGCCGTTTCTCTCGTACCTGCGCAGCCATACCGAGCCGCCGCCACCACGCTGCCTCTACGGCGTCCGCCAGTACCAGGATGCTGTTCTCGTCGATTTGCTCCAGACCCGCTGCCAACTCGACCTCGCAGTGTCACGGGAAACCGCCAACGGACACCACCACGGACGCGTCACCGACCTGCTCGGCAACCTCCCGATCGACCCCGCCACGCATTTCTATCTGTGTGGCCTCGACAGCATGATCGAGGAAACAACTGACTGGCTCGAGGACCACGACGTCGATTACATGAATATCCACCGGGAAGTCTTTTTCTATGCATCACCTTGAATCCACAGAGTGGCTGCAGACCGACGACGGTCAGCCGCGCGGCTATATCGAACCGGAATCTCTGCAGGAGTTGTGGTTCCACACCGGCACCAACTGCAACCTGAGCTGCCCGTTTTGCCTCGAAGGCTCGAAGCCCGGCGACAATCGCCTGCAATTCATCAGCTTCGACGAAGTCACGCCACTGATCGATGAAGCACTCGAGCTCGGCGTCGAAAAATTCTCGTTCACCGGCGGCGAACCCTTCCTCAACCCCGATATGGTCCGCATCCTCGATCGCGCCCTCGACCATCGCCCCTGCCTGGTGCTGACCAATGCAACAGAGCCACTGATGAACCGTATCGGCGAAATCCTGCCGCTGATCGACAAGCCAAACCGCCTCAACCTCCGCGTCAGCCTCGACCACCCCGATCCCGTCAAACACGACGAAAGCCGCGGCAAGGGCAACTTCCGCAAAGCCCTGCGTACCCTCGGAAGGCTGCACCAGATCGGCTTCGGCGTCTCCATCGCCCGCCTGCGCGGCAAGAACGAGGATACTGATGCGGTCGATCGCAGCTATGCTTCCCACCTTCGCGAAGTCGGGCTGCCCGAAGATCTGCTGATCATTTCGTTCCCCGATTTCATGCCGCCCGGTTCGCTGCCCGACGTGCCGCAGATCACCGAGCATTGCATGACCACGTATCTGAACGCCGACCAGCGGGCCGCCTTCATGTGCAACTTCAGCAAAATGGTTGTAAAGAAAAATGACGCGGTCGGCATCTACGCCTGCACCCTGGTCGATGACGATGCCGATTACGACCTCGGCAAGACCCTGGCCGAAAGTATGAAGCCGCGCGTCATGATGCGACATCATCGCTGTTATTCCTGCTTCGCATTCGGAGCCTCGTGCAGTGAAGGCACCTGACACCCTCCTGCTTGCATCCGTCCTCGGGCTTTTGTAGACAGCCTCCAGGGCTACGTCATGCGGGTGCTTTTTCTGAGACGTCAGAAATGAAGCCGCAACGCCAACCACACAACTGCGGTCAACCCACTGACCACTGACTCGTCCGCCGTGATCAGACGACGGCGGATAACCGGTTGCCGCTACGGGCCATCACCGGTCTGGCCGTTGATAAAATCCGCGATCTGTTCGCGGATGGCCTCCTGGCACGCCTCGTTGGCTTCGGGCGCGGGGCCGCTGTCGTCGCAGATGGTGACGCCGTCAAAACACTGGAGCAGAAACACCTCGAGCCTTTCCCACATGCGGTCGATGCTCACCACGCTGCCGGTGCCCAGCTCGGTGCAGAACTTGTCGAACAACTTCGCCTGAAGCTCGAGGCAGGTGGAGGTTGCCAACGTGATCGTCTGACGCGAACACTGGCTGTTGCTCTCGAACTGCTCGGCGATCGTATCGGCCGGGTCGATTTGGATCGTCACCTCTTCATCGCCGCACTCGGGAACCCAGTCGAAGCTGACGGGTACCGTGGCGCCCGCCGCCACGCTCGGCACAATCAGGTCGGGCACTTCCTGGACACCGTTGACCAGGAAGCGCACGACAACGTCGCTCACGTCGTTGTCTCCGAGGTTCATGACCGAGGAACTGACCTGCGTCTGGAGGCCTAACTGCAGCGCCACCTCCGTACCACCGGACGAGGGCAAAGTCGGGGGGGTGCAGGCCAGGTCCGAGCCGCGCGGGATGACCTCAAACTGAACCTCGCTGCAGCCCTCGAAGCTGGTGTCGCTCGCGCACACCCGCAGGGTGTAGCGCCCAAGGGCCGACGGTGCGGGGAACGCCCATTTGTCGTCTTCTGAGCGGTTCGGGTAATGACCCAGCGGCGACTTGTCGACCCCGGGCACGGAACCGATCGTGTACAGCGCGCGGAATTGCCCCAAGTCAGCCGTTGCCGGCATCACCTGGGTTTCGCCACTGAAGATCTCGACGGGATTGCCGAGGATATCCGTGACAGAAAGCGAGACGATAGCGCGCTTCATTGCGGACAACCCCAGCGAATGGTCCGGATCAAAGGGGATGAAGGGTAGGTAGTCGGCGCGGCCGGACACGAGCACAGCCTCACCCGGGTGGGCGGCCGGAATCGCCCCGACGAAACGACCGCCGGCCGCTTCCAGGTTGCACTCGGTGACGATCAGATTGTCACCCTCGAAGCCGGACTCGACCGGGCCGATCCAGAAACCCTGTGCCGACTCGTTGTTGCCCTCGTTCTGCTCGGTAACCGCGCCGGTCACATCGTTGTCCGCGTTCTGCTCAAAGGCCATGCCGTTCGGGCTGGCAATTCCGCCCACGTTGTCCTCCTCGTTCTGCTCGATGACCACGCCGGGCGGGTCAACGATTCCTGTCAGCTCGTGGAATCCGTTGTTGAAGAAGGCGGTTTGGAAACTGACCACCGCCGAACTGCCTGGCACCGGATCGAGCGGGTCGGCGATCGGGTTCAACGCCGGCAAAGTAAAGGTCGTCAGCAGGCTCGGCGAACTGACACTGGGCGGGCCGAAGCCCACGAACGAGTCGAAAAGCTCGACCTCAACGCCCGCCGGCGTCGCCAGACCACCGATGTTCGTGACCTTGACGCGAACTTCGATGATTTCGCCCACCAGCACGGTGTCGCCGCCGCCGGGGAAAATCTCAGCCCCCGTGACCGGGTCGTGGAAGCTGATGTCCGGCGGCCCGGTGGCAATGGCTGGGTCGAGCTCCGTGTCCTGTTGGATGACAATTACCTCATCCTCGAGCACCCCCCCCGGCAGGACATGGTTGGCGCGAATCCGGGTCGAGCCCGGCTGGATGTCGCCGTTGAAGGTCACGCTCGCCACGCCGTCGGCGCCGGTCGCCGCCGAGACCGCGCTGAGCAACCCGCCGCCGGAGAGGATCGTGAAGTTAATCGTCTTGCCCTCGACCGGGTTACCCAAGAGACTGCCGACCTTGGCCTCGATGCTCGAGGTGCTGACGCCGTCCGCGTCGATCGTGCTCGGGAGCGCGACCAGGTCGAGCTGGAAGGCCGAGACACCGTGAGTGACCGCGATATACTGCATGTCGCTATTGCCGTCCGAGTCGGTGAGGGTCAGCCCCAGCACGACAGCCCAGGGGGTGACCGCATCATTGGGGGTGATCGTCAACTCCTCGGTCGCCGGATCTAAATCGAAGGCGAACAGCGCCGGGTCCGCGCCGACAACCGCCCAGGTCAGCGCGTTGCTGTCGCTGGCGGGTCCGTCCTCGACGTCGGTCTCGTGCGGGGTCAGGTCGTAGGTGATCGCCTCGCCGTCCGCGAGCGACAGGTCGGAGACCGCCGGGCTGATCATCGGGACACTCTCCAGACCGCAGAACACGATCGTCCCAACAGCGCCAGCGCTGCCCGGGTTGAAGCCGCCGCTGGCCGAGCCACCCGCTACAAAGGCGGTGTCGAGTTCGGTCGTCGGCTGACCTGACCAGCTGGACGACGACGAGACGCAGAAGAACAGGCGACCACCACCGCCACCGCCGCCACCGCCGTCTTCATTACCGCCGGTGGTGGCGTCTCGGCCACCACGAGCACCTTTGGCATGGAACACACCGCCGCCGGCAAGCTCGCCTGCCGTAACGTGAATGCTTCCACCAGCACCGCCACCGCCCAAAGCTCCGTGGCTGTTGTCACCGCCATTGCCGCCGTCGTTGGAGACCGTTCCATCCGCCTGGAACTTGTTAACCACGTTGACCCGGACCAGGCCGCCGCCGCTACCGCCAGCCGAGCGCGAACCGTTGCCGCCGCCGCTGCCAAGATCAACAGGGGCCGTGAGGCGGTGGTCCGTGGGAAGACTTGGGTCGTTGACGGCTCCGCCGTTGCTGACGCTCCGACCATTTCCGCCTGTTCCGCCGTGGCCGCCGCCACCGCCGTTGGTCCCGGCCCCACCCACGCCCGGGCCAGCATTCGAGCCATGACCGCGAGCGTCGCCGGAAAACGTGCCGCTGTCGGAAATCGCCAGGGAGTTGCCATCGATCTCGATAAACTGGGCTGTGACCGTGGTGTCGCTGAAGCTCAAGTCCGCAGAACCGTTGATCTTGAATCGCTCCGCGTTGGCTGAGGCGCCGCTTTGCTCATAGCTCGTGGTGCTGTTCACAGTCCACTGATTGCTGTTCCCCATCTCGATCGTGCTGTCAGTGACCATCATGTCTCCGGTGTTGATGGTGACATCGCTGGCAGAGGCAAAGCCATTGGTGCTCTCCACCGTGGTGTCCCAGCTCGAGTCTTCTACTTCAAAGAGGCCCGCGCTGATCGTCACGTCGCCACCGCCGGCAACGACAGACGTAGAGGGATTAATGGTGATCTTCTCGTAGTTGAAGCTGACCTCCACAGCAGGCTCCCAACGCCAGGAGCGATAGAGTCGAAGATCGAGGTCGTCAGACTTCGTGTTATCAACAGTGGTGACCGCGCTATCTGCAATGCGGATGAAGGCCACCGTCCCGCTGCCACCTGCAGAGCCAGGATTGAAGCCGCCGCTGGCAGAACCGCCAGAAACCTCGGCACCGGCTTCGTTGCTGAAGGTGGTGCTCTTGGAACGCACAACAATGCGGCCGCCGCCACCGCCGCCGCCGCCGCCGTCTTCATTGCCGCCGATGGAGGCGTCCTGACCGCCACGAGCACCCTCGGCCTGCAGCAGACCGCCACCGGCAAAGGTGGCGCACTTGATGCGAATGGTTCCACCAGCACCGCCGCCACCCAAAGCGCCGTGGGTGTTGTCTCCGCCATTGCTGCCGTTGCTCGAGATCGTTCCGTCAACACGCGCGAGGCCGCTCGCCACGATGCGGATCAGACCACCTCCAACGCCGCCAGCCGAGCGCGTGCCGCTTCCACCGCCGCTGCCGAAATCGTCCGGCAGCAGGCCCGAGTCGTTGAAAATACCGGCGTTGGCCGCGTTCCGGCCGTTTCCTCCTCTTCCGCCATGGCCGCCACCACCGCCATTGGTCGAGGCTCCGCCTTTGGCGCCTCCAACATTGGATCCGTGACCCCTGGCATCGGCCCCGATATTGGTCCCACCATCCTGGTTGAGGGTCTGGCAACGAACGTCGTAGTCCTGGAAATCAAAGCCGCTCCCGCCGTGGAGCGACCACTCACCCATATCACGGGTGACAAAGTTCGTTCCGCTGGCACTGCCCCCGGTAAACGAGTGGTGCGCCCCTTTCAGGGTCAGATCGGCGGTCGTCAATGTGCACGAGGAGTAGGACGCCAGAAGCTCGCTGAGGATCTCGAGGCTCTGACCGCTGAAGCTGAAGGTTGTTGAGTTGGCGCTCAGTGTGCTGGAGTCCAGAACCAGGTCCTGGCCGTCCGCGCTCCAGACGGTTCCAACGTCCAAGGAGACAGCGCCAGTAACATCCACATTGAAGGCGCTCGTGGTGCCGCATCGGATTAAAGCGCCGAGGTTGTTAGAAAGTCGGTGCGAAGAGAGTTGATCGAACAAGAAGGGGCGGTCCTGCTCTTCCCAGCGCCAACCTCCATAAACTTCAAGAGTATTATCATCGCGGTCCAGGAAGCCGATCGTCCCAACCTGACCCGCGACACCCGGGTTGAAGCCGCCGCTGGCAGAACCGCCATCGACACGAGCGCTGCTCTTGTTGCTAAAGGTCGAATTAACGTAGCTGATAACGATCCGGCCGCCGCCACCACCACCGCCACCGCCATCTTCATTACCGCCGGTGGAGGCGTCCTGACCGCCACGGGCGCCGTTGGCCCGCAGCAAGCCACTGCCGACAAAGCTCCCACAGGTTCCCAGGATTGAGCCGCCGCCACCGCCACCGCCCAAAGCTCCGTGGGTGTTGTCGCCGCCCGTGCCCGCGTTGCAGGTGATGGTCCCGTCAAGACGGAAAATCCCCACAACATCGATCTTGACAGCACCACCGCCGGTGCCCCCGGCCGACCTTGCGCCGCTGCCGCCACCGCTGCCGAGCAACACCGGAACAAAGGAGGAATCGTTGAATAAACCACCGTTGCTGGCGCTCCGACCATTTCCGCCTGTTCCGCCGTGGCCGCCGCCACCGCCGTTGGTCCCAGCCCCACCCACGCCCGGGCCAGCATTCGAGCCATGACCGCGAGCGTCGCCGGAAAACGTGCCGCTGGCATCGACCGCCAGGGAGTTGCCATCGATCTCGATAAACTGGGCTGTGACCGTGGTGTCGCTGAAGCTCAAGTC